>NZ_JBFAXU010000019.1:0-186520 GCF_040680975.1 Streptomyces sp. NPDC051921
TGGACGGTCTGCCGCTGGCGATCGAGCTGGCGGCGGCGCGGTTGCGGATGTTGGGTGTCCGTCAGATCGCGGAGCGGCTCGACGACCGGTTCCGGTTGCTCACCTCGGGTGCGCGGACGGTGCTGCCCCGGCAGCAGACCCTGCGGGCGGTCGTGGACTGGTCGTGGGACCTGCTCGACGAGGGCGAGCGGGCGGTGCTGCGGCGGCTTTCGGTGTTCACGGGCGGCTGCGAGCTGGAGGCCGCGGAGGCGGTCTGCGGCGACCCCGTGGCCGCGGACGTCCTGGACGTGCTGGGTTCGCTCGTCGACAAGTCGCTGGTCGTGGCGGCCGAGACCGAGGCGGGCATGCGCTACCGCCTCCTCGAGACCGTCGCGGAGTACGCCTCCGAGCGGCTCGACGAGGCCGGCGACCGGGAGGCCGCCGAGCGCCGGCACCTCACGTACTACCGCGAGCTCGCCCGGCTCACCGACCCCGAACTGCGCACCGGGCGCCAGGCGTTCGCGCTGCGGCGGCTGGAGACCGAGCACGACAACGTGCGCGGCGCACTCCGTACCGCCGTCCGGCTCCGGGAGGAGCAGGAGGCGCTCTGCCTGGTCCATGCGATGAGCTGGTTCTGGCAGCTGCGCAACCACCAGTACGACGCCCGCACCTGGCTGCGGGAGGCCACCGCCCTGGGGCCCGACCCCTTCGCGGAGCCCGTGACGCCCGCTGAGCCCTTCGAGGGGCGCTGCGTCGACGTGCCGCCACCCTGGTCGGGGGAGCGGCTGAGGGAGGCGCGGCGCGGCGGTCGGCTGCTGGCCCTCGCCACCGAGGGCGGCGAAGGCGCCACCGCCCTCGAACGCCCCGAGACCCGGGCCCGCCTCGAAGCCATCATCGCCGCGTACCGCCCCGGGCTGCCGCAGACCGCCCGGCACCCGGGAACCATGTGGTTCTTCGTCCAGCTGATGACCGGGCGCCTGCGCAGCCTCGACGAGACCCTCGCCGCGCTCGTGGCCGCCGCCCGCGCCCACGGCGACGGATGGGACCTCGCCTTCGGGCTGCTCCTGCGCGCCAAGCTGCTCGGCGGCCGGGCGCAGGAGGCCGAAGAGGCGCTGGCCCTCTTCGAGGCGGCCCAGGACTCCTGGGGGATCGCCGAGTCGCTCGCCGCGCGGGGTGAGACGTACGAGCGGGCCGGCCGGACCGCGGAGGCCGCAGAGGACTTCACGCGGGCCATGGACGCCGTCGCCCGCCTCGGCGCCCGCTCCCAGGTCCCGGTGTTCAAGGCGCTCCTCGCCGCCGTCCGGCTCCGTACCCCCGCCGTGGCCGAGGACCCGACGGCCCGGGCCGAGGCGGAGCGCGTGCTGGTCGAGGCGGCCGAGGAGTCGGGAGAGCTGGGCATGGAGGCCGTCAGCACCCCGCGCCTGCTCCTCGCCCAGCACTACGGCGACACCGGCCGGACCTCCCTGGCGCGCGCCCAACTCGATCTGATGCGGAAGGAGTTCGGCGACGTCACCCCCGGACTCTTCCACGGCATGCTCGACGGACTGGGCGGCTGGCTGGACTGCCTGGACGGCGCGTTCGAGCAGGCCGCCGTCCGGCTCGCCCGCGCCGTGGGGGAGATGGAGGCCCTCGCCTACCTGGTCGCCCCCTACCTGATCGTCACCCAGTTCGCCACCGCCGCCTGGGTCCGCGCGGAGACCGGAGCGCCCGAGGAGGGCGCCCGCCTCCTCGGTGCCTACGACGCGCACCGCGGGGCCCTGGGCGGGGCGGGGATCCGTCCCCTGACGTCCCGCACCGAGTCCGCGCTGCGGGGCCACGCCGAACGGTCCCTGCGTGCCGCACTCCCCCCGGGCGTCCTCGCCGCCCGGCACGCGGAGGGCGCGTCCCTCACGGTGCGGGAGGCGGCGGCGCTGGTAAGGGGCTGACGGGCCCCGCGGTCGGCCCGCCCGGCCCCGCGGCGGTGCGCCCGCGAGGGACGGGTCGCCGAGCGTGACGCGCGTCATGCGCGGGGTGAGCGTCCGGACGGCGGCCACCCCGCACCCGACCCAGCGGGAGGGGTGGCGGTCGCAGCGGGAGGGGTGGCGGGCGGGGGACGGCATGGCGGCACTCCTGATCTCCGGGGATCCGGGCCGACGCCGGGCCCGGGAGCCGCCCTGGGCCCGGCGGGCCCGCATGACGGGCGGCCGCCCGGACCCGCCCCCGTCGACACGGTGCCGACGCGGCGAGCCGACAGGGCCCGCGCGGCGGCGGCGCCCGGATGCGGGACGGGGACCCGGCCACGAGAATGGCGAGTGCCTGCAGAACCTTGCAGAAACAGGAGGCCGCGGTATGAACGGTGACACCGACAAGACGTCCCGGGGGGTCCGGGGGGATGCTCCGACGCCCGACCGGCTGCTGCACGCCGGGTCGGAGGGTGAGTACACGGCCGAGGACGTGGTCCTCGCCTCCGGCCGTGACGTGAATCCGAAGAACCTGGCCTGGGCCGAGCGGCGCATGGCGGAGAAGGGGCGCGCCTGCCTGGACGAGCTGCTCCCCTGAAGGATGCGTGGGACAGGCCCGTACGCCACCGGCCGGCGCACGGGCCTTCCCCATTTATGGAACACGTTCTACCGTGGCGCCGCACCGCGCGGAGCACCGAGCCACGGGAGACGCCATGCATCTCGAGTACACGCCCGCCCAGCACCGGCTGCGCGCCGAACTGCGTGCGTACTTCGCCGAGCTCGTCCCCGAGGACGTCCACGCCCGGTACGCCGACCCCGCCGCGCAGAAGCGCTTCTACCGCGAGACCGTCCGCCGCCTCGGCGCCGACGGCTGGCTGGGCGTCGGATGGCCCCGGGAGTACGGGGGACGCGGGCTCACGCCCATGGAGCAGTTCATCTTCTTCGACGAGGCCGCCCAGGCCGGCGTACCGCTGCCGCTGATGGCACTCAACACGGTCGGGCCGACGATCATGCAGTTCGGCACCGGCGAGCAGAAGGCGTACTTCCTGCCGAAGATCCTCTCCGGCGAGATCGACTTCGCGATCGGCTACAGCGAGCCGGACGCCGGCACCGACCTCGCCGCCCTGAAGACCCGCGCGGTCCGCGAGGGCGACGAGACCACCGGCCACTACGTCGTCGACGGACAGAAGATCTGGACCACCAACGGCGACACGGCCGACTGGGTCTGGCTCGCGGTCCGCACCGACCCCGCCGCCCCGCCGCACAAGGGCATCACCATGCTCCTCGTGCCGACCGACGACCCCGGCTACTCCTGCACGCTCATCAACACCCTCGCTTCCCACGACACCACCGCGAGCTACTACGAGAACGTCCGCGTCCCCTGCTCCCGCCGGGTCGGCGAGGAGAACAAGGGCTGGCGTCTGATCACCAACCAGCTCAACCACGAGCGGGTCACCCTCGCCGCCCACGGCACCATGGCCATCCGCGCCCTCCACGACGTGCAGCGCTGGGCCGCCGACACCAAGCTGGCCGACGGCCGCCGCGTCCTCGACCTCGGCTGGGTCCGCCGTACCCTGGCCCGCACCCACGCCCGCCTCGACGCGATGAAGCTCCTCAACTGGCAGATGGTGAACGCCGTCCAGAACGGCACCCTCACCCCGCAGGACGCCTCCGCCGTCAAGGTCTACGGCTCCGAGGCCCGCCGCGACGCCTATGCCTGGCTGATGGAGATCACCGGCTCCGCGGGGGCCCTCAAGGAAGGCTCGGCCGGCGCGGTCCTGCACGGCGAACTCGAACGCGGCTACCGCTCGGCCGTCATCTTCACCTTCGGCGGCGGCAACAACGAGATCCAGCGCGAGATCATCTCCTGGATCGGCCTGGGCATGCCCCGCGTCCGCCGCTGAATCCGGGAGCCGAGGCGGCGGGCGGCACGGCGGCCCGGGGAGCCGGCGGGGGTGCGGTGGTGGGGGTGTCCCCTGGGGCCGAACGGCCCTGTCCGGCCCCCTGCCCCCGGTGCGAGCATGGCAACAGGTCGGCTCGCTACCCGGAAGGCGGTGGGTGCGATGGAATCGCCCGTGGTGACCGGACCCCTCGTGGCAGGACCCCTCGTGGTGGGAGCGGACGGTTCCGCACCCAGCCTCACGGCCGTGGACTGGGCCACCGACGAAGCGGCACGGCACGGACTGCCCCTCCACATCGTCCACGCCTCGCTGTGGGAACGGTACGAGGGAGTCGCGCCGGACAGGAGCGCGGACCGGCCCTCGGGCCAGCTCCTCGCCGAGAGCATCGCCGCCACCGCGGCCGAACGCGCCCGGCTTCGTGCGCCCGGCCTCGACGTCACTTTCGACGTCCTCGCCGAGGACGCGGCCGGTGCGCTGCTCCGGGCCGGCTGGGAGGCCGGTCTGCTGGTCGTCGGGTCGCGCGGGCGCGGCGAGTTCGCCGACCTGCTGCTCGGCTCCGTCGCCCTCCTCGTGGCCGCCCGCTCCCAGTGCCCGGTCGTCGTCGTCCGAGGCGACGCGCCCGCCCTGGAGGCACGCCACGGACGCGTCGTGCTCGGCATCGGCGAGCACGACGTGGACTCGCGGACCGTCCGGTTCGCCTTCCACGAGGCAGCCGTGCGCGGCGCGGAACTCGACGTCGTCCGCGCGTGGCGACGGCCGGCCTTCGAACCGGCCGATCACCTGCTCCTGAGCGGGGGCTCCCGGGCGTACGCGGAGCAGCAGGCGTCCGAGCTGCTCGACAAGGCGCTCGACTCGGCGGCGGCCGAGTACAGCGCCGTACCGCTCCGCAGGAGCACGGTCGAGGGCCCCGCGCACCGCGTGCTGACCGACCGGTCCGCCGCCGCAGACCTGCTGGTCGTCGGTGCCCGCCGACGGGACTCGCTCGTCGGCCTCGAGCTCGGCAGGGTCGCCCACCGCGCCCTGCACCACGCCCTGTGCCCGGTCGCCGTCGTCCCCCACCGCCTGCCGCGAACCGCGGCGGGGGAGCCGTGACGCCCACCGGCAGCGGGCACACCGACCACCCCCGTCAGGGGTCATTCTGATCATCCCCCGGCATGGGGGCCGTGCCGATCACCTCCTGGCAGGCCGCCCGGCCCCGCACCCGCTCGGCGAGCATCTCCAGACCGGGGTGGTCCTTGTGCGCCCGCTCCGCCGCCTCCCACCACAGCGACTCGGCCCGTTCGGCGACGGCGTCGACCTGCGCGGCGCCCACCTCCGGCACGCTCGGCCACTCGTACACGTTCAGGAGCCGTAGCGGCACCTCACGCAACACCGCCTCCCGCGCCGCCCGACGCGCGGCGGCGAGGCTTTCCCCGGAGCCGTCCAGCCCGACGGCGACCTGCGGCGCCATGACCTGCCTCCTCACCCCGAGACCCCCATGGCCCCAGGCTCCGTCGCCGGTGGCGGCGGGAGCAGGGGCCGGGCAGGGTGTCGATCTGGGCCGAACGGCCCATCCCCGGCGGACGCGCTGTGATGGAGCGTGAGAGGTGCTCCCCGCGGGCATACAGCTGAGGAGGTGCCATGGACAGCGAGATCCCCGTAAGGCCGGAGCTCGGGAACGTCGTCGTGGGAGTCGACGGGTCCCCTTCCGCCCGGACGGCCGCGCTGTGGGCGGCCGCAGAGGCGGACCGCCGTGGCCGCGCCCTGCACCTCGTCCACGCCGCCGACACCGACCGACGTGCCGCCTTCGCCGACGCGGAGACCCTCCAGGCGGTGCGCGAGGCGGGGCGCGACCTGCTCTCCGACACCGCGCAGGCGATCCACCAGCGCCTCCCCGACCTTCCCGTCACCAGGGAGCTCAGCCGTCAGGAGCCGGTGGCCGGCCTCCGGGCGGCCGCCGGGCGGCGGGGCACGATCGTCGTCGGCCACCGGGGCCTCGGCGGCTTCGGCGCCCTCATGCTCGGCTCCGTGGGCCTGGGCGTGGCGGCCCGCGCCGAGGTACCCGTGATCGTCGTGCGCGGCGAGAGCGAACGTCCCGAGACCGGCTCCGTGACCGCGGCCGTGCAGGACGCCGACGACCTCGGCGGACTGCTGCTCGCCGCCGCCGAGGCGGACGCCCGCAAGGCGGCCCTCCGGCTGGTCGGCGTGTGGAACGTGCTCGACCACGTCGGCAGCGTCGCGACCATGCTGGACGACCTCGACGGGATCGCCCGGCAGCGCGTCCTCGAGAGCAAGGAGCTCGCCGACCGGGTCCGCGAGGTCTACCCCGAGCTGATCGTCGGCCACCGCGTGGAGACCGGCACCAGCGTCCCCGGCCTCCTCATCGAGGCGAGCGGTCGTACCGACCTGATCGTGATGGGACGTGGCAGGCGCCCGCTCGGCGCCGGACCGACCCTGGGGCGCGTCGCCCACGCCCTCATCCACCACGCCCACTGCCCCGTCGAGATCCTCCCGCCCGCCTTCGCGAGCGCGGACGGGGACGGTGGCGCGGCCGGGCGCGACGGCGAGGGCGAGGCCCGGGGCGGTGCACGGGCGCGGCCCCGGGGACGTCGTCCTCCCAGGTCCCGGAGGAGGTGACCCATGTCGAGGAAGACACACCACCGCGACCACAGGTCGCGGCCGCGGTCCCAGCCCGGCATCAGGCCGGAGCGGGGGCATGCCGCGGACGCAGACGCGCACCCTGCCGGTCCCGAGGACCGTCCGCCTCCCCTGAACAGGACGAACGGACTGCCTCGGCGCCCCGTGCACACCGTCCAGGTGTCGGCGGCCTTCCTCTGACGGGGGCGGACCGTGGCCATGGGCGAGGCGCACGCCATCGAGCTGCGCAGGCTGTCCAAGTCGTACGGACCGGTGGTGGGCGTGGCGGAACTGTCGCTGACGGTGAGCGCCGGGGAGGTCTTCGGCTTCCTCGGTCCCAACGGAGCCGGAAAGACGACCACGCTGCGCTGCCTCGCCGGGCTGCTCAGGCCCACCGGGGGAAGCGCCCGGGTGCTCGGTCTCGACCCGGTCGCCGACCATGCTCGCCTCGCACCCGAACTCGGCTATCTGTCAGGCGAGTTGCGTCTCTACCCCGAGCTCACCGGTGCGCAGACCCTCGATCTGCTCGCCGCCCTCCAACAGGCCCCGTCGCCGCGCCGAGGAGAACTGTGCGAGCGGCTGGACCTCTCCGAGCGGGACCTGCGGCGGCCCGTGCTCGGCTACTCGCGGGGGATGAAGCAGAAGCTGGGGCTCGTCCAGGCCCTTCAGCACGACCCGAGGCTCGTGGTGCTCGACGAACCGACCGAAGGCCTGGACCCGCTCGTGCAGGAGACCTTCTACGAGCTGATGGCCGAGGCGCCGGCGGCGGGGCACACGGTGCTGCTGTCCAGCCACGTGCTGCCTGAGGTGCAGCGGGCGTGCGGGCGGGTCGCCATCGTCCGCGAGGGCCGGCTCGTCACCGTCGAGCGGGTCTCCGCGCTGCGTGAGGCCAGGGCCCGCAGGATCCGCGTCACGCTCGCCCCCACGGGCGGCGGGCGCCCCCGCAGCCTCGGAGCCGCCGACCGGTGGCAGCCGCACTGGGAGGACGACCGGGCCGAACTCCTCGTCCCGCCCCGCGACCTCACGAGCACCCTGCGCGAGCTGCTCGCGCTGCCCGTCGTCGACATCACCGTGGAGGAGGCCGGCCTCGACGAGGCGTTCCTCGACCTCTACCGGGACGCGAGCGACACCCACCGCCACGAGCCCGGTCGTACGCCCCCGGAGGAACCGCGGTGAACCCCAGGCTGCCCCTGCTGCGGCTCGCCCTGCGCCGCAGACGGCGCATGCTCACCGCCCTGCTCGTCGGCATGGTGGCCTTCGAGACCCTGATCGTCGTCGTGACGAACACGATCCCGCCCGGGCAGCTCTTCTCCGGCGGGAGGCAGCCGCCGTCCGCCTACCGGGCCTTCAGCGGCTCCAGCGGCGAGGTCTCCCTCGCCAGCTACCCCGGACTGCTCGGCGCAGGACTGACCCACCCCTTCTGGATCGCCCTCCAGCTGACCGTGATCGGCTCGCTCGCCGCGGCCGCCGTCGCCGCCGACATCGAATCCGGCACGATCGAGCTCGTCATGGTGCGGCCCGTCACCCGCACCCGGCTGCTCGCCGAACGCGCCGCCGCACTCCTCCTCGCCTCCGCCGCGCTCACCGCCGCCGCCACCCTGACCGTCGCAGCCGGTGTGGCCCTGTCGCCGAAGATCCACGCCGAGGTCGGCCTCGGCGGGGTCTTCGCCGCCGGACTCATGGGCTACGGCTTCACCCTCAGCGTGACCGGGCCCGCGCTCGCCGTGTCCGCCGCGGGACGACGACGGGCCCACGTGCTCGGCGCCGTCGTCGCGATCGGGGCGGTGGGCTTCGCGGTCAACTTCATCGCCCTCGCCTGGGAACCCGCCGCGCCCCTGCGCCACCTCAGCCCGTTCCACTACTACACACCGGGTGACGCCCTGGCGCAGGGCGCCGTCCAGTGGGCGAGCCTGGCCGTCCTGGCGGGGGTGGGCGTGGCCGGGCTGCTCCTGGCCCAGGTCCTGCTCCGCCGCCGTGACCTGGCCCCCTGACGGGCGGGCCGATCGGCCCTTCCCCAGGACGGTCCGTTCGGCCCTCCGCCCGGCCCCGTTGGGCTCTGAGCAGCGCGACCGTACGGCGGGAGAGTGGGGACAGGAGCCGGACCCGACCCCTCCCTCGGCATCGGCTCACAGGCCACGTACCAGGAGAGAACGATGACCGGAAACAAGGTGGACCGCAGGCGCCGCCTCTTCCCCGACTTCGACGACTGGTTCAGCCGCGAGTTCCCCGGGATGCCCGGATGGCGCCCGGCCACCGCCGCCCACTCCATCCCGATGGAGGTGACCACCGGTGACGGCGCGTACGTGCTGCGGGCCGAACTCCCCGGCATGGACCCCGACGACATCACCCTCACCGCTCACGACGACCTCCTCACCGTGAGCGCGGAGCACAGCGAGAAGGAGGAGGACAAGGAGCACTCGGAGTTCCGCTACGGATCGTTCCGCCGGACCGTGCGCCTCCCGGCCACGATCCCCGACGACGTCGACGCCTCGTACGCGGACGGCGTCCTGACCGTCCGTGTCCCGATCCCCGACGAGGAGGAGGGCGACGCCGCCCGCACCATCCCGGTCAAGCGAGCGAACGGGAGCACCACGTCATGAGCACCAAGCGAGTCCTCGTCGCCTACGGGAGCAGGCACGGTGCGACCGCGGGCATCGCCGACGAGATCGGCAGGACGCTCCAGGCGGACGGCATCGACGCGGTCGTCCTGCCGGCCGACCGCGTCACCGACGTCAGCGCGTACGACGGGGTCGTCCTCGGCGGCGCCCTCTACGCCGGGCTCTGGAACGGCAAGGCACGCCGGTGCGCCCGGCGCAACGCCGACCAGCTCCGCGACCGGCCCGTCTGGCTCTTCAGCAGCGGGCCCGTCGACAGCTCCGCCGAGCAGCACGACATCCCGCCGGTGCGCGGAGTCGCCCGCCGCATGAAGAAGCTCGGCGCGCGGGAGCACGTGACCTTCGGCGGCGCCGTGACCGCCGACACACCGGGCCACGTGGCCCGGTCCATGGTGCGCCACGGCAAGGGCGGGGACTTCCGCGACCCGGCCAGGATCCGGACGTGGGCCCGTCACATCGGAGCCGAACTCGACGGCACCGGCTGAGCGGCGCTGCGGGCCGCCCGCCCGCCGGCGGCCGTCGGGTCCCACTCGACGGGCCGCCGTCGGACGGACGGCCCGGGGAGGACCGCCCCGGTGCCCCGGGTTCTGGTCCGGTCCCGTCTCCGTCTCCGTGCTCGTCCTCACCCTCGCCCGGGCACGAGTAAGGGAACGGGCACCGGCACCTGCACCCGCACCGGCCCTGGCCGCAGGGCCCGGTCGGCCCGCAACGGGGACCGACCGGCACATGCGCCGCCCGGTGTCGGAGGCCGAGTCTTAGCGAGGAGGACACCCGAACGCACCGAAGGAAAGTGGGTGGGCGCCATGAAGGCAGCCGTCTTCCAGGGACCGGGCCGGATCGCCTGGAGGGACGTGCCCGACCCGGGCATCAAGGACCCCGGCGACGCGATCGTACGGGTCGACGTGGTCACCATCTGCGGGACCGACCTGCACATCCTCAAGGGCGACGTGCCGGAGGTGACGCCGGGCCGGGTGCTCGGCCACGAGGCCGTGGGCACGGTGGTCGAGACCGGCCGGGACGTGCGCACCGTACGCCCCGGGGACCGGGTCCTGATCTCCTGCATCTCGGCCTGCGGCCGCTGCCGCTTCTGCCGCGAGGGCCGCTACGGCCAGTGCCGCGGCGGTGGAGGCTGGGTGCTCGGCCACACCGTCGACGGCACGCAGGCGGAGTACGTCCGGGTGCCCTTCGCCGACCTGTCCGTGCACCCGCTGCCGAGCGCGGTCGACAGCTTCGACGCCGTCCTGCTCGCGGACATCTTCCCCACCTCGTACGAGGTGGGCGTCCTCAACGGCGGGGTCCGGCCGGCCGACACGGTCGTCGTGGTCGGCGCGGGCCCCATCGGTCTCGCCGCCATCGTCACGGCACGGCTCTACAGCCCCGGCCGCATCGTCGCCGTCGACCTCGCCGGGTCCCGGCTCGCCGCCGCGCGGACGCTCGGCGCCGATGCCACCGCGACCGCCGACGAGGGCCCGGAGCAGCTCGTCGAGGACCTGACGGACGGCCTCGGCGCCGACGTCGTCATGGAGGCGGTCGGTGTTCCCGAGGCGTTCGAGATGTGCACGCGGATGGTCCGGCCCGGCGGTCGGGTCGCGAACATCGGCGTCCACGGCAAGCCGGCGGTCCTGCACCTCGAAGACCTGTGGATCAAGGACGTCACCATCACGACCGGCCTCGTGGACACCTCGTCCACGCCCATGCTGCTGCGCATGATGGCGGCCGGCCGGCTGCCGGCGGCGGAGCTGGTCACGCACCGCTTCGAGCTGGGACAGATGGAGGAGGCGTACGACGTGTTCGGCCGAGCGGCCGACACCGGCGCCTTGAAGGTCGCGCTCGGCGGCCCGCAGCACACGTCCCTCGCGGCTACGGACTCCGCGGAGGCCGGCTGACCGTACTGCCCGCGGGTGAACGTGCCGGGTCGGCGACCTTTCAGCTGCTTCGTCACCGCGCCTCGTCTTCGCGCGTCCGGAGGGCGAGCCGGCTCCCCGTTCCACCACCGTCGCCCGCGCGCCGACGCTCCGGGAGGGCCGAACGGTCCCCACCGCACGGACCGACAGGGCCTGCCCTTGGCCTCTGCGGCCCTGCGACCGGGCGGACGCCGGATGACACGGTGGGAGCAGCGCGGAAACGGGACCGGACGAGTCCCGAGGACCCGTGAGGAGGAGTCATGGACGGATCCACGGAACGGCCCGGGCTGGGCAGGGTCGTCGTCGGCGTGGACGGCTCACCGTCCGCCCGTACGGCGCTGGCGTGGGCCGCGGGGGAAGCGGTGCTCCGGGGCAGCGGCCTCAGCGTCGTCCACGCGACGGACACCGACGCCCTCTACCTGTCGGACGCGGAGACCGGCCGGGTCCGGCGAGCGGCGGAGGAGCTGTTGGACTCGGCAGTCGGAACGGTCGCGGCACGCCACCCCGAGCTGACCGTCGTCAGGGAGCTCGCCACCGGCACGCCCGCCCGCGCCCTGCGCGACGCCGCCGCCCTGAACGGCACGATCGTCGTCGGGCACCGGGGACTCGGCGGCTTCTCCGCCCTGCTGCTCGGATCGGTCGGTCTCGAACTCGCGGCCGACGCCACCACCCCGGTGGTCGTCGTGCGCGACGCCGCCGAGACCGCCGAGGCCGGCGCCGTGCTCGCCGGGGTCCGCGACGCCGACGACCTCGGCTGCGCCCGGGCGGCGGCCCGCGAGGCGCTGCTGCGCAAGGTGCCGCTGCGGTTGCTGCACGTGTGGGGCACCACCCCGTCCACCGGCGTCCGCGCCATGCTGCCGGGCAGTTCCGCGGAGGCCGCCCGCGCGCACGTGCACGCCCTGGCCGAGGTCACCGAACGCCTCAGCGACGAGTTCCCGGACCTCGACCTCGACGCGGACGGGCAGAAGGACCACAGTGTGCCCGGTGCGCTCGTGGAGGCGTCGCACCACGCCGACCTGCTCGTGGCCGGCGGCCGGCGCGCACCCGGGTACCTCGGACCGACACTCGGCCGGACCACACTCGGTCTGCTGCAACACGCCCACTGCCCGGTGCAGCTGATCCCCCGACACGGAGCCGGACACGGCCACACGTCATGACCGGCACTTCCGGCGGCGGCCACCCTCGACGGCGAGCCTGCGCGGGAGGGGCCCGGCAGGTACGGCGGGGGCATCCGGTCTACGGTGAAGACGGGCGTGACGGGCGCCGTCCGCGCGCCCGACGTGACCGCGGAGGGTGCGATGGACCGGGAGCATCCGGAGGACCGGGCGGACCGGCCGGACCGGGCGGAAGGGACCGACCGGGCCGAGCGGGCAGAAGGGACCGGCCGGGCGGAAGGGACCGACCGGGCCGAGCGGGCGGACGGGGCGGGCCGCCGCACGGACCGGACGGACGGGGCGGACCTGGTCGGCGGGGCGGACGGCACGGACCTGGCGGACCCGCAGGACGCCGAGGCCGCGGACGCGCGACTGCCGCGGCTGCGCCTCGACGAGCTGCTGGACGAGCTCCAGGCACGCATGGACGAGGTCCGGGGCACCCGGGACCGGCTCAACGGGCTCCTCGAAGCCGTCATGTCCGTCGGCAGGGAACTCGACCTGCCACAGGTGCTGCGCGGCATCGTGGAGGCGGCGGTCACCCTGGTGGACGCCGAGTACGGGGCGCTGGGCGTCATCGGCGACGACCGGAGGCTCTCCGAGTTCGTCCCCGTCGGGATCGACGACGAGCTGCGCGGGCGGATCGGGGACCTGCCCTCGGGCCACGGCATCCTCGGCGAGCTGATCCGCAACCCGCACCCGCTGCGCCTCACCGAGCTGTCCCAGCATCCCGCCTCGTACGGCTTCCCGCCGCACCACCCGCCGATGCACTCCTTCCTCGGCGTGCCGATCCGCGTCCACGACGAGGTGTTCGGCAACCTCTACCTCACCGAGAAGCGCGGTGGGGCCGACTTCGAGGCCGAGGACGAGGCCGTCGTGACGACCCTCGCGATCGCGGCCGGCATCGCCATCGAGAACGCCCGACTGTACGAGGAGGGACGGCTCCGCCATCGCTGGCTGGCCGCGAGCTCCGACTTCACCCGCGCCCTCCTCTCCGGGGCGGAGGAGTCCGAGGTCCTCGACGGGATGCTCGAACAGTCCGTGGACATCGCCGGCGCCGACATCGGCGTCTTCTACCTGGTCGGGCCCGGTGGCGAGCTCCGGGGGTCACTGGCCCGCGGCGAGGGGTCCGACGCGCACCAGGGCGTGGTCCTGTCGAGCATCGAGGGAACCCTGGCCGCGGCGGCCCTCCTCCAGGACGGGCTGGTCGCCGTGGCGGACGTCGAGCACGACCAGCGGGTCACCGTCCAGCCCGAGCGGTGGAAGGGTTTCGGGCCGGCCGTGGCGGTGTCGGTCGGCACGAAGGAGCGGCTCAACGGCGTCCTGATCCTGGCCAGGCGGCGGGGGCGCCCCCCGTTCACGGGAGCCGAGATCACCGCCCTCCCCGGCTTCGCCGGGCAGGCGGCCCTCGCCCTCGAACTGGCCGACCGGCGCCGCGACGCCGAACAGGTGAGCCTGCTGGAGGACCGCGACCGGATCGCCCGCGACCTGCACGACCTGGCCATCCAGCGCCTGTTCGCCACCGGTATCACCCTGCAGAGCGCCCGCCGCTTCGTCGAGCACCCGGAGGCGACGGAGCGGCTGACCAGGGCGATCGACGACCTCGACGCCACCATCAAGATCATCCGGTCCAGCATCTTCGGCCTGCGCGAGCACGAGTCCCCCGGGGCGGCACCGAAGCTCAGGAACCGCATCGTCAAAGCGGTGGACCAGGCCGCGGCGACGCTCGGCTTCGCCCCCGCCGTACGCATGGAGGGCCTGCTCGACACCGACGTGCCGACGGAGGCGGCCGACGAGGTCATCGCGGTCGTCGGGGAGGCGCTCACCAACGTCGCCCGCCACGCCGAGGCCCGGCACGTGGAGGTGGCGGTCGTCGTCGAGGACGGCACACTGGCGGTGACCGTGAGCGACGACGGGGTCGGCATTCCGGCGGGCGCGGCGCACAGCGGTCTGCGCAACCTGGCCGAACGGGCCGAGCGCCTGAACGGCGACCTCTTGGTCCGTGCACGGCCGGGAACGGGCGGGACACCGGGCGGGACGCTGCTCGAATGGCGGGTCCCGCTGCGGCCCGACGAACGCCGAGGCCACCCCTGAGGCGCGCCAAGCCCGTCCGGCGAGCAGCGAGGCCCCGCCCGGCGAGTCGCGACGGCCGCCCGGCTGCGAGGGCCGCCCGGCGAGCAGCGAGGGCCGCCTGACGCGTACCGAGCCCCGTCGGAGGCGTGCCGAGGCCCGCGCTGATACCGGCTTGGCGCGTGCCGAGGCCCGCGCTGATGCCCGCCTGGCGAGTGCCGAGGACGCGGTCTGAGACGGAGACGGAGACGGAGACGGAGACGGAGAGGGAGGCGGAGGCGGGGGCGCACAGCCGTTCCCCCGGAGGCTGCCGGGCCGTCGGCCGGTGGGGAGCCGTGGTGGCCTGTCCGGCCGGAGGCGAGCGGGGCTATTTCTCCCCGACGTCGTGCTCATGGGCCTGTGCGGCGATGACGGCCGCCTGCACCCGCCGCTCGACGCCCAGCTTGCCGAGCAGACGCGAGATGTGGTTCTTGACGGTCTTCTCCGACAGGTACAACTGCTTGGCGATCTGCCGGTTGGTGAGGCCCTCGCCGATCAGGTCGAGCACCGATCGCTCGCGCTCGGACAGCCCCGCGAGCCGCTCGTCCTCCGGCGCCCTGGCCGTCTCCGGATCCCGCAAGGAGTGCATCAGCCGGGCGGTGGTGGCCGGATCGAGCATCGACTGGCCCGTGGCCACGGTCCGTACCGCCGACACCAGATCGGAGCCCTTGATCTGCTTGAGCACGTACCCGGCCGCCCCCGCCATGATCGCGTCGATGAGGGCGTCCTCGTCGTCGAACGACGTCAGCATGAGACACGCCAGACCGGGCATCCGCGAGCGCAGCTCGCGGCACACGGAGATGCCGTCCCCGTCGGGCAGCCGTACGTCGAGGACGGCCACGTCCGGCCGCAGCGCGGGCCCCCGGGCCAGAGCGTGGTCGGCGGTCGAGGCCTCCCCGACCACTTCCATGTCGGGCTCGTCGTCGATCAGGTCGCGCAGGCCCCGACGGACGACCTCGTGGTCGTCCACGAGGAACACCCGCGTGCGCGTCTCGGCTGCCGGCAGATCGGTCATGGCGACCCCTGTGCTCGGTGGGTTCCTGCCCGCCCCTACAAGGATTGTCCGCCAGGCGGAGCCATCCGGGTACCGCGCTCCCCGAGCGCGCCCGCGGTCGCGGCTCCCTCGGGCCGCACCCTCGGCGCGTGGCCCCGGGGCACCCGCTCGGGTGCCCCGGACGCGCGTCGAGGGGGCACCATGGACAACGGAGGCACCATGGACAGCGAGATCCCCGTCCGGCCGGAGCTCGGCGCCGTGGTCGCCGGTGTCGACGGGTCCCCGACGGCGCGGACGGCCGCGCTCTGGGCCGCCGCCGAGGCCGACCGAAGAGGCCGTCCGCTGAACCTCGTCCACGCCGCGAACACCGATCGGCGCCTCATGTTCAGCGATGCCGAGACGGTCCAGGCGGTTCGCGAAGCGGGCCGCGAGCTGCTCGTCGAGACGGCGAGCGCGGTGCACGAGCGCTTTCCTGAGCTCGACGTCACCAGGGAGCTCAGCCGTCAGGAGTCGATCGCGGGCCTCCGAGCGGCTGCTGGGCGGCGCGGCACGATCGTGGTGGGGCACCGGGGCCTCGGTGGCTTCGCCACCCTCATGCTCGGCTCGGTGGGACTGGGCGTGGCGGCGCGCGCCGACGTGCCCGTGATCGTCGTACGCGGTGAGGCCGAGCGCCCGGAGACCGGTTCGGTGACCGCGGCCGTGCACGACGCCACGGACCTGGAGTGGCTGCTGGTGGCGGCGGCCGAGGCGCACGCCCGTAGGGCCGCGTTGCACCTCGTCAGCGTCTGGAACGTGCTCACGCACGTGGGGAGGGTCGCGACCATGCTCGACGACCTCGACGGGGTCGCCCGGCGGCGCGTGCACCGGGCGAAGGAGCTCGCCGACCGGGTCCGTGAGGTGTACCCCGACCTGAGCGTCGGCCACCACGTGGAGACGGGGACGAGTGCCCCCGGCATCCTGATCGACGCCAGCGGCCGGGCCGACCTGATCGTGATGGGCCGTGGCCGGCGCCCCCTGGGCGTCGGTCCGTCCCTGGGGCGCGTCGCGCACGCGCTGATCCACCACGCCCACTGTCCGGTGGAGATCGTCCCGCACGGCTTCGCGGCCCACGACGCGGAGATGCGAGCCGCCTCGGGCGAGGAGAGGTGAGCCACGTCCGCCGGGGAGACGTGTGCCACGTCCGCCGGGGGGATGTGAGCCACGTCCGACACCGGTGGGTGAAGGCGAGAGCGAAGCCCGCGATCAGGCTCGCGGGTGGGTGGACGTGGTTCCGCCCAGACGCGGTGCCCGGCCGGGTCCGGTCCCCGCCTGGACGTGGTTCCGCATCTCCCCGTTGCTCTGGTTCCTCCTGCATCGCTCTGATCTCCCCGTTGTTCTGGTTCCTCCTGCATCGCTCTGGTCTCCCCGTTGTTCTGGTTCCTCCTGCATCGCTCCGGTCTCCCCGTTGCTCTGGTTCCTCCTGCATCGCTCTGGTCTCCCCGTTGCTCTGGTTCCTCCTGCATCGCTCCGGTCTCCCCGTTGCTCCGGTCCCTCCCGGGTTGCTCCGGTCTCCCCGCTTCTCTGGTCCATCCCGTCCGTCCGGACTTACCCGTCGCTCCGGTCCCCCTCTCAGGAAGACCCGGTTCCCGCGTCGGGTCCCTGCGAGCGACCGTGGTCGTCGGCGTACGCAGCGAAGACCCGGTCGGGCGGCCCGCCCGTGCGCAGGAACCGTTCGTCGAGCACGGTGGCCAGGTCCTCCAGCGCCGTGCGAAGCACCGAGGAGGAGAGCCGGACGTCCGGGTGGTCGGCCCGTGCCGCCTGGTCCGCCAGGTCGACGGCGTGGCCCAGCTGCCGGGGCAGGGACGTGGTCTCGTCGCCGTCGAAGAAGTAGTACGACTCGGCGTACTGCAGGAAGTCGACCGTGATCGTGGCGACGGCCGAGGCGAGACCGTCGAGGAGCGCGGCGCCCCCGGCGGAGTCGAGTGCCTGCGAGTCGGCGCGACTGCGGCGCACGTGGGACAGGCGCAGGGCGAGCGCTCGGCGGCGGGCCAGGGCCGGGTAGATGCCGAGGATCCAGGCGACGGTGGCCGACAGGAGGGCGAAGCCGACCAGGGCCTCCATGGGCGCGAGCACCCGCAGCCAGCCCGAGGTGGGCGCGATGTCCCCCAGACCGAGCGTGGCAAGCGTGACCAGGGAGTAGTACAGGGCGTCGAGGGGACCCGCGTGCTCGGAGGGGGTGAGCCCGGCGGCGTACGAGAAGTCCTCGGGCATGCGCGGCCAGTAGATGAGGCCCCATCCGACGGCCATGACGACGGCCCAGAAGGCGACGACGGCCATCATGCCCATCGGGCCCGAGAGTCCCGCCGGCTGCCAGGGCGTGGTGCGGAAGGCGGAGAGTCGCCACACGGCCCGCATGACCAGCCTGCTCAGCCCGCCGTGCCGGGTGGGGTGCCACAGGGTGTGGAAGATGTCCCGGAGGATGAAGAGCACCATCGCCGCCCCGACGAGCGTCAGGATCCAGGTCATTCCGGTGCCCACCGGCCGGCTCCCGTCCGCGCCTGCATCCGGTGCCGGACGACGGCCGTCAGCGCTGTGAGCCGCGTGGAGACCGCGGGCACCGGCGGCACCGGGCGCTCGATGCGCCGGGCCTCCTCCGGAAGCGCGGCGAGGTCGGCCTCGAAGCGCGCGCGGGCGGCAGCCAGGGTGTCGGGCGGTCCGGTGCGCAGCCCGCCCCGCATCACGGGCAGGAGCAGGGGCTCCGTTCCCTCGGGCGGCTGCTCGTTGGCCAGACCGATGACGTCGTGCAGCGCCGGCCCCCGGAAGACCTGCTTGCGCCCGGGCGCCGTCGCCTTCGCCGTCGCGAGCTTCATGACGGGCCGTCCGTCGTACTCGACCAGCTTGTACGCCATGTCCAGGTAGGGGGCGTCGGCGGCCGTGCCGACCTTCGTCCCCACCGCGTACGCGTCGATCGGCGCCCCCTCCCGCACCAGCCGGTCGACCTCGTACTCGTCCAGACCGCCGCTCGCGATGATCCGTACGCCTTCGGGCCCCGCCGCGTCGAGAGCGGCGCGCGCCCGGCGGGCGAGGGCGCCCAGGTCGCCGCTGTCCAGGCGGATCGCGCACTCCGGGCCGAGCCCGAGGTCGGCGAGGACGCGCGCGGCGGTCGCGACGCCGCGGTCGGTGTCGTAGGTGTCGACGAGGAAGGTCACCGGGCCCGGATGGGTGCGGGCGAAGGCCCGGAACGCCGCCTCCTCCGAAGGGAAGCTCTCGACGTACGAGTGGGCCATCGTGCCCGCGGCGGCGATGCCGTAGCGGCGAGCGGCCGCGACGTTGCTGGTGCCGGCGAAGCCGACGAGGGCGCCCAGACGCGCCGCCTGCAGCCCGGCCTCGGGCCCGTGGGCCCGGCGCAGCGAGAAGTCGATCAACGGCCGCCCGGCTGCGGCGACCACGCAGCGCGCCGCCTTGGAGGCGACCGCCGTCTGGTGGCAGAGGAGCGACAGCAGGTACGTCTCCACGAGCTGCGCCTGCGGCAGCGGGGCGGTGACCTCCAGAAGCGGCTCACCGGCCAGGACCAGCCGTCCCTCGGGCACGGCGCGGACCTCCCCGTCGAAGGACAGGCCGTGCAGCGGTTCGAGGTCCTCGACGGGCCGGTGCAGGGCCGCGGCGAAGTCCTGGATGTCGGAGCGGCCCACGTGGAAGCGGCCGAGGTAGTCCAGGCCCGCTTCGATCCCGGCGGCCACGAGGAACCCGCGGCCCGGCGGGAGGTCGCGGACGAAGAGGCTGAAGGTGGCCGGGGCCCGCATGTCCTCCCGCAGGTACGAGAGCGCCATCGTGACCTGGTACAGGTCGGTGGTCGTGACCTGGGACATGCTTCGAGCATGCGCGGCGGGCCCGCGTCCCGCACGGGGACGACCGCCCGGGGGACGGCGCCGACGGGTCCGGGACGGGCCGGGGGCATGCTCGTCCGGGCCGTCAATCGTGGGGGACGAGGGCGACCGGCGCGCGGCTGTGGTGGAGGACGGCGTGGGCAACGCTGCCGATGTGCGAGCCGAGTGTCGAACGGCGGCTGCGCCGGCCCACGACCAGGAGGACGGCGCGTTCGGCGGCCTGTACGAGCTCCTGCCCGGCGGAGCCGATCGCCACGCGTCCGGTGGCCGCCACGTCGGGGAACTCCTCGTGCCATGGGGCCAGGAGCTCGTCGAGCGAGCGCTGGACCTCCGGGGGCACGGTGAGCCGGTGATCCGGCACGACGGCAGCGCCGAGGCGGGCGTGGAGGGGGAAGTGCCGGGCGTGCACCACGTCCAATCCGGTGCGGCGCCGGGCCGCCTCCGCGAAGGCGAACCCCAGGACCTCCTCGGCGGGTTCACGCACATCGATCCCGACCGTCACCGGTCCTTCCGGATGGGGCGGGCGCAGGGACCGGACGAGCACGGCGGGACGCTCGGTCCGCCCCGTGACGGTCATCCCGACCGAACCGACGAGATATCCGGCCATACCGCTCATGGCGCGAGAGCCGAGGACCAGCAACTCGGCGTCCTCGGCTGCGGCGATGAGGCTCGGCACGGGTTGCGAGGGCAGGAGCCGGGTGGTGACCGCGAGGCCGGGACGGCGTTCGCGCAGCGCGGCCGCCGTCCGCGTGAGCATCTCCTCGGCCCATGACTCGGAGGGCTCCCGGGACACGAGGGGGAGGAGGAGCTCGGGCGACGACTCCTGTACGTGCACCAGGTGGACGCGGGTGCCGCGCAGCACGGCCTCGTCGGCCGCCCACTCCGCGGCGGTGTGTGCCTGTTCCGTGCCGTCCAGGCCCACCACGATGCTCGCCGTCATGACGGTCACCTCCGTGCCCACCATCATTCGCGCCCCAACGGGCCCGGGCCACTTCACGGGTGGGCCGGCGCTTCTACGGGGCTGACGGGGTCGCTGGGTCCGACGGGGTGGCTGGGGACGGCGGGGTGGCTGGGTCCGACGGGGTGGCTGGGTCCGACGGAGTGGCTGAGGAGGGCAGGGTGGCTGGGGCTAACAGGGTCACTGGGGCCTACGGGGTCGCTTGGTCCGCCCGGGTGGCTGCGGACGGCGGGGCGGCCGGGGATGACGAGGCTGCCGGGGTGGGGGCGGGGGTGAGGTCCAGGAAATGGCGGGCGAGCACGTCCAGAGCGGCCTGGACCTCGGGGAGGTGCTGCGGCGCGTCCGTGCCGAGCGCGGCCATGAGGGCGGACTCGATGCCGGTGGCGCGCACCTGGGCCACGCGCTCGGACACCTCGCCGGCCTGCCTGACCAGCACGCGGCGCCGGTCGGCGGGATCAGGGGCGGCCACCACCGATCCCGCTTCCTTCAGGCGGGCGACAGCCGCGGACACCTGGCTCTGCGGGAGGCCGGTGCGGGCGACGATCTCGCTGATGGCGCTGTCGGGGTGTGCGGCGATGTCGCTGGCGACGATCAGGACCAGGCGGGCGCTGCCGGCGTGGCGGTCAGCGCCGCCGGGCGGCTCGGGCAGGGCGTCCTCACCGATCTTCATCAGCGTGCGCCCCAGCAGAAACAGCTCGACTCCGTTCACGCGCGCAGCGTACATCGAAAAAGATCTATCCATTCCAATGCATCGGACTAGATGTATCGAACTCGATGGGTTATGGTGGATGCAGAAGGAGCGGCGGAGGGTCCGTCGACCTTCGACAAGGGGGAGCACCATGTCCACGGCACCGTCCACCACACCGCCCACCGCAGAGTCCGCGACGCTGAAGGTCCCGGGCGCTGTTCTGCACTACCAGGTCCAGGGAGCCGGCCCGGTCCTGCTCCTCTCGCAGAGCGGTGAAGGTGACGCCGACCGCACCGTCGACCTCGTCCCGCACCTCGCGGACGCCTTCACAGTGGTCACGTACGACCGGCGAGGGCTGTCACGCAGCCGACTCGACGAACCGCAGGGCACGGCCACCTTGGCCGAGCACGCCGACGACGTCCGGCACGTCCTGGCCGCCGTCACGGACGAGCCCGCCCTCATGCTCGGCTGCAGCTTCGGCGCCCTCATCGGCCTCCACGCGGCGCTGCGGCACCCGGGCCTGATCCGCACCCTGATCGCCCACGAGCCCGTCGCGCCCCGACTCCTGCCGGACGTGGACAGGCGCGCCCATGAGCGTGAGCTGGCCGAGATCGTCGAGCTCTATCGCGGGGAGGGGCTGCGGGCCGCGTTCCCGGAGATGGCCCGCGTCGTCGGCATCGACCCGTCGGGGCAGGACGCCGAAACGGGGCTGACGCCCCAGCCGCTCGACGCCGGTCGCGTCGCGAACTTCGATCGCTTCATCCGGCACGACTTCGCCGCCATCATCGACGACACCCTCCGCCCCGAGCGGATCGCGTCACTCGGCCCCGCCGGCACCCATGTCATACCGGCCGCGGGTCTCACGACACCGCGGACCGTCTTCGACTACCGCTGTGCCGAGGCGCTGGCGGAATGGACGGGCAACGCGTGCCAGTTCCTGCCTGGCGGGCACAACGGCAACACCAGCCACCCGCGGGCCTACGCGGCCCGGCTCCGCCAGATACTCGGCGCCGAGGGCGAGGCGGCGGTCACAGCCAGCCGTTGCGCTTGAAACCGCGGTGGATGAAGAAGCAGGCCACCGCGATGACCGAGAGGGCGAAGGGGTAGCCGTAGGTCCAGCGCAGCTCGGGCATGTGCTCGAAGTTCATGCCGTACACGCCGCAGACCATGGTGGGCACAGCGATGATGGCGGCCCACGCCGTGATCTTGCGCATGTCCTCGTTCTGGGCGACGGTCACCTGGGCCAGGTGCGCCTGCAGGATGGAGTCGATGAGGCCGTCGAAGGCGCTGATCTGCTCACCGGCGCGGGCGAGATGGTCGGCGACGTCACGGAAGTACGGCTGTATCGCGGCGTCGACCGAAGGGCACGGCTCGGTGGCGAGCGTCGTGACGGGGCGGGCGAGCGGCACCACGGCCCGCTTCAGTTCGAGGAGTTCGCGCTTGAGCTGGTAGATGCGCCCCGCGTCGGCGGACTCGGCACCGCGCGGCGCGAACACGTCGGTCTCGACCTGCTCGATGTCGGCCTGCACGGCGTCGATGACCGCGAGGCAGTCGTCGACGACCTGGTCGGCGATCGCGTGCAGCACGGCGGAAGGGCCCTTCGCCAGCTGCTCGACGTCGGCCTCCAGAGCCTCCCTCATGGGCCCGAGGGAGCCGTGCCGACCGTGCCGCACCGTGACCACGAAGTCGGGGCCGGTGAAGACCATGAGCTCGCCGGTGTCGACGACCTCGCTGGTGGCCGTGAGCCGCTCGTGCTCGACGTACGTGACCGTCTTGAACACCGTGAACAGGACGTCGTCGTACCTCTCGAGCTTCGGCCGCTGGTGGGCGTGGACGGCGTCCTCCACGGCCAGCGGGTGGAGGCCGAAGAGCTCGGCCACACCCGCGAACTCCTCCTCCGACGGCTCGTGCAGGCCGATCCAGACGAAGCCGTCGCCGTGCTTGCGGATCTGCCGCAGGGACTCCTCCATGCCGTCCGCGGCCCGGAGGCGGCGGCCGTCGCGGTAGGCGACACAGTTGACCACGGTGGTGCCCAGAGGGGAGCGCGCCGGATGACTCAGATCCACCCGGCGCACCCGCCGCGCCAGCCGCGCCATCTTGCGCAGCCCTCCGACCATCGACATGCCGCCGCTCCTTCACCAGGTCCGGGTGCGGGGGAGGAGCTCCCCGCTCCGGGCGCCTTCTGTGCTGCACCGGACCCTACGTGTCCCGGAGCGCAGGGCGAAGAGCCTGCCTGGACGATCCATGCCAAGAGGGATGTTTCTCCTTCGGTCCGCCTGCTGGGCCCGTCTGCTCGGCCCGTCTGCTTGGCCCGCCTCCTCGGCGCGCCCCCTCGGCCCCCGCCCCTCGGCACAGGGGACGGGGGCGGCAGTGGCGCCGGTCAGGCGAGCGCGGGTGCCCGGGTGAACCGGCCCGCTGTCGCCGCCCTGCCCGAGGCCGGCGGAGCGGTGTCCTCCTCGCCCCGCAGGAGGGCGATCAGTGAGGCCCGGGCCCGGGCGACCCGCGAGCGGACCGTGCCGACGGGGCAGCCGATCGTCTCCGCGGCCTCGGCGTAGGGCAGGCCGATCAACTGGGTGAGGACGAAGGCGTCCCTTCGCTCGGCCGGGATCGTGGCCAGGAGTTCGGCGAGAGCGATGCCGTCCTCGAAGCCCGGCAGCCCCCGGGGCTGGGTGTGCTCCGCCTCCGCCTGCCAGTCGTCGCGGTCGGACAGGCGGGGGCGGGCGGCCGCGTGGCGGAGGCTGTCCACCACGGTCCGGCGGGCTATCGAGAGCAGCCAGGTGCGGGCGGAGGAGCGCCCCTGGAAGCGGGGCAGCGCGGCGAGCGCGCGCAGAAAGACCTCCTGGGTCAGGTCGTCGGCCGCCTGGCGGTCGGCGCTGAGGTAGGCCACGTAACGACGGACGTCACGGTGCAGGGCGCGGACGAAGAGGTCGGCCTTCGCCGGATCGCCGTCCCGGGCGGCCAGCGCGAGCAGGGTCGTCGCCGCGTCGGTCTCGGCGTCGGACGCGTACGCGGAGCGGGAGGACGGTCTCGTCGGTCCCTGGTGGAGGGTGTCGTGGGCAGGAGTCATCGCCACAAGTCCTTACGAGGCAAAGGGAGTCCGGCGGCGCGCGAACGGCGGCGCCGATGAGGGGTACGGCACGCCGGAACGGCGCGGCCGATGCCCGGGCGCACGGTTCTGAGCCGTCGCGCCCGAGGAGCCGGCTGTCAGAGGACAGCGAGTGCCTGTGGGGGACCCCGGGAGATGACCGAATGGGCGAGGAGGAGCAGAGGTGGATCGGGCTCGTCAGCGGCTCGCGCGGGACGTATGCGAAGTCGAGTGGGAGGTGTGGTGACGGTGGCGGCGAGCAGCAGGAGGAGCGGCCGGAAGAGGCGAAGCGGTTGGGCGCGCAGCAGGCGGAAGGCGGCCCGTTCGCCGTGGGCCAGCCACAGACCGCTGAGGAGTGCGGCGAGCAGGTGCGCCGACAACATGCCCAAGTTCGAGGACAGGTCTGTCATGTCGTGCGCGGCGGGCGGTGCGAAGTCGATGTGTCCCATCGCCGCGTGCGCCAGGTGCGCGTGGTCCATCGTCAGGTGCGCGCCCGTGTCCTGCATGGCGGGCATGGTCGGTGTCGCGGGAGGCGTGGGGCTCCCGGCCGGGGACGGCTGCGCCCAGGTGAACATCGCGTGCAGCAGGCTCTGGACGGCGACGGTGGCCGTCGTGACGGCGAGCAGGCCGCGTTCGCGGTCCGCGAGGAGCCAGGCGACGCCGCCGGTGCCGGCCGACGCGAGGGCCAGGGTCCAGCTCGGCACGGCCTGACCCGACATCAGTATGTGGCCGGTGGCCGCGAGCAGCACGCAGACGGCCGCGAACAACGCGGCCCGCCCCCCTCGCGAACATCGGCCTGGTGTCATGGCGTGCCCATCCTTGCACCCCTCTCCGGAGGCACGGGGGCGGGCAGGGCTGTCCGCGGCCGCCCCCTCGACCTGTCGGGTCATGACTACGCGACGGAGGCGCGTCCCACAAGAGCGCCTCGGGCACCCTCGGCTCCTCCGTGGCCGGTCCGCCCTCCTGCGTTCGCGTATCCCGCCCTTGTGCGTCTGCCGTCTTCCGTTGTGAGTCCCGGGCTGTTCCTTCGGGTTCCGTCGGAGTGCCTTGGCGCTCGCGATTCCTGGCGGAACGTGGGGAACTTCGGGAACTTTCGGCACCTGCGGCACGACTTCTCCCGCGCGCCGCCGGACGGCCCGGGCGGCGTGAGGGAGAGGGGACACCAGGTGAGGACCGCCAGCGGGACGACGCCCACGTCGCCGATCGAGCTCGACCGGGGCGTGCCGCGTGGACTGACCGCGCTGCTGACGACCGCCATGGCCTTCTCGATGATGCAGCTCTTCCTCATCGGGGCGCTCGGTCCGCGGTTCGTCGACGGGCTCGGCGTCTCGGAGGCGGTGCTCGGCCTGACCACCACGGTGGGGTTCGGGACGGCCGCCGTCCTCTCGCCCGTCGGCGGCCGGATCGTGGACCGCGTGGGACCGCGTCGGGCACTCGTCGGGCTGCTCGCGCTCGCCGCGGCGGCGCTCGGCCTGATCGGCGCGGCTCCGGGCCCCGCCCTGTTGCTCGCGGCCGTCGCGCTCGGCGGCCTGCCGCAGGCCCTCGCCAACCCGGCGACGAACAAGGCGATCCTGGCGGCGGTTCCGGCGCCGAAGCGGGGCGTGGTGGCCGGCGCCAAGCAGTCCGGGGTCCAACTGGGAGCCTTCGCGGCCGGGTTGCCGCTCGCGACAGCGGCAGGGCTCTTCGGCTGGCGGGGCGCCGTGTGGGTGGCGGCCGGGGCGGCGTTGCTCGCGTCCCTGTGGGCCTGGCGGGCATTGCCGGCCGACCCGCCGCCGAAGGCGGGCGCGCCGTCGCCGGGGGGTGGGGCGCCCCGCGCGCCGTCGCCGGGGGGCGGCAGCCTCGTGGCCTGGCTCGCGGCCTTCTCGCTCTTCCTGGGGGCGGGCATCGCCTCGGTCAACACCTACCTCGCCCTGTTCGGCGTCCTACGTCTCGGGATGGGGCCGGCGGTGGCAGGCACGCTCGTCGCCGTTCTCGGCATCGCCGGGATCGGCGGTCGCGTCGGCTGGTCCCGGGCCGCCACGCCCGGCCGGGCTCCGTGGTTCCCCGGGCTGCTGGCGGGCGGCGCCGTTGCCGCGGCCCTGCTCCTGGCGCTCGCCGTCCGCGTCGAGCCGCTGGTGTGGGTGGCGGCCGTGGCGGTGGGGGTGTTCGCGGTGTCCGGCAACGCCGTCTCGATGGTGCTCGTGCTCCAGCGCTCCGCGCCCGGCCGCGCCGGTCAGGACTCCGCGCTGGTCGCCGCGGGGTTCTTCGCCGGATTCGCCGTGGGACCGCCGCTGTTCGGGCTGCTCGCCGAGCGCGGCCGTTACGGCCAGGGCTGGCTCCTGGTCGCGGCGGAGTTCGCCGTCGCGGGGGCGGTGGCCTGTGCCTGGGCGCTGCGGGACCGGCGGACGGGTGGGAGCACCGGGGCATGACGGGGGACGACGCCTGGGCCGAGGACGCGATCGATCTGCTGATGCGGCGCGTCGGGCAGACCGCCGCGGAGGTCGGCGCCCGCTTCCCGCTCTACGCGGATCCGGCCGACGGCCGGTGGACGACCACCGGCCGCGGCGCGTGGGCCGGCGGCTTCTGGGCCGGGCTGCTGTGGCTGCGGGCCCG
The DNA here is from genome assembly GCF_040680975.1 of Streptomyces sp. NPDC051921. Lineage (NCBI taxonomy): Bacteria > Bacillati > Actinomycetota > Actinomycetes > Kitasatosporales > Streptomycetaceae > Streptomyces > Streptomyces sp. NPDC051921. The sequence continues at coordinate 26,399 of NZ_JBFAXU010000019.1, forward strand.
GCACACCGGTCGTGCCGACGCCCGTGCGTCGGCTGCCGCCGCCACCGCCGGGCTCGCCCCCTGGGCCGAGGCCGACACCGCGACGCGCGGCCTCATCCTCTGGTACGGCACGGTGCTGGCCGCGGGGGACCCGACGGCCGACGAGCTGCGGATGCGCGCGGCGAAGGCGGTACTCGCGGACTGGGACCCGGTGCTCGGTGTGGTCCCGTGGGGCGCGGCGTTCGGCGGCGCACGGCTCCGGGCACGCGCGGACGCCGTTCCCGGCCTCGTACCGCTGCTGGCGTGTGCCGGGCCGGAGGGTGAGGCGGCGGCCGCCGCGCATCTTCGGCGCCATCTCGACCTGTGCGTGCCCCGGTCGGGGGACCGGCGCCCCCACCCGGCGTGGCACTGGGACGCGGCCGGTGGCTGGGTGAACGATGCCGAGCCGGCGCCGGGTTGGAGCCGCGGTGAGGCCTGGCTCCTCCTGGCCGTCGCCGACGCCCTCATGCGCGCGACGTCCCGGTCCGGGCCTTCGGACGGCCCGGCGGGCGCGGACCTGCTCGCCCCGGCGCACGAGGTCGGGGGAGGGGGAGAGGGAGAGGGCGGAGGCGCGGCCGAGGTCGCCCAAGGGGCCCAAGGGGCCCAAGGGGCCCAAGGGGCCCAAGCGGCCAAAGCGGCCAAAGCGGCCCAAGGGGCCAAAGCGGCTGAACGGGCCGAATGGGTCGCAGTGGCCGAACTGCTTCTTGAGCGCTGCGCGTTCCTCACCGGGCCGCTCGTTCCGCATGCCGACGTGCACCGGCCCGACGGTCCCCTGGACACTTCCGCCGCCGCCGTCACGGCCGTCGCGCTCCTCAAGCTCTCCCGCGTCGTCGAGCCCTCCCTCGGGTCCGCCTGCGCGGCACGTGGCGAGGCGGTCCTGAGGAGACTCGCCTCTCCCGTCCACCTCACCCGGCCCGGCGGTCCTCGACCGGCCGGCATGCTGCTGGACGGCTGCTACGACGCCGCCGCAGGCACGGCCGTCCGGCACGAACTCGTCTGGGGCGACTTCTTCCTCGCCCTCGGCCTGTCCGCGCTCCTCGGCCGGGTCGACCTCACCCGGGTGTGACCGGCGACCGGCTCTGCGGGCTCCGCAGCACCCGCCGGGCGACGGAAGAGACGTGCTGTTCGTCGGGTCCGTCGAGGATCCGGGCCGTCCGCCCCGTGCGGAACAGCGCGGGCAGCGGGGTGTCCGGACCGAGACCGGCGGCGCCGAAGACCTGCACGGCCCGGTCGGCGACGTCCTGGAGCGTGCGCGCGGCCGCCGTCTTCGCCAGACCCACCTCCACATGGGCGTCGCGGCCCTCCGCGACCAGGGACATCGCCTCGTGCACGAGCGGACGCGTGGTGCGTAGCGCCAGCAGCCCTTCGAAGACGTGCTGTTGCACGAGCTGCCGGTCGGCGAGGGGCCCCCGGGCGCCCTGTCGGGCGGTGGCGCGAGCACACATCAGGTCGAAGGCCCGCTGGGCCTGGCCGAGCCAGCGCAACGCCCGCAGGGTGCGTCCCAGTTGGAGGCGCTCGCCCGCGATCGCCAGCGCGCGGCCGGTCTCGCCGACGAGATGGTTCGCGGCGACGTCGACGTCGTCGAACGCGATCTCGTACTGCCCGGTGGCGCCCAGGACGGGCAGCTCGCGCACGACGCGGAAGCCGGGGGAGTCGGTCGGGACGAGGAGGAGGGACAGGCCGTCGCGGTCCCCGGCCGCTCCGCCGGTGCGGGCGAGCACGGTCACGAGATCCGCGTCCGCCGCGTTCGACACGAACCACTTGCGCCCGGTGACGCGCCACCCGCCGCCCGGCCGCCGCTGCGCACGGGTGGCCGTGAGCCAGGGCTCGGTGCCGGGCGTGTCCGGCTCCGTCATCGCGTAACAGGTGCGGAGGTCGCCGCTCACCAGGCGACGGAGGTAGGTGGAGCGGATCGCCTCGGTCCCGTGCCGGGACAGCATGGTGACGTCGAGCAGGGGCGCCGAGCCGAGGGCCGCCGGGCCGTGATCGCTGGCGCCCTCGGCCTCCGCGAGCGACGCGTAGGCCTTCAACGGGATTCCTCCGCCGCCGAGTTCGTCCGGCAGCGGTAGCGCCCACAGGCCTGCCCCGCGGGCTTCGGCGCGCAGTCCCTCGCGTAGTTCCCGGGCCGTCGCGCCTCCCGCGTCGAGCCGGGACTCGCACGGGAAGACCCGGTCGCGTACGAACGCCGAGACCCGTTTCCGCAGCAGATCCACATCCGTTACGTCAGGATCCGTCACTGTTTTTCCTCCGTCTCGGGAACTCGGCAGAACACGCGTCCGACTGCCTGCCCGAGGAAGTGGTCGGGCGCACCCGCCCGTCGGTTCCCGCCACCCTGACAACCCGTGCGCCGGCCAACGCCGCGCCAGGAAAGGAGAGCCATGGCGTCACCAGCGACCAGGCACAGCACGCGCCCCACCGGCGGCTCCCGAGGCGTGGACGGCGCACCCGCCGAGGTCCGGGGTCCGCTCGACGGACTGAGCTACGACCTCGCCGGCCCTCCGGCCCTGATCCGGGTGGCCGCCGACCACCTGCGCCGCCTCGGGGCCTTGCCCCGCCACGGCGACGCGCGCACAGGCGCGGGCGCAGACGGGCCCACGGGCGCGGGCACAGGTCGGGGTGCCGGTGAGGACGCCGGTACGGAGGCGGGGGAGATCGCGCTCGACGGCGCCGGGCCCGGACGCGTCACCACCAGGACCGTGTGGGGCGCGGTCGGCTCCGGCATCGAGGACGAGGCCACCGCGCAGGCCGCCACCGGCGTGATGGGCGTCCACGGGCGCCGCCACGGCGCCCCGCGCGGGCTCGGCGTCGACTACCTGGCCACCGCCACCGGCGTGCTCACCGTCCAGGGCCTGCTCGCCGCCCTCGTCGGCCGGGCGCGCGGCGGCGGGGCCCACCACGTGGCCACGGCGGTGGACCGGGCGGGCCTGCTCACGGTCTCGCAGTACCTGGCCGCCGCGGGTGCCGACGAGCCCGAGGCCGTCGAACTCGCCCCCGGCGGGCCGCCCTTCCGCTCGGCCGACGGTGTCGTCTTCGAGCTGGAGACGCTCGATCCCGGAGCGTGGGCCGCCTTCTGGCGCGCCCTCGACGCGCCGGCCGAGGCGATACGGGCCGGCTGGCGCCCCTTCCAGTTCCGGTACGCGACCGCCTGCGCCCCGCTCCCGCCGGCACTGCACGAGGCGACCCTGACGCACACCATGCGGCGGATCGCGCAGGCGGCAGCTGTCGCCGACGCCGAGGTGTGCCCGTTGCGCACGCTCGTGGAGCGTGCCCAGGAGGACGAGGGCGGCGGCCCGGACCCGTGGTCCCTGCGCCCGCTGCGCGGGGGCGGGGCCCCGTCCCTCTCCCTGCGGACGGCCCCCGGCCTGCCGCTGGACGGCCTCACCGTCCTGGAGGCCGGCCGCCGCATCCAGGCACCCCTCGCCGCCCACCTGCTCGGCCTGCTCGGGGCCCGGGTGATCCGGGTCGAGCCGCCGGGCGGCGACCCGCTGCGCGGCATGCCGCCCGCCTGCTCCGGCGTCTCCGCGCGCTGGCTCGCCCTCAACCGGGGCAAGGAGGCGGTCGAGATCGACATCAAGGCGCCCGCCGACCGGCGCCGGCTGCGCGAACTCGCCGCCGACGCCGACGTGTTCCTGCACAACTGGGCCCCGGGAAAGGCGGCCGAGCTGGAGCTCGACGCCGAGCACCTGGCCGCCGCCAACCCCTCCCTCGTCTACGCCTACACCGGGGGCTGGGCCGACCGGATCGATGACGCCCCCATGGGCACGGACTTCATGGTGCAGGCCCGCACCGGCGTGGGCGAGGCCGTCCACCCCGCGGGCGAGCCGCCCGTCCCCTCCCTCATGACCCTGCTCGACGTACTGGGCGGCCTGCACGGCACCGAGGCCGTGCTCGCCGGACTGCTCCTGCGCGAACGGTCCGGAGGCCGCGGCGTCCGGGTCGACTCCTCGCTGCTCGGCGCCGCCGACACCCTCCTCGCCCCCGCCCTGCGCCGGGCCCGCCAGGGGCTCGACCCCCGCCCGCCCGCCGGCTTCCGGCACCCGCTGCGGACGGCCGACGGCTGGATCGCCCCGAGTGACGCCTCCGCGGCGGCCGCCGCCACCCACGACCTGCGCGGCCTGTGCACCGAGGAGGCCCTGCACCGGCTGCGCTCCCACGGCCTGACGGCGACCACCGTCACCACCGACCTGCCCGCCCTCCGCCACGACCCGCGCCTGTCCGGCCCGATCGGCCGGGACGCGCACGGCGCCCTCGCCGTTCCCGACCCCTGGAGCTTCGCGTGACCGTGACCCTGACCGACCTCCTGCCCGCACGCCTCCGCCGCGAGTGGGCCGTGGACGGGACCTGCCCCGACCTCGACCTCTACAGCCTCTTCCGGGCCCGGCAGATCGCCGACCCGCACCGGACCGCCGTCCTCGACGCCAAGGGAAAGCTCTGTTACACGGCGCTCGACCGCCGGGTGCGACGCCTCGCCGAGGGCCTGCGCGGGCTCGGTATCGGCGCGGGGGACGTCGTCGCCGTCCAGTTGCCCAACGACCGGGACGCCGTCACCGCGGACCTGGCGCTCGCGGCGCTGGGCGCGGTGGCGCTGCCGTTCCCGGTCGGGCGCGGCGTGCTGGAGGCCGAGTGCCTGCTGCGCCGGGCGGAGGCCGTCGCCGTCATCGCCGTCACGGAGCACCGGGGCCGGGCGCACGCGGCGGACCTCGCCGCGCTCGCACCCGCCCTGCCGACCTTGCGGCACGTGATCGCGGCGGGCCCCGGGACCCCGCCCGAAGGAACGATTCCGCTGAAGGCGCTGCTGCGCGCCGACCCCCTCGCCTTCACCCCTGCCCGCCCCGACCCCGACAGTGCCGCGCGCATCCTCGTCTCCTCCGGATCGGAGGCGGAGCCGAAGATGGTGGCGTACTCGCACAACGCCCTGGCCGGCGGACGCGGGAACTTCCTCGCCTCCCTCATTCCCGACGCGACCCCGCCCCGCTGCCTCTTCCTCGTCCCGCTCGGCTCGGCCTTCGGCTCGAACGGAACGCCGGTGACCCTGGCCCGGCACGGCGGCACGCTCGTGCTGATCGACCACTTCACGCCCGAGGCCGCGCTCGCCGCCGTACGGGAGCACCAGCCGACGCACGTCCTCGGCGTGCCCACCATGATCCGCATGATGCTGGAGTCCTTGGAGTCCTTGGAGTTCTTGGAGTCCTCGGAGGCCAGGGAGTCCTCGGAGGCCAGGGAGGCCAGGGAGGCGACGGAGGCGACGGAGGCGACGGAGGCCAGGCGGGTGGCGGCGGCGGCACGAGAGGCGTCACCGGCCCCCGGGGCCGCTCAGGTGCCTCAGGCGCCCGCGACCTCCAAGGCCCCCCATGCGTCGGCCGGTCCGCTGCCGGCACCGACCGCCCTGGTCCTGGGCGGAGCCCCTCTCGACGAGGCGACCGCGAAGGCGGCGGCCGAGGCCTTCGGCTGCCCGGTCGTCAACCTCTACGGCTCGGCCGACGGCGTCAACTGCCACACCGGCCTGCGGCACACGGTGCCGCCCACCGACCGCACCGGAGTCGTCGTGGGCCGCCCCGATCCCCGCGTCGCCGAGATCCGTATCGCCGATCCCGAGACGCACGAGCCGCTGCCCGACGGGCGGATCGGCGAGATCGTGTCGCGCGGACCGATGACCCCGCTCCGTTACGTGGCCTCCCCGGACCTCGACGCCCGGTACCGGACGCCCGAGGGCTGGGTGCGGACCGGCGACCTCGGCTTCCTCGACGACGAGGGGGTCCTGCACGTCGTCGGCCGCCTCAAGGACATCGTGATCCGCGGCGGCGCCAACATCAGCCCCGCCGAGGTCGAGCGCGAACTCGTCTCCCACCCGCGGGTGCGTGACGCCGTCTGCGTCGGTGTGCCGGACCCGCTGATGGGCGAGCGGCTCGCCGCCTGCCTGGTGCCCAAGGGCGACGGGGCCCCGGACCTCGCCGACCTCGGCGACCACCTCTCCGCGCGCGGCCTCGCCCGGCACAAGCACCCCGAACACCTGCTGGTGCTCGCCGAGTTGCCCCTCACGGCCGCGGGCAAGCCCGACCGCGCCACCCTGCGCCGCATCGTCATGGAGGCCCGCACCACCGCCCTCGCGCAGACCTGACCCGTCCGGTCTGGTGTGCGAGGATTGCGGCACCATAGTGATGATCTTGAAAGGGGGGCTTGCACGCTCATGAAGGGTTGTTCCGACCGCAGACCGTGCCGCAGCTCGTCGAAGGCCACGGTGACCGCCGACACCCGGACCGCCGTCCTCAACTCCGTGGAACGGGACGCCTCATGCCGCTGACTCGTCGCACGGTCCTGACCGCCATGGTCGCGGCTCCGGTCCTCGCCCCCGCCGGAACCGCGGTGGCGGCCGGCCACCAGGCTCCCCACGCGGCCGCCCTCGTCGCCGAGGGCGGGGCGGGTGCCCTCCTGAACGCGCAGAACAGATTCGACCTGCGCGCCCAGCCCGTCGACCTGTTCGGCAGGGAGATCCCGCTCAAGCAGGGCAGGGTGCACCAGCAGGTCTCCTTCGATCCGGTGACCGGCCTGGCCTACGTGACGCAGCTGATCAGCGACGGGCGCCGGCTCGCCGACGAGACCGCGGTCCTGCCCGACGGCGAGCGCGGTCGCCGGGGCGACCTGTGCGTCAACGAGGTCGCTCCCGACGGCACCGTCCGCGCCGTCATGTACCTGCGGGGCGTCGGCCACGGCGGCGGACTCGGCGTCGAGCACGTCGACGGCCGCCCCTGGCTCTGGCTGGAGACCGACGCGACCCCCGTGTCCGACGGCTTCGCCTACGGCAAGCGCATCGGCCGCGTCGCGTTCACTCCCGACGCGATCGTCGATGCGGGGAGCTCGCTGATCGAGGTGTACGACCCCGTCCCGGGGTCCGCCGGCGTCACTCCGTCCCTGGACGTCGCCCACGGCCGGATCGGTGTACGTCACGGGGCTCCCGGCACCGAGGAGTACCGCGTCTACGACCTCGCCGCGTTCAAGGCCCGTACCTTCACCGCGCTGTACAGCTTCCCGGCCCGGTACCGCACCCAGGCCTGGTGCCTCTACGGGGACCTCGTCTACCAGAACGAGGGCGGCGCCTACAGCGCCACCAACCCCCGTCCCGGCAATTCCTGGTGGAACGTCTACGACATCACCACGGGCCAGATCATCGAGCGGAGCTTCAACACCACCGCTCTCGACCTGTCCCACCGCGAGACCGAAGCCATCACCGTCCGTCAGACGCCGAACGGGCCGCAGCTCGTCTTCGGCTTCGCCACCCAGGAGACAGGACCGCGCCAGATGGCTCTCTACGGCATCACCAGCACCACCGACGGCACCGGCGACCACGTCCCGTGGACGCCACTGGACTACGACGTCGCCACCTACAAGCCCAACTCCGACAACTACGTACCCCAGTACCGCCAGCTCGGGAACCGCATCGACCTCCACCTGCGCGTGTCCCGGGTCAACGGCGCCGCGTGGACCAACGGCGAGACGATCCTCACCCTCCCGCCGCACATCCGTCCCAACCGGACCCAGGGCATGGTCGGTCAGATCACCGGCTCCGGGGTCACGGATTCCCTGACCGTCCGGTGGGAGGTCCTCACCGACGGCTCGCTGCGCATCTTCGACCAGCGCGGGTTCACCGGCTGGATCGGGCTCGACGCCGGCTACTTCACCAGCTGAACCGGACCCCGCTCCGGCACGGTGACCACGGGGGAGGGCGGACCGCTTCCGCGGCCCTCCCTCCCCCTCCGCGCACCGCTGCGCGGGGCGGTCAGGCTCCGCTCATGGCCTTCTTCAGCTGGGTCGCCGCTCCGCGGTACACGGCCAGCAGGTCCAGGTCCTCGCCGGGGTAGTTCGCGATCTCGATCTGGCGCGCGCCCGAGTCGGGCAGCACCGTCCCCGTCGACATGTGCGCGTTGTCGAGGACGTACGCGGGCTCCTTCGCCGACAGCGAGGCGAGCTGGGACGGGGTGACCGGCTCAGGACCGTACGTGCCCACCTGCGTGGCGCCCGCGAGGTTCGCCGCCCAGGCGGTGAACACCTGGCTCACCACCACCGGGCTCCGGCCGCCGGGCCAGGCGGACTTCAGCTCTCCGTTCAGCTTCGTGACCTCGCCGTCGAGCCGGGTCCTCCAGCGGGCGGCGACGTCCTCGGTGCCGAACAGTCCGCCGAGCCGGGCGACTTCGGCACCGGCCCTGGCCGGGTCGTTGTCGAGGTTCACCTCGACCAGCTTCGCCTTCGACCCCGCCGCCTCCTTGATCTTCGCCGCGTACGGCTCGAACGGCGCGTACAGCACGAAGTCGGCCTTCGCGACGGCGGCGAGGTCCGAGGGCTTGGGGTCGTAGTCGGGGGCGTGGTGGACCGACCGCGGCACGATCACCGTGACGTCCTCGGCCCCGGCGGCCCTGGCGAAGGCACCCTCCCACGTGGTGGTCACCACGACCACCGGCTTGCGCCCGGCCGCGCCAGGGGCGGGCGCGCCGCCGGACGCGGCGGTGTCCGTGCCGCACCCGGCGAGGAGCGGGAGCGCCGCGCTCAGTGCGACGAGGGAAGCGATACGGGCGGTGCTGCGGACGCGGATGCGCGCCATGAGGTGGTTCTCCGTTCGGGGACGAGGTGCGCGGCGAGGACGACCGCCCCCGCCGTCAGGACGAGGACCGGGCCGGGCGGCCAGTCCAGCCACAGGGCCAGCAGGAAGCCCGTGAGGTCGACCGCGACGCCGATGCCGACCGCCCACAGGGTGATCGACCGCAGCGAACGGCCCAGGCGCCGCGCGGCGAGCGCGGGCAGCAGGGTGAGGGCGTCGACGAGCAGCGCCCCCGTCAGCTTGATCGCCCCGGCGACCGCGACCGCTACCAGCACGAGGAGTGCCGTGGTCAGCAGCCGGACGGGCACGCCCGAGCACTGGGCGAGCTCCCGGTCGTACAGGAGCAGCGCCACGTCGCGGCGCCGCCACAAGAACAGGGACGGCACGGCCACGGCGAGCACGCCGAGGACCACGAGGTCGGCGGTGCCGACTGAGAGGATCGACCCCCACAGGAGCGCGAACGCCCCCGAGGCGTTGACCCCGGACACGGCCAGGACCAGCAGGGCCGCGGCGATCGCCAGGCTCATCAGCAGGCCCATGGCCCCCGAAAGGCCGTCGGGGGTACGGGCGAGCGGGGCGACCCCGGCCCCGGACAGCGCGCACGCCACCAGCGCGCACAGCATCGGGTCGAGCCCGGTCAAGAGGCCGACCGCGATGCCCAGCAGGGCCACGTGCATCATCGCGAACCGCACCGGCATGATGTCCAGTCCGACGATGACGACGCCGATCACCGGCAGCCCGATCGCCGCCAGCAGCAGGGCGAGCCCCGCCCGCTGTACGGGCACGAGCTGGAGCATCGCGCCGAGGTCGGCGGCCGCGAGCGTGCTCACCGCACCTCCCGCAGCCGGCCCGCCGCCATTTCCAGGACCCGGTCGCAGCGTTCGGCGAGCGCCCGGTCGTGGGTGACGACGACGAGGGTGACCGGCAGCGCGGTCAGCACGTCGGCCGCCTCCGCCTGGCCGTCGAAGTCGAGCGCGGCGGTCGGCTCGTCGGCGAGCAGGACCTGCGCCCCGGCCGCGACGCAGCCGATCGCCCGCGCCAGGTACATCCGCTGCAGCTGCCCACCGGACAGCGAGTGCACGGGGCGTGCGGTCAGCACGCCCACACCGAGCCGATCCGCGGCCTCGGCCGCCTCGGTCGGCGCGCCGCTGCTCGCCAGGAGCTCGTCCCCGCGCAGCGGGAAGCGCCCGGCGGCCGGCTTCTGTGGAATCCACGCGCAGGACCTGCGGCGCCACGCCCACTCGGCGGCCGAGCGGGCGGGCCGCCCGCCGACCTCGACGGCACCGCCGGACGGGCGGTGCAGCCCGAGGACCGCACGGAGCAGCGTGGTCTTCCCGGAGCCGTTCGTCCCGGTCAGGGCGACCCGCTCGCCGGCGGCGACCTCCAGATCGACCCCGGAGACCGCCTCGGTGCGGCCGTGTCGGCAGACGACTCCGCGCATGCGTATGTCCAGTCCGCCCATCGTCCGCCTTTCGCCGCTGCTGCCCGGTACGAAGAGGCAGTCGGACGGGCGGGGCGCCGGGTTCCCGCGGAAGCGGAAAGGAACGATCACCGAAGCTCAGGGCGACGACCACGGGAGACCAAGGGGGCGATCACGGGAAACTCAGGGGACGCCCACGGAAGTGCCGAGGGACGATCACGGAAGCGCTGAGCGGAAGTCCAGGGGCATCGCGCAGGCGCAGGGGGACGATCGCGAAAGCGCGAGCGGACGCGCCCTGCCGTCGTGGGGCGGGTGATGCTGGAATGGTCCGCATGCCAGCCACCTCGTCCCACACCGACCTGCTCGTCATCGGCGGAGGCCCGGCGGGCTGCGCCGCCGCCCGCACGGCCGCGAGCGTCGGGATGCGCTCGGTCCTGGTCGAGCCGGACGCCCTGTGCCGCAACCTCTACCGCGTCACCGCCCTGAACAACGTCCTCGGCGGCCACCCGGGCGGCCCCTCACTCGCCGACGCCGTCACCACGGAGCTCAAGAACACCGACCTGTGCCGGCTCGAAATCGGCCGCCGCGTCACCGATCTGCGCGCCGCTGCCACCCACGTCACCGTCACCCTGGACGACGGCACCCGCCTCACCGCCCCGTACGCCGTCGTCGCCACCGGCGTCGGCCCCCTCCAGCCGGCCGAGGTCCCCTGGATCAGCTCCCCGAGCGGCCTCGCCCTGCCTCCGCTCTGGCAGGCCGACGGGGACGACGCCGCAGGCCGTACCCTCCTCGTCCTCGGCGGCGACCGCCCCATCGGCACGTTCCTGCGCGCCCACCCGACCACGGCCACGCGCCTGCTCGTCGCGCACACGGCGGCCGACGCGTACAAGACGGAGGAGATCCGCGACGACCCCCGCGTCACGCTCCTGCCCGTCGAGCACCTGACGCTCAGGTCCTCCGGAGGGCCGACCGCCGTGACCGCGGAAGCGGTGGACCCGCGCGGCGCACGCCGTACCGTCACGGCGGACGCCGCCTACCTCAGCATCGGGAACGCCCCCACGGCCCCGCCCGGAGACCTGGTCCGAGGCCCGGACGGCTACTGCCCACCCGGCGACCAGCACCCACGCGTCCTCGTGGCCGGCGACCTGCGCTCCGCCCGCTTCCAACGGATCATGACCGCACTGGGCTCCGGCGCCGAGGCCGCGCTGCAGGCCTACTACGCGGCACGGCTGCCCGCCGTCTGACGAACGCCCGTCCGGCCCGCCCGAGAGGGCCCGCCGGGCGGCCCGCCGCGTCGCCACCAGCGGAAATCCCGGCGAAACACACAGCCCGCCTTCGATACGATGCCGAAGGCCCGCAGCACCCCCGGTCACCCGCCGTGACGCCGCCGCGACCCGGAGGTCGCGGTTCGCGGCCCCCGACCCGGGCCCGCCGGAGCAGTCGCACCGGCGCCGTACGTACGAAATGGAGCATCCGAGGATGGCTCGACACCTGGTAACCAGCGCGCTTCCCTACATCAACGGGATCAAGCACCTGGGCAACATGGTGGGGTCGATGCTCCCGGCGGACGTGTACTCCCGGTACCTCCGCCAGCGTGGTCACGACGTGCTCTACATCTGCGCCACCGACGAGCACGGCACCCCGGCCGAGCTGGCCGCCAAGGAGGCCGGGCTCTCCGTCGCCGAGTTCTGCGCGCGAGCGCACGACGCGCAGAAGGCCGTGTACGACGGCTTCGAGCTCGCCTTCGACCACTTCGGGCGCAGCTCCTCGCCGCAGAACGTCGAGATCACCCAGCACTTCGCCCGGAAGCTGAACGAGAACGGCTTCATCGAGGAGCGGGCGATCCGGCAGGTGTACTCGCCGGTCGACGGGCGCTTCCTGCCGGACCGGTACGTCGAGGGAACCTGTCCGCACTGCGGCTACGACAAGGCCCGCGGCGACCAGTGCGAGAACTGCACCCGCGTCCTCGACCCGACCGACCTGATCGACCCGCGCTCGGCGATCAGCGGCTCCACGGACCTGGAGGTCCGCGAGACCAAGCACCTCTTCCTCCTGCAGTCCAAGCTCCAGCACGAGGTCGAGGAGTGGATCGCCGCCGTCGGCGCCGAGTGGCCGCACCTGTCCACCTCCATCGCGCGCAAGTGGCTCACCGAGGGCCTGAACGACCGCTCCATCACCCGCGACCTGGACTGGGGCGTGCCCGTCCCGGCCGACACCTGGCCGGAGCTCGCCGCCGAGGGCAAGGTCTTCTACGTCTGGTTCGACGCCCCGATCGAGTACATCGCCGCCACGAAGGAGTGGGCGGACGCCGCCTCCGACGGCGAGACCCGCGACTGGAGGTCGTGGTGGTACGAGGCCGACGACTCCGTGCGGTACACGCAGTTCATGGCGAAGGACAACGTCCCCTTCCACACCGTGATGTTCCCCGCCACCGAGCTCGGCGTACGCGAGCCGTGGAAGAAGGTCGACCTGGTCAAGGGTTTCAACTGGCTCACGTACTACGGCGGCAAGTTCTCCACCTCCCAGAAGCGCGGCGTCTTCACCGACGCGGCCCTGGAGATCCTCCCCGGCGACTACTGGCGCTACTTCCTCGTCGCCAACGCCCCCGAGTCCGACGACTCCTCCTTCACCTGGGAGCACTTCACCGCCACCGTCAACAAGGACCTCGCCGACACCCTCGGCAACTTCGTCAACCGCGTGCTGTCCTTCTCCCGCAAGCGGTTCGGGGACGAGGTCCCGGCCGGCCGCGCGGCCGGCGAGGCCGAGACGAGGCTCGGCGAGGAGATCGCGCGGCTGCTCGGCGAGTACGAGGAGCAGATGGAGGGCCTGCAGTTCCGCAAGGCCGCCGCCGCCCTGCGCGCGCTGTGGTCCGCGGGCAACTCCTACCTGGAGGAGAAGGCCCCCTGGCTGGAGATCAAGACCGATGCCGAGGGCGCCGCGCTGACGCTGCGCACCGCGATGAACCTCATCCACCTGTACGCCGTCGTGTCCGAGCCCTTCATCCCGTCCACGGCCGCCGCCATGCGCGGTGCCTTCGCTCTGGCGAACGACACCGCGACCTGGGTGACCGCCGATGAGGCCGCTGCCCTGGACGCCGTCCCGGCCGGCACCGCTTTCACGGTGCCGCCCGTGCTCTTCGCGAAGATCACGGAGGAGGACCTGGAGTCCTTCCGCACCCGCTTCGGCGGCGGCACGGACGCCTGACGGCCCGACCGGGCACCCCGTGTGATCGGCGCGGTCGGGCGCGGCGACGTCGTCCGGTCCCACGGGGCGGCACCGGGTCCGGGGGAGCGTCGCGGGTCCCCGTGCCGTACGGGGACCCGCGTGCCTCAGTCCTGCCGGCTCTCGAACGCCGCCAGGATGCGCTCCGCGGCCAGCGTCGCCGTCAGCTCCCCGTCCCTGACCTGACGCTCGACCTCCGGGGTGAGCGCCCGGACGGCCGGGTCGGAGTGGAGACGGCCGAGGAGCTCGTCGCGCACCATCGTCCAGGCCCAGTCGACCTGCTGGTCCCGGCGCCGGGCGTCGAGGCGGCCCGTGGCGTCGAGCAACGAGCGGTGCTGCTCCAGGCGTTCCCACACCTCGTCGAGCCCGGTCGACTCGCGGGCGCTGCAGCTGAGGACCGGCGGGGTCCACACCGCTTCGCGGCCGTGCATCAGGCGCAGCGCGCCCGCGAGTTCACGCGCGGCGGCCCGCGCGTCGGTGGCGTGCGGGCCGTCCGCCTTGTTGATCGCCACGACGTCCGCGAGCTCCAGGACGCCCTTCTTGATGCCCTGGAGCTGGTCGCCGGTGCGCGCGAGGCTGAGCAGCAGGAAGGTGTCGACCATGTTGGCGACGGCCGTCTCCGACTGGCCGACGCCGACCGTCTCCACCAGGACCACGTCGTAGCCCGCGGCCTCCATCACCACCATCGATTCGCGGGTGGCCTTGGCGACGCCGCCGAGCGTGCCCGCGCTGGGGGAGGGGCGGACGAACGCCGCCGGGTCCACCGCGAGCCGCTCCATCCGCGTCTTGTCGCCCAGGATCGACCCGCCCGTGCGCGTCGAGGAGGGGTCGACGGCGAGCACCGCCACCCGGAACCCGAGGCCGGTGAGCATCGTGCCGAAGGCGTCGATGAAGGTGGACTTGCCCACGCCGGGCACTCCGCTGATCCCGATCCGCCGGGCCCGGCCGCTGTGGGGCAGCAGCCGGGTCAGCAGTTCCTGGGCCAGTGCCCGGTGGGCGGGCCGGGTGGACTCGACGAGCGTGATGGCGCGCGCCACGAGCGCGCGCTTCCCGTCCCGTACACCCTTCTCGTACGTGTCGATGTCGATCGCCATGGGGTCAGAGATCGTGCCCCAGGTCGGCCGACAGACGCCGCACCAGGTCCGCCGCCGCGTCCGGGATCACCGTGCCCGGCGGGAAGACGGCCGCGGCGCCCATCTCCAGGAGCGTGGGCACGTCCTGGGGCGGGATGACCCCGCCGACCACGATCATGATGTCCTCGCGGCCCTCCGCCGCCAGCTCGTCCCGCAGCGCGGGGACGAGCGTGAGGTGGCCGGCCGCCAGGGACGAGACACCCACGATGTGGACGTCCGCCTCGACGGCCTGCCGGGCCACCTCGGCCGGCGTCTGGAAGAGCGGGCCGACGTCGACGTCGAAGCCCAGGTCGGCGAAGGCGGTCGCGATCACCTTCTGGCCGCGGTCGTGGCCGTCCTGGCCCATCTTGGCGACCAGGATGCGGGGACGGCGTCCCTCGGCCTCCTCGAAGGAGTCGACGAGCGCGCGGGTGCTGTCGACGGACGGGGACTCGCCTGCTTCGTTGCGGTACACCCCGGAGATCGTACGGATCTGGCCCGCGTGCCGTCCGTACACCTTCTCCAGGGCGTCCGAGATCTCGCCGACCGTGGCCTTCGCGCGGGCCGCGCGCACGGCCAGCTCCAGCAGGTTGCCCTCGCCGCCGGCGGCCCGGGTGAGGTCGTCCAGCGCGGCCTGGCAGTCCCGCTCGTCGCGCTCCGCGCGCAGCCGCCGCAGCTTGTCGATCTGCTGGGCGCGCACCGAGGAGTTGTCGACCTTGAGGACCTCGATCTGCTCGTCGCCGTCGACGCGGTACTTGTTCACGCCGATGACCGGCTGCCGCCCCGAGTCGATCCGTGCCTGCGTACGGGCCGCGGCTTCCTCGACGCGGAGCTTCGGGATGCCCGCGTCGATGGCCTGCGCCATGCCGCCGGCCGCCTCGACCTCCTGGATGTGCTGCCAGGCCCGGCGCGCCAGGTCGTAGGTGAGGCGCTCCACGTAGGCGCTGCCGCCCCACGGGTCGATGACCCGGGTGGTGCCCGACTCCTGCTGGATGAGGAGCTGGGTGTTGCGGGCGATGCGGGCCGAGAAGTCGGTCGGCAGGGCCAGCGCCTCGTCGAGCGCGTTGGTGTGCAGCGACTGCGTGTGCCCCTGGGTGGCCGCCATAGCCTCCACGCAGGTGCGGGTGACGTTGTTGAACACGTCCTGGGCGGTCAGCGACCAGCCCGAGGTCTGCGAATGGGTGCGCAGCGAAAGGGACTTGGCGTTCTTCGGGTCGAACTCCTTGACCAGCTTCGCCCACAGCAGGCGGGCCGCGCGCAGCTTGGCGACCTCCATGAAGAAGTTCATGCCGATCGCCCAGAAGAACGACAGGCGCGGCGCGAACGCGTCCACGTCCAGACCCGCCTCGCGGCCCGCCCGGATGTACTCGACGCCGTCCGCCAGGGTGTACGCCAGCTCCAGGTCGGCCGTCGCACCGGCCTCCTGGATGTGGTAGCCGGAGATGGAGATGGAGTTGTAGCGCGGCATGTGCTGCGACGTGAAGGCGAAGATGTCGGAGATGATCCGCATCGACGGCTTCGGCGGGTAGATGTAGGTGTTGCGGACCATGAACTCCTTGAGGATGTCGTTCTGGATGGTCCCCGTGAGCTTCTCCGCCGGCACCCCCTGCTCCTCGGCCGCGACGATGTACAGCGCGAGGACGGGCAGCACCGCCCCGTTCATCGTCATCGACACCGACATCTTGTCCAGCGGGATGCCGTCGAAGAGCTGCCGCATGTCGTAGATCGAGTCGATGGCCACGCCCGCCATGCCGACGTCGCCGGTGACGCGCGGGTGGTCGCTGTCGTAGCCGCGGTGCGTCGGCAGGTCGAAGGCGACCGACAGGCCCTTCTGACCCGCCGCCAGGTTCCGCCGGTAGAAGGCGTTGGACTCCTCGGCCGTGGAGAAGCCCGCGTACTGCCGGATCGTCCACGGCTGGTTGACGTACATCGTCGGGTACGGGCCGCGCAGGTACGGCGCCATGCCCGGGTACGTCCCGAGGAAGTCGACGTCCGTCAGGTCACGGCCGGTGTACAGCGGCTTGACCGCGATGCCCTCCGGCGTCTCCCACAGCAGGTCGTCCCCGCCGGCGGCGCCCTTGACGGCGGAGCGCCACTCGTCGGCGCTGCCCGCCGGGGTCGGGGATCCCAGGTCGATCCCGGTGAAGTCGGGGATTCCCATCAGGACACTCCCATGCGGTCGAGGGTGGCGGAGAGGACGGCGACGGCGTCGCACCCCGCGAAGACGTGGCTGTCGACACCGGCGTACGTTCCCCGGCCGGCCAGGGACACGTGCCCGGCACCGGCCGCGCGGAGGGCGGCGGCGGTGGACTCGGCCTGCTCCTCGTAGAGCGCGTCGCTGGAGCAGAGGCAGACCTCGGTGGCCCCGCTGTCCTCGAAGGAGCCCTCGGTGACCGGCTCGATGCCGCCCGCCTGGAACAGGTTGGCTGCGAAGGTGAGCCGTGCGGTGTGCGCGGCGGCGGGCCCGAGGGCCGCCAGGTACACCCGCGGCCGGGCGCCGGTCGCCGCCAGGTGGGCGTCGGATCGGGCGCGCAGCACTTCGTACGCCTCGTCGCGCCGCACCTGGGGAAGGCCCCCCTCCGGCGTGGCCGGTGCCGGCTCGCGCACGACGGGCTTCTCCGCGAGGTGCGGGAACTCGCTGACGCCGGTGACCGGCTCGCGGCGCTTGGCCAGCGCCTTGGACCGCTCGGCCCAGGTGGCGGCGAGCCGCTCGCGCAGGACGCCGGAGCGCAGGGCCGCCGCCTGGCCGCCCGTCTGCTCGATCTCCTGGAAGAACTCCCAGGCGGCGTGGGCGAGTTCGTCGGTCAGGGACTCCACGTACCAGGAGCCGCCGGCCGGGTCGATCACCCGCGCGAGGTGCGACTCCTCGATGAGGATCGTCGACGTGTTGCGGGCGATCCGGCGGGCGAACGCGTCGGGCAGACCGAGCGCGTGGTCGAAGGGGTGGACCGTGACCGACTCGGCGCCGCCGACCCCGGCCGCCAGCGTGGCGACGGTGGTGCGGAGCATGTTCACCCACGGGTCGCGGCCCGTCATCATCACCGGCGAGGTCACCGCGTGCTGGAGCTGCGCCCCGGCCGCCGGGACGCCACAGGCTTCCGCGACCCGGGCCCAAAGGCGCCGGGCGGCACGGAACTTGGCGATCGTCAGGAACTGGTCGGCGGTCGCCGCGTAGCGGAACTCCAGCTGCCCGAGGGCCTGCTCGACCGTCAGGCCGCCGTCGGTCAGCGCCCGCAGATAGGCGACACCGGTCGCGAGCGAGGCACCCAGCTCCTGCGCGGCCGAACCGCCGGCCCCGTGGTAGGGCAGTGCGTCCACGGTGAGGGCGCGCAGCCCCGGGTACGCCTCGGCGCACAGCCGGGCGAGGGCGACCGTGGCGGGGAAGCCGTCGCCGTCGTACGCGGCGCCGGTGCGCGCCTCCGTGCCCAGCGGGTCGGCACCGAGGTTGCCGCGGACGGCCTCGGGAGCGACCCCCCGACGCGTGTGGATGTCGAGGAGTTCGGTGGCCGCGGCCGAGGTCTCCGGGCCGGCCTCCAGGACGACCGGGGCCAGGTCGAGGTAGACGTCGCGGAGGGTCCGGTCCAGCTCGGTCACCGCAATGCCGCCCGGCCCCACGGCCAGCCACAGGGACGTGACGCCGTTCTCGAGGTCGGTGAGCACCGCCTCCGGGTCGGCGGTCACGTGCCGCTGACGCACGTCCCAGCCGCCGGCCGTGTTCCCCTCCGCCCGGCCGGACCGGACGAACGGGGCGAAACCGGGAAGACCGGGATCGGGCGCGCCGTCGGCGGACGTGTAGAGGGGCCGGGCACGCAGGCCGTCCTCCAGCACGGTGGACAGCGCGTCCTCGGCCTCGGTGTCAGGGATGTCCTTGCCCGACCTGCTCAGCACGCCCGCCACGAGGCGCTGCCACTGTGCATGGGTCGCTGCGGAGAACTCGGCGGCCAGGGAAAGGCCGTCGTCAGGCAGCACAGTCATGCCCGGATGCTAGGCCAGATGCACAACGGAGCAGCAGGGTGATCAGCTGTGACCTTGACCTCTCCGGATCGGCCTTGATCAGGCAACACCTTCCGTGCTCGACCGGTCCGTCCCCGGGCGGCGCGCCTCAGCAGCCCACCACCGGCAGCCCCGCGAGCGCCGGATGACCCGGTGCGAGGAACACCGTCCGCGACGGGCCGTCCCCCGGGCGGGGGAACACCGTCTGCCGCCAGCCCAGGTGCCGGAAGAAGGACAGCGCCCCGGCGTCGCGCCGGTCGGGCGCCACCCAGACCCGGTCGTCGACGGCGGGCGCCGTCAACGTGTCCAGGATCCGCGTCGCCACGCCCCGCCCGCGTGCCGCCGGAGCGACCACCAGGTCCGCGATGCGTACGGCGCCGGCGAGCCACTCCTGCGCACGGGCGTCCCCGGACAGCAGTTCCCCCGCGTACGGAACGGGGGTGCGGGTGGCCGTCCCGAACCCGCACAGGAGACTGTCCGCCCGCGCCGTCACGGCCAGGAAACCCGGCGACCGCGCCTCCTCGGCGATCCGCTCGCGCAACTCCCGGGCGTGCCGGTCGTCCTGCCCCGGGATCCGCCCGCGCGCGGCGAGCCGTCGCAGGTGGACGAACTCGTCCGCGAGCGCGAGCGCCGACTCTCCCGGGTAGACCACCGTCGTGATGTCCATGAACCGTCCTTGCAGCTGGTGGGGATGGGCAGGGGCCCGGCCCGGGGCGGAGCGCGACGCGCCCGCCCCCGGGCCGGTCGGGGCGAGGAGCGGGATCAGGCGGTGGGGAGCTCACCGCGCACGCTACGGGCGGCCGCCACGAGGTGGTCCAATGAGGCCCGGGTCTCCGCCCAGCCGCGGGTCTTCAGCCCGCAGTCGGGGTTCACCCACAGCCGCTCGGCCGGGATGGCCCGCAGACCGGCGCGCAGCAGGGCCGTCGCCTCCTCGGCGCTCGGGACCCGCGGGGAGTGGATGTCCCAGACGCCGGGCCCGGCCTCGCGGGGATAGCCGTGGGCGGCGAGTTCCCGGGCGACCTGCATGTGGGAGCGGGCCGCTTCCAGGCTGATGACGTCGGCGTCGAGGTCGTCGATGGCCTGGACGACGTCGCCGAACTCGGCGTAGCACATGTGGGTGTGGATCTGCGTGTCCGGCCGCACCCCGCCGGTGGTGAGGCGGAAGGCCTCCGTCGCCCAGGCGAGATAGTCCGGCCGGTCGGCGGCGCGCAGCGGCAGCGTCTCGCGCAGGGCGGGCTCGTCGACCTGGATGACCGCCGTGCCCGCGTCCTCCAGGTCGCCCACCTCGTCGCGCAGGGCGAGGGCGACCTGCCGGGCGGTCTCGGCGAGCGGCTGGTCGTCACGGACGAAGGACCAGGCGAGCATGGTGACCGGGCCGGTGAGCATGCCCTTGACCGGCCGGTCCGTGAGGGACTGGGCGTACGCCGTCCAGCGGACGGTCATCGGCGCGGGGCGGGAGATGTCGCCGGCCAGGATCGGCGGGCGGACGTAGCGGGTGCCGTACGACTGGACCCAGCCGTGCCGGGTGGCCAGGTAGCCGTCGAGCCGCTCGGCGAAGTACTGCACCATGTCGTCGCGTTCCGGCTCCCCGTGCACGAGGACGTCGAGGCCGGTCTTCTCCTGGTAGGCGATCACCTCCTGGATCTCGGCCCGGATGCGTTCCGCGTAGCCGTCGGCGTCGATCCGGCCGGCCCGGAGGTCCGCGCGGGCGCCGCGCAGTTCGGCGGTCTGCGGGAAGGAGCCGATCGTGGTGGTCGGCAGCAGCGGCAGGCGCAGTCGGTCGCGCTGGGCCGCGGCCCGTTCGGGGTACGCCTGCGAGCGGCGCGCGTCGGCGGCGGTGACGGCCGCGGCGCGGGCGCGCACGGCCGGGTTCCGGGTGACGGGGGAGTGCGCGCGGGAGGCGAGCGCCGCGCGGTTCGCCGACAGCTCGCCGGCGACGGCGCCGGCGCCGGCCGACAGGCCCTTCGCCAGGGTCACGACCTCCGCGGTCTTCTGCCGGGCGAAGGAGAGCCAGCGCAGGATCTGCGGGTCGACGTCCTTCTCGGCGGACGCGTCGAGCGGCACGTGCAGCAGGGAGCAGGAGGCGGAGACGTCCACGCGGTCGGCGAGGCCGAGCAGCGTGCCGAGGACGGCGAGGGACTTCTCCAGGTCGCCGACCCAGACGTTGCGGCCGTCGACGACGCCCGCGACCAGGCGCTTCCCGGGCAGTCCGCCCACGGCGGCGAGCGCGCCGAGGTGGGTGGCGGCCGGTCCGGTGAAGTCCAGCGCCAGCCCCTCGACGGGCGCCTTGGCGAGCACGGGCAGGGCCTCCCCGAGCCGGTCGAAGTAGGAGGCGACGAGGATCTTCGGCCGGTCGGCGAGCGCACCGAGGTCACGGTAGGCGCGCGCGGCGGCGTTCAGCTCGGCCGGCGTCCGGTCCTGCACGAGGGCGGGCTCGTCCAGCTGCACCCACTGCGCGCCGGCCGCCCGCAGATCGGCGAGGACCTGCGCGTACACCGGAAGGAGCCGGTCGAGCAGCGTGAGCGGGTCGAAGCCGGCGGCCACGCCGGGCGCCGGCTTGGCCAGCAGCAGGTAGGTGACGGGCCCGACCAGGACGGGCCGGGCCGTCAGGCCGAGCGCGAGTGCCTCGCGCAGTTCGGCGACCTGCTTGGCGGAGTCGGCCGAGAACACCGTGTCCGGCCCCAACTCCGGGACGAGATAGTGGTAGTTGGTGTCGAACCACTTCGTCATCTCCAGCGGGGCCACGTCCTGCGTGCCGCGCGCCATGGCGAAGTACCCGGCGAGCGGATCCGCGGCGACGGCCTCCCGGTGCCGCTCGGGCACCGCGCCCACCATCACGGTGGTGTCGAGGACGTGGTCGTACAACGAGAAGTCTCCGGTGGGGACTTCGCCGACACCGGCCTCGGACAGCTGCCGCCAGTTCGCGGCGCGCAGCTCGGCGGCGACGGACCGGAGGGCCGCGGCGTCGACCCGCCCCTTCCAGTACCCCTCGACGGCCTTCTTCAGTTCCCGCCCGGGTCCCTGGCGGGGATAGCCGTACACGGTGGCCTGAGCGGCCGCGGTCGTGGACTTCGTGCTCACGGAGATCTCCTTCGCGATCTGCATCCCTGAGATCCCGGCGGGACGGGGGCGCGAAGGGGTGACGGACGGGACGGGGACGAGCACGCGCCGCGCGGCGCCGGCGCCCGCGCCGTCGTACGTCTCGTTCCACTCCGACCCGCCCACGAGGTCGCCGGGAGATCCGCGCGCGGAATCGTCCGCGTGCGGGCAACGGGCAGGTCTTCGGACTCGCGGGCACGCCCTCCTGACGGAGGACACCTACTGGCCGTCGCTTCCCAGGCCGTGTGCATCGGCCCAGTGCTGTGTGACGGCGGTCGTTCCCGCTCACCGCTGCGGGGCAGTCCCGGATTCCCACCGGGTTCCCTCTTGCGACGCGCCCGCCTGGATGGCGGGGCGAACCAGCTGCACCGCCACCCTACACGCGGCCCGCCGGGGCCGGGCGGCCTCGGGCCGAACGCGACGGTCCACGTCGGAAGCGGGACCGGCGGGGCGAACCGGCGGCCCGGTCGGCCCACTTGCCGTCCCGTACGGGTGAGCCACTGCTCCCGTGTCCGAAGGAGGAGGCAACCACGTGTTCCCGGGCAGACACGCGCGGGTGATCAAGCCTTTCCCGGCACGTCCGGGCACGCGCCCGGCGGTGATCGATCCCTAGTATTCCGGCACATGTCGCTCTGGCTGCTCAACCACTTCAGCACCTTCACCCTGGCCCTCCTCACCGTCGGCGGGACCGTCGCGCTGGCGGTCGCCGGGAGCGTGCTCGCCCGCCGCAAGTACCCTTCGCTCGCCGAGGGGGAGCACAACGACATGGTCGGGGTGACGTTGGGCATGTTCGGCGCGATCTACGGGATCATCCTCGCCTTCGTGATCGTCACCCTCTGGACGCAGCTGGACAGCACACAGACCATCGTCGCGACCGAGGCCACCGACGTCGCCCTCATCGCGCGCGACGCCGCAGCCTTCCCGCCCCCGGTGCGCGGCCAGGTCGACGCCGCGCTCAGCGGATACGTCCACGCGGTCGTGGAGGACCAGTGGCCCCGGATGCGTGCGGGAGAACCGAGCTACGGGACCACCGCCGTCAAGCTCCAGGCCGTGTTCGACGCGCTCCAGGCGTACGAGCCGAAGACCGCGCGCGAGGAGGTCTTCTACGAGGAGGCCGTCGCCCGACTCAACGACGTCGCCGGCCAGCGCCGGGCCCGCCTCACCATGGCCGAGCAGGAACTCCCCCCGCTGCTGCAGGTCCTGGCCTTCGGCGGCGCGGTCGTCCTGATCCCGCTCACCTTCCTCTACGGCATGCGCAGGATGCGGATCCAGCTCCTCTTCGTCTCCTGCGTCGCCGCGCTCATCGGCTTCAGCCTGCTGCTCGTCTTCGTCCTCGACCGCCCCTTCGCCGGCGACCTCAGCGTGAGCCCGGCACCGTACCGGGAGGGGGCCCTCGCCCGGTACTGGACCGAAGAGGCCGGCTAGCGCCCGT
This sequence comes from Streptomyces sp. NPDC051921, assembly GCF_040680975.1. Classification (NCBI taxonomy): domain Bacteria; kingdom Bacillati; phylum Actinomycetota; class Actinomycetes; order Kitasatosporales; family Streptomycetaceae; genus Streptomyces; species Streptomyces sp. NPDC051921. The sequence continues at coordinate 49,285 of NZ_JBFAXU010000019.1, forward strand.
CGTCCCGGTCCGGGCAGAACCGGCGAACTGCCCGGGCTCGCCGCCGGCCGGCGGCGCGGTTCCTCCGGACGGAGGGGGAGGAGTGGCAGACTGACGCGGTTCGATCATGACGGAAACACATGCGTCAGAGGAGCCGTGCCGTTGAGCGTCACCATCGCAGGACAGATAGACATCGCGGGCCCGGTGGGCAAACTGCTCCACCGGCGTCCGCTGCAGAACAGCACGGTCATGCAGGGCTTCGGCATCGATCCGGCGTCCGGCGACATCTTCGTGCTGCAGATCATGCAGGGCGACGTCAAGCTGCCCGACGAGCCGGCCGCCGTCGACTACCCGACCCGCAAGACCAAGGGCGACCTGTGCCTGACCCGGCTCAACCCGTCCGGCGCGATCACCGGCCACATGTACCTGCGCGGGTTCGGACACGGCGTCAGCCTGGGCGTGGAGAACCGTGACGGGACGGTCTGGCTCTGGACCGAGACCGCGTCCTCGCCGAACAGCAAGAACGAGGGCTACGGCACGGCCGTGACCAGCTTCCCGTTCCAGACCGGGACGACCGTCGACTACGGCTCCTCGGCCCACACGCCGCCGTACCGGCCCGACCCGGCGTGCCGCGGCATCACCCCGACGATCGACCGCAGCGCCGACGAGCTCGTGGTCCGCTTCAACCTCAACGGCGTGATGACCTTCGAGCGGTACGACCTGGCCCAGGCGGCGGCCGGGGTCTGGCAGGCCAAGCAGCGGCTCACCCCGGCCGTCCCCGCGGACGGCGTCGACTTCCAGGGATACGCGTCCCACGGCGGCGTGCTGTACACCCTGAAGGGCCAGAGCCTCGACGCCGCCCCGCTGCCCGGCAACACGCACATCGCCGCCATCGACTGGGCCACCGGCGCCCTGCTCGACCACCAGCACATCACGGCCGGCCCCGGCCTGACGTGGCGCGAGGCGGAGGGGATGGCCGTCTCCGTCCGCGACGGTGTCCCGCACCTGCACTTCGGGTTCGCCTGCGAGGACCCCGGCCCGCGCACCTGCACGATCCTGTCCCTCTCGGCGGCCCCCGAGACCGACGGCGTGAAGGTCCTCACGGACTGGCAGCCGATCACCCTGGCAGCCGGGGTGACCGCTGATCAGAACGCCCCGCAGGGACGCCTGATCAGCCTCGCCGGCACCACGACCCTCCAGCTCTCCGGCGGGGTCAAGGGCCCCTTCACTGCCGACACCGTCCTCGGCACCCTGCCCGACTCGCTCACCCCGAGCGTCGTCGCCCGCGCCACCGTGCCGCGCGACAACGCCCTCGGCGGCCCCGCCGTCGCCCGCGTCGAGGTCGGCACCGACCGCGCGGTGCGGCTCTACGGCGGACGCACGACCAACCCCATCGCCTGGGCGCAGCTCGACAACGTCAGCGCCGTCTGGCGCTGACCCCCACACCTTCCCGGCACCAAGGAGCCCACCACCATGTCGCAGAACCGCCGCAGCGTCCTCGGCGCGGCCCTCGCCCTGCCCGCCGCCCTCACCGTCGGCGGCCTCGCCGCCGCGACCCCGGCGGCCGCCGACCCCGGCACGGTCGACGCCGGAGCCTGGACCCCGCTCGTCCTGGAGCCCGGCATCACCCCGAACGCGACCGCGATCCCCGAGGTCCGGCTCGTCACCATCGCCGGCACCACGTTCCTCCAGGCCCGCGGCCTGGTCACCTGCAACCTCACCGGCGACGCCAAGATAGGCCGCCTGCCCGACGGCTTCGCGCTGCCGACCGGCTACGTGCGCGCGGCCGTGCCCCGCAACAACAGCCAGGGCATCAACGCCTGCCGCCTGGAGATCAACACGGCGGGCTCGGTCAGCGTCTTCGGCGCCAACACCGGCAACCCGATCACCTGGGTCCAGCTCGACTCCGCGCAGACGGTCTGGCGCTGACCCGTCGACCCGTACGGGCCCCGGCCCTAGCCTGAAGCCATGCGGTCGGACGCGACGAAGCACGACGCCGACCCGGGACTCTTCGGTCCCGGGTCCGTGACCTGGCAGCTCCACGGCGACCCCGTCATGTGGATCGGCGGGGTGCGCGCCCTGTACCTCCAGGCGCTGCATCCCGTCGCCGTCCGCGGAGTCATGATCAACAGCGACTTCCGCCGGGACCCCTGGGGACGGCTCATGCGGACGGCGAGCTTCGTCGGCACGCTCAGCTACGGCACCTCCGAGGCGGCCGAGGCCGCCGGCGCCAGGGTGCGCAAGATCCACCGGCTGCTCGGCGTCGACGCCCCCGAACTGCTGCTGTGGGTGCACTGCGCCGAGATCGACTCGTACCTCCACGTGGTCCGCCGCTCCGGCATCCCGCTGACGGACGCCCAGGCCGACCGGTACGTCGACGAACAGCGCGTCTCCGCCCGGCTCGTGGGCCTCGACCCCGACGAGGTGCCCGGCAGCACCGCCGCGCTCGCCCGTTACTTCGAGGAGATCCGCCCGAAGCTGACCGGCGGTGCCGACGCGCTCACCGTGGACGCCTTCCTGCGCAGACCACCGGTCGCACCGGCGCTGCGCCCCGCGCGCGAGGTGATCTGGCGGCGCGTGTCCGCCCTCGCGTACGACACCCTGCCCCCGTACGCCCACGAGCTGTACGGCCGGCCCGCGCCGCCGCCCGAGCGCGTCACGTACCGGCTCACGGCCCTGGCCAACCTCCTCCGGTGCGTGCCCGACCGGCTCCGCTGGCGGCTGCCCCCGGGGCACATCCTGCGCGCGATGGAGCGGCTCGGCCCACATACCCGACCCGTGCCGTACAGTCTGCGGACCGCGGCCGCCATACTGGACGGGCCGGGGAGGGAGCGGCACGACAACGGGGCAAACGGGGGCGACAGCACGCGATGGCGGACACGGACACCAGGCTGATCCAGGGCCGGTACCGGCTGCAGGAGGTGATCGGCCGGGGCGGCATGGGCGAGGTGTGGCGGGCGACGGACGAGTCGCTCGGCCGGCGCGTCGCCGTGAAGTGCCTCCGGCCGCTCGGCCAGCAGCGCAACCCGGACAACCTCGCCGTGCTGCGCGAGCGCTTCCGCCGCGAGGCGCGCGTCGCCGCCGCGCTCCAGCACCGCGGCATCACCGTCGTGCACGACTTCGGCGAGTCCGACGGCGTGCTCTTCCTCGTCATGGAACTGCTGGACGGCCGCAATCTCAGCCAGCTCCTCGCCGACAACCGCAAGCAGCCGCTCCCCGTCACCCAGGTCGTCGACATCGCCGAGCAGGTCGCCGACGCCCTCGCCTACACCCACCGCCAGGGCGTCGTGCACCGCGACCTGAAGCCCGCGAACATCGTGCGGCTCGGCGAGGGCACGGTGAAGATCTGCGACTTCGGGATAGCGCGCCTCGGCGCCGACATCGGCTTCACCTCCCGGCTCACCGGCACCGGCATCGCCATGGGCACCCCGCACTACATGAGCCCGGAGCAGATCGGCGGCGGCGAGGTCGACCACCGCAGCGACCTGTACTCGCTGGGCTGCGTCCTCTACGAGCTGGCCACCGGTGTCCCGCCCTTCGACCTGGACGACACCTGGGCCATCCTCATCGGGCACCGCGACACCCAGCCCGCGCCGCTGCGCAGCCACCGCGCCGAACTCCCCGACTACCTCGACCTCATCGTCCTCGACCTGCTCGCCAAGACCCCCGAGGGCAGGCCCTCCGACGCGGCCGAACTCCGCGACCGCCTCACCACCGGCCGCGTCGGCGTGAGCGGAGCCTGGACCGTTCCGCCACCGGTACCGCCGGTGGCGCCCGCGCTGCCCGCATGGGCCCGCGCCATGGGCACCGGCCGCCCCGCCACGACCACTCCCGCCGGACGGGCCACCGACGTCTACGACCCGGCCACCGCCCTGACCGGCGAATGGACCGGCGCCGCCCGCCCGGCCACCTCCGCGCAGGCCCCGACGACGGCCGCCGAGCTCGCCGCCGTGCTCGCCGGGCGGCACCGGGCCGGACTCGGCCTCGGCCGGCTCGGCCGCTGGGAAGAGGCCGCCGCGCTGCTCGGCACCGTCGTCCGGGACCGTACGCACGTCCTCGGCGCCGACCACGCCGACACGCTCGCCAGCGGCTACGAACTCGCCTTCGCCCTGGCCCGCCTGGGCAGGCCCGCCGAAGCGCTGCGCCACTTCGACGCCGTGGCCGAGGGGCGGGCCAGGGCCCTGGGCGCCGACCACCCGGACACGCTCGCCGCCCGTCAGGAGACCGCCTACGTCCTGGGCGGCCTCGGCCGGCACGCAGAGGCGCACGCGGTGTACGAGACGGTGCTCGCCGCCCGTGAACGCACCATGGGCGCCGAGCATCCGGACACCTTGCGCTGCCGCCACAACCTGGCCTTCACCCTCGTCCGGATCGGCCGGGTCCCGGAGGCCTACGCCACGGCGCGCGAGGTGGCCGACGCCCGCGCCCGGCTGCTCGGTGGCGACCACCCCGACACCCTGGCCACCCGCCACGAGGTCGGCCACGCGCTGGGCAGGCTCGGCCGCTGGCCGGCCGCGCTCGACCAGTACCGGGAGGTCGCCGAGGCGCGCCGGGCCGTCCTCGGCCCGGACCACCCCGACACCCTCGCCGCCCGCTACGAGGCCGGGATCTGTCTGGGCCGGCTCGGGCGCGCCGAGGAGGCCGCCGTCCTCTACCGCGAACTCGTCGCGGCCCGCACCCGGAACGCCGGCCCCGAGGACCAGGAGACGCTGCGGGCCCGCCACGGCCTCGGTGTGAACCTGGGCCGGCTCGGGCGCTGGGACGAGGCGCTCACGGAGGCGCGCGCCGTCTGCGCCGCCCGCACGCGCGTCCTGGGCGCCGACCACGCCGACACCCTGGCCAGCCGCCGTGAGACCGCCATCGCCCTCGGCTGGCTGGGCCGCTGGTCGGAGGCCCTGGCCGAGTACCGCCAGGTCACCGAGGTCCGCACCCGACTCCTCGGTTTCGACCACCCCGACACCCGCGCCGCCCGTCAGGACGAGACCCACTGCCGGGAACGCCTCGCCACGGAGGCGTGAGCCGCGGCCCGGGGACGCGGGGGCCGGGGCGACGGGGCCCGCGGTGCGGGGACCAGGCGCGAGGCCGTCGCCGCGCACAACACCCGTGCGCACGGCACCTGGTGGGAGCGCCCGCGAGGTGTTAGCAAGAGACATGACCGCACCGACCGCACCCCAGAGCTCGTACGACGCCGTCATCGTCGGCGGCGGACACAACGGCCTCGTCGCCGCCGCCTACCTCGCCCGCGCGGGACGCCGGGTCCTCGTCCTCGAACGGCTCGACCACACCGGCGGGGCCGCCGTCTCCACGCGGCCCTTCGCCGGGGTCGACGTCCGGCTCTCCCGCTACTCGTACCTCGTCTCGCTCCTCCCCGAGAAGATCGTCCGTGACCTCGGACTGCGCTTCGCCGTGCGGAAACGGTCCGTCTCCTCCTACACCCCGTACGGCGACTCCGGCCTGCTCGTCGGCGGCGACCGCGACCGCACCCGGGCCTCCTTCGCCGCGCTCACCGGCTCCGACCGCGAGCACGAGGCCTGGGAGGCCTTCTACGGGCGTACGGCCCGGGCCGCGCGCCGGATCTTCCCCACCCTCACCGCGCCGCTGCCGAGCCGGGACGCGCTGCGCGCCCGGGTCGACGACGACGAGACCTGGGACATGCTCTTCGAGCAGCCCATCGGGGTCGCGGTCGAGAAGCACTTCGCCAGCGACCTGGTCCGCGGGGTCGTCCTCACCGACGCCCTCATCGGCACCTTCGCCGACGCCCACGACCCCTCGCTGCTCCAGAACCGCTGCTTCCTCTACCACGTCATCGGCGGCGGCACCGGCGACTGGGACGTCCCCGTGGGCGGCATGGGCGCCCTCACCGACGCCCTCGCCGCCGCGGCCCGGGACGCCGGCGCCACGATCCTCACCGGCCACGAGGCCACCCGGATCGAGACCGACGGCCACCGCGCCGAGGTCGCCTACCGCACCGCCGACGGGGAGGGCGTCGTCGGGGCGGAGCGCGTCCTGGTGAACGCCTCCCCGCAGGCGCTCGCCGCCCTGCTCGGCGAGCCCGCCCTGCCGCCGGCGGAGGGCGCACAGCTGAAGGTCAACATGGTGCTCACCCGGCTGCCACGGCTCCGGGACCGCGCCGTCGACCCGCGCGAGGCCTTCTCCGGCACCTTCCACATCGCCGAGGGATACGGGGAGTTGGCCACGTCGTACGCCGAGGCCGCGGCCGGCCGGCTGCCCGCCGCCCCGCCCGCCGAGATCTACTGCCACACCCTCACCGACCCGAGCATCCTCGGCCCCGAGGCCGCCGCCCGCGGCTACCAGACCCTCACCCTCTTCGGTCTGCACGCCCCCGCCCGGCTCTTCGCCGCCGACCCCGACGGCGCCCGCGACGCGCTCCTGAAGGCCACCCTCGACCAGCTCGACGCACGCCTCGACGAGCCGATCGCCGACTGCCTGGCCCGTGACGCCGACGGGCGGCCCTGCATCGAGGCGAAGACGCCCCTCGACCTCGAACGCGAGCTGCGGCTCCCCGGCGGGCACATCTTCCACCGCGACCTCTCCTTCCCCTTCGCGGAAGGGCCGGGGAGCCGGTGGGGCGTCGAGACGGCACACGCCAACGTGCTGCTGTGCGGCGCCGGCGCCGTGCGTGGCGGCGGCGTGAGCGGCGTACCCGGCCACAATGCGGCCATGTCGGTACTCGAGGGCACCGCAGGTTGACGCCGGCGGCGCCCCCGCCAGGGGCGTGAAGCTGATCTGCGCGCCCGCTTAAGAAAACCTCGATGGACCACGGGCCCGACGTGCGGGAGATTTTCTTCCAGGGATCTTGGGTGCTTCGCCGCGCCCGGACCCGGATCATCACAGGACACGTACGTCGGGAGCCGTGACATTGAAGGCGCTGGTCAAGCAGAAGGCGGAGCCGGGACTCTGGCTCGCGGACGTGCCCATGCCCGAGGCGGGCCCCGGTGACGTCCTGATCAAGGTCAAGCGGACCGGTATCTGCGGCACGGACCTGCACATCCGCTCCTGGGACGGCTGGGCGCAGAAGACCATCACGACCCCGCTGACCGTCGGCCACGAGTTCGTCGGCGAGGTCGTCGAGACCGGCCGCGACGTCGCGGACGTCAACGTCGGCGACCTGGTCAGCGGCGAGGGCCACCTCGTCTGCGGCAAGTGCCGCAACTGTCTGGCCGGCCGCCGCCACCTCTGCCGCGCCACCGTCGGCCTCGGCGTCGGCCGCGACGGCGCCTTCGCCGAGTACGTCGTGCTGCCCGCCTCGAACGTCTGGGTGCACCGGGTCCCCGTCGACCTCGACGTCGCCGCGATCTTCGACCCCTTCGGCAACGCCGTGCACACCGCCCTGTCCTTCCCGCTGGTCGGCGAGGACGTCCTGGTCACCGGCGCCGGCCCGATCGGCATCATGGCCGCGGCCGTCGCCAAGCACGCCGGTGCCCGCCACGTCGTCATCACCGACGTCAGCGAGGAGCGCCTGGAGCTGGCCCGCAAGACCGGTGTCTCGCTGGCGCTGAACGTCGCCGAGCAGAGCATCGCCGACGGCCAGCGCACTCTCGGGCTCAAGGAGGGCTTCGACGTCGGCCTGGAGATGTCCGGCAACCCGCGCGCGATGCGCGAGATGGTCGCCAACATGACCAACGGCGGCAAGATCGCCATGCTCGGCCTGCCGAGCGAGGACTTCTCGGTCGACTGGGCGAAGATCGTCACCTCGATGATCACCATCAAGGGCATCTACGGCCGCGAGATGTTCGAGACCTGGTACGCGATGTCGGTGCTCCTGGAGGGTGGCCTCGACCTCGCCCCGGTGATCACCGGCCGCTACGACTACCGCGACTTCGACGCCGCCTTCGACGACGCCGCGTCCGGCAAGGGCGGCAAGATCATCCTCGACTGGACCGCCTGATCCCCCCGGATCGTCCGAACTTCAGGAGCTGCACCCACATGTTCGATTCCGTACGCGACGGCATCCGCACCACCCTCGAAGAGATCCAGCAGGCCGGCCTCCACAAGCCGGAGCGGGTCATCGGCACCCCCCAGTCCGCGACCGTCGAGGTCACCGCGGGCGGCCGCCCCGGAGAGGTGCTGAACTTCTGCGCCAACAACTACCTCGGCCTCGCCGACCACCCCGAGGTCGTCTCCGCCGCCCACGAGGCCCTGGACCGCTGGGGCTACGGCATGGCGTCCGTCCGCTTCATCTGCGGCACCCAGGAGGTCCACAAGGAGCTCGAGGCGCGCCTCTCGAACTTCCTCGGCCAGGAGGACACGATCCTCTACTCCTCCTGCTTCGACGCCAACGGCGGCGTCTTCGAGACCCTCCTCGGCCCCGAGGACGCGGTCATCTCCGACGCCCTCAACCACGCCTCCATCATCGACGGCATCCGCCTCTCCAAGGCCCGCCGCTTCCGCTACGCCAACCGCGACATGGCCGACCTGGAGCAGCAGCTCAAGGAGGCCGTCGACGGCGGTGCCCGGCGCAAGCTGATCGTCACCGACGGCGTCTTCTCCATGGACGGCTACGTCGCGCCGCTCGACGAGATCTGCGACCTGGCCGAGCGCTACGACGCCATGGTCATGGTCGACGACTCGCACGCCGTCGGCTTCGTGGGCCCCGGCGGCCGCGGCACCCCCGAGCTGCACGGGGTCATGGACCGTGTCGACATCATCACCGGCACCCTCGGCAAGGCCCTCGGCGGCGCCTCCGGCGGCTACGTCGCCGCCCGCGCCGAGATCGTCGCCCTGCTGCGCCAGCGGTCCCGCCCGTACCTGTTCTCCAACACCCTGGCCCCGGTCATCGCCGCCGCCTCCCTCAAGGTCCTCGACCTGCTGGAGTCGGCCGGCGACCTGCGCGAGCGGCTCCGCACCAACACCGAGCTCTTCCGCCACCGGATGACCGAGGAGGGCTTCGACATCCTCCCCGGCGACCACGCCATCGCCCCCGTCATGATCGGTGACGCCGCCGAGGCCGGCCGCATGGCCGAGCTGCTCCTGGAGCGCGGTGTGTACGTGATCGGCTTCTCGTACCCGGTCGTGCCGCAGGGCCAGGCGCGCATCCGCGTGCAGCTGTCGGCCGCCCACTCCGTGGACGACGTCAACCGCGCTGTGGACGCGTTCGTCGACGCGCGGGCCGCCCTGCGAAACTAGGGGCATGATCGAAGCGCGGCGGCTGCACATCCTCCGGGCGGTGGCCGACCACCGGACCGTCACGGCGGCTGCCGCCGCGCTCTACCTCACGCCCTCCGCGGTCTCCCAGCAGCTCGCCGCCCTGGAGCAGGAGACCGGCCACCGCCTGGTGGAACGCAACGCCCGGGGCGCCCGGCTCACCCCGGCCGGCGAGATCCTGCTGAGCCATGCCAACGCCGTCCTGGCCCAGCTGGAGCGTGCCGAGGCCGAGCTCGCCGCGTACGGCTCGGGCGAGGCCGGCACGGTCACCGTGGCGGCCTTCGCCACCGGCATCGGCCTCGTCGTCGCGCCCGCCATCGGCTCCCTGGCCCGCAGCGCGCCGGGCATCCGGGTCCGGGTGCGGGACGCCGAAGGCGACGAGAGCCTGCTCATGGTCCTCGACCGGCAGGTCGACGTGGCGGTCGCCGTCGAGTACCGCGGCGCACCCGGCGAGGACGACGCCCGGCTCACCCGCGTACCGCTCTACGCGGAGCCGTTCGACGCCGTCCTGCCGCCCGGCCACGGCCTCGCCGGGGTGGAGCGGGTCGCCCTCGCCGACCTCGCCAAGGACGCGTGGATCGGTCAGTCCGCGGGCAACCCCTGCCACGACGTGACCGTCCTCGCCTGCGAGTACGCGGGCTTCGCACCGAGCATGGAACACATCTCCGACGACTTCCGCGCCGTCGTCGCCCTGGCGGCGGCCGGTGCGGGCGTCGCGCTGGTGCCCCGGTCCGCGCTGCGCGGCACCGACCTCACCGGCGTCGTGGTCCGCCCGGTCGACGGCGTCGCCCCCACCCGCCGGGTCTTCGCCGCGGTCCGCCGCGGGGCCGAGGACCATCCGCTGATCCAGCCGGTCCTCGACGCCCTGCGGGAGACGGCCGAGTCGGGGCAGTGATCCCGCGGGTGCGCCCCCATCCGGGTTCGACGACGGTCGGACGTGGCCGAACGGCGCCGTTCCGAAGGGCGCATCATGGAAGGGGCGCCGCCGAGACGAGGAGGCGGATCATGTCCGTCACCGAAGGAACCGTGCCGTTCCGCGGCCACCGCACCTGGTACCGCGTCGTCGGCGCGCGGCGGTCCGGCGGCCGGCCGCCGCTGCTCGTCGTCAACGGAGGCCCCGGCTGCTCGCACGACTACCTCGACGACCTCGCCCTCCTCCCCGAGGAGACCGGCCGGCCGGTCGTCTTCTACGACCAGCTCGGCTGCGGCAGGTCCGACCACCCCGACGATCCGTCCCTCTGGACCCTCGACACCTTCGTCGGCGAACTGGCGGCGGTCCGCGAGACGCTCCGCCTCGACCCCGTCCATCTCCTCGGGCACTCCTGGGGCAGCCAGCTCGCCCTGGAGTACGTGCTCGCCCGCCCCCAGGGGCTGATGAGCCTGGTCCTCGGCGGCCCGATCGCCAGTGCCCCGGCCTACCAGGCCGAGACGCGCCGCCTGAAGGAGTCCCTGCCCGCCGGGGTGCGTGAGGTCCTGGACCGCCACGAGGCCGCCGGCACCACCGACGACCCGGAGTACCAGGAGGCCTGCCTGGCCTTCTACGCGCGCCACCTCTGCCGCCTCGACCCGTGGCCACCGCACCTGGTGCGCTCCTTCACCGGCATGAACCGGGACGTGTACGAGACGCTGTGGGGCGGCAGCGAGTGGAACCTCACCGGCAGCCTCAAGGACTGGGACGTCACCGCCCGGCTCGGTGAGATCGACCTCCCGGTGCTCGTCACGTCGGGCCGCCACGACGTGGTGACGCCCGCCCTGGTCGGGGAGCTGGTCGAGGCCGTTCCGGACGCCCGCTGGACGCTGTTCGAACAGAGCTCCCACCTGCCCTCGGCGGAGGAGCCGGAGCGCTACCGCCGCGTGGTCGGGGCCTTCCTCGCGGAGGTCGAGGCGGTTGCGGAGGCGGATGGCGGGTCGCGCGCGGCGGCGTGACGGCGTGACGGCGTGACGGCGCGCCCGGGCGACTCGGCACGACGGCGACCGGGCGACACGGCGTGGCCGGGCGACACGGCGTGACCGGGCCCGGGGCCGCTCAGTCCGCCGAGGCCGTCCAGCCGACCGCCTCGATCCGCGCACCGTCAGCCGGGCGGGCCTCGTCGAACAGGGGGCGGCCCGACCCGTCCAGGAGCCGGATCGCGTCCACGTACACGCCGCGGCCCACGAAGCGCCGGTCCGTGACGTAGCGCCAGCGCAGCCGTACCGGGGCCGTCGACCAGGCCGTCAGGTCGGCGGCGAGGGCGTACCACTCCCGGCCCGACCAGCCGCCGACCGCGCCCGTCGGGTGGTCCTGACGCCGCGGAGCGCCCGGCCGGTGGGCGGTGGTGGTGAACGGGACGGGTGCCCAGTGCGTGCCGCCGTCCGCCGAGGCCTCCAGGACGGCGGCGTCCGCGCCCGGTTCGGCGTCCCACCACAGGGCGCACTCGAAGCGGGCGGCCCCCGGTACCTCCGGGAGGGTGAGCGAGGCGGTCGTCCCGCGCGCCGTCCCGGAGAACCAGGAGCGACGACCCCGGAGCGGGCGCACCGGCACGGCGCGGGCGAGGGCGTTCGCGGTGGCGACCCGGGGAGCCGAGCCGGAGCGCCAGCTCCGTACGGGGTGGACGGAGTTGCCGAGGACGATCAGGAAGGAGTCGGTGGTCGGGTCGAGAACGAGACTGGTGCCGGTGAAGCCGGTGTGTCCGGCGGAGCGCGGGGTGGCCATCGCGCCCATGTACCAGTGCTGGTAGAGCTCGAAGCCGAGGCCGTGCTCGTCGCCGGGGAACGCCGTGTTGAAGTCGGTGAACATCAGCTCGGCCGAGGCGGCGGAGAGGATCCGGGCGTCGCCGTACGCGCCGCCGTTGAGCAGGGTGCGGGCGAGGACGGCGAGGTCCCAGGCGTGGGAGAAGACCCCGGCGTGTCCCGCGACGCCGCCCATGCCGTACGCGTTCTCGTCGTGCACCTCGCCCCACACCATGCCGCGGTCGAGGCCGGACCAGGGCTTGCGGGCGTCCTCCGTGGCGGCGATGTCCGGCCGCCAGGAGAGCGGGGGGTTGAAGCGCGTGCGGTGCATCCCGAGCGGATCGGTGATCTCGGTGCGGAGCAGTTCGTCCAGCGGGAGAGCGGTGATCTCCTCCAGGATCAGCTGCAGCGTGATCAGGTTGAGGTCGGAGTAGCGGTAGACCGTGCCGGGCGGGTCGGCGGGCACCTCGTTCCACAGCAGGCGCAGCCGCCCCTCCCGCGTCGGCTCCTCGTAGAGCGGGATCCAGGCGCGGAAACCCGAGGTGTGCGTGAGCAGCTGACGGACCGTGACGTCCTGCTTTCCACCGGCCCCGAACTCCGGCAGATACGCCGTGACCCGCTCCTCGAGGGCCAGCGGTCCCCGCTCGATCTGCTGCACCGCCAGGATCGAGGTGAAGAGCTTGGAGACCGACGCCAGGTCGAAGACCGTGTCCTCGCGCATCGGGATCTGCTCGTCGGCCGGGAGTTCGACACCGGTGTCGGTCTTCTCGTCGTACGCCGCGTAGCGCACGGCCGTCCCGATCGGCCGGTGCAGCGCGACCGTGTCACCGCGCCCGGCGAGCAGCACCGCACCCGCGTACCAAGGGTGCGCGGGGGAGGGGCGCAGGAAGGACTCGGCGTCGGCGACGAGCCGGTCCAGATGCTCCTGCAGCAGCCCGGCCCGCTCGGCGGAGCCGCGCCGCAGCGTGGTCCGCCGCGCACCGCCCGGGCCGGTGCGCCCGTCGCGGGGTCCCGGGTCCGGGGCGGACGCGGCGCCCGGCACCGTACCGATCATCAGCGCACCTCCCAGGGCGAGGATCCCGCCGCCGAACGCCCGGCGGCTCGGACCGCGGCCCCTGAACCTCGTCGTCTCCGTCATGCCCACCCTCTCCCACCGCCCTCCCCGCCGCGAAACAATCTGACACTGCATCAGAAAATCTCTTCCCTCGGCACACCGGCTGCGGCACCATGCCGCCCATGAAGACGGAGCTGAGTCGCACACTGGGGATCGAGCACGCCATCTTCGGCTTCACGCCCTTCCCCGCGGTGGCCGCCGCCATCACCAGAGCCGGCGGATTCGGCGTCCTCGGCGCGGTCCGCTACACCGCCCCGGACGACCTCGCGCGCGACCTCGACTGGATGCAGGACCACACGGACGGGCTGCCGTACGGCCTCGACGTCGTCATGCCCGCGAAGAAGGTCGAGGGCGTGTCCGAGGCCGACGTCGAGGCGATGATCCCCGAGGAGCACCGCGCGTTCGTCCGCACCACCCTCGCCAAGCACGGCGTGCCCGAACTCGGCGAGGGAGAGGCCTCCGGCTGGCGGATCACCGGCTGGATGGAGCAGGTCGCCCGCAGCCAGCTCGACGTCGCCTTCGACTACCCCATCAAGCTGCTGGCCAACGCCCTCGGCTCGCCGCCCGCCGACGTCGTCGACCGCGCCCACGCCCACGGCGTCCTCGTCGCCGCCCTGGCCGGCAGCGCCCGGCACGCCCGGCACCACGCCGAGGCCGGTATCGACGTCGTCGTCGCGCAGGGCTACGAGGCCGGCGGACACACGGGCGAGATCGCCTCCATGGTCCTCACCCCCGAGGTCGTCGAGGCCGTCTCCCCGCTGCCCGTGCTCGCCGCAGGCGGCATCGGCAGCGGCGAGCAGATCGCCGCCGGACTCGCCCTCGGCGCCCAGGGCGTCTGGCTCGGCTCGCTCTGGCTCACCACCACCGAGGCCGAACTCCACTCCCGCGCCCTGACCGAGAAGCTCCTCGCCGCCGGCTCCGGCGACACCGTCCGCTCCCGCGCCCTGACCGGAAAACCCGCCCGTCAGCTGCGCACCGAATGGACCGACGCCTGGGACGACCCCGCCGGTCCCGGACCGCTGCCCATGCCGCTCCAGGGGCTGCTCGTCGCCGAGGCCGTCTCCCGCATCCAGAAGTACGAGGTCACGCCGCTGCTCGGCACCCCGGTGGGGCAGATCGTCGGCCGGATGAACTCCGAGCGCAGCGTCCAGCAGGTCTTCGACGAGCTCACCCGCGGCTTCGAGGAGGCCGTCGACCGGATCAACCGCATCGCCGGAAGGAGCCAGGGATGAGTGAGGGCCCCAACGGATTCTGGGCGCAGGCCACCGCCGACCCGGACCGTACCGTGATCACCGCTCCGGACGGAGAGCAGTGGTCCGCCGGCCGTCTCCACGCGACCGTCAACCAGTTCGTCCACGGCCTGCGCGCGGCCGGCCTGGAGCGCGGCGACGCCTTCGCGGTCGTGCTCCCCAACGGCATCGAGTTCTTCACCGCCTATCTCGCCGCCGCCCAGGCCGGGTTCTACCTCGTGCCCGTCAACCACCACCTGGTGGGGCCCGAGATCGCCTGGATCGTCGCCGACTCCGGCGCCAAGGTCCTTGTCGCGCACGAGCGCTTCGCCGAGGCCGCCGCCGTCGCCGCCGACGAGGCCGGCCTGGCGGGCAGCCACCGCTACGCAGTCGGCACGATCCCCGGGTTCCGCCCGTACGCCGAACTGCTCGACGGCCAAGCCGTGTCCGCGCCCGAGGACCGCACCCTCGGCTGGGTCATGAACTACACGTCCGGCACCACCGGACGTCCCCGGGGCATCCGCCGCCCGCTGCCCGGCAAGCCCCCCGAGGAGACCTACCTCGGCGGATTCCTCGGCATCTTCGGCATCAAGCCGTTCGACGGCAACGTCCACCTGGTCTGCTCGCCGCTCTACCACACGGCCGTGCTCCAGTTCGCGGGCGCCGCCCTGCACATCGGCCACCCGGTGGTCCTGATGGACAAGTGGACGCCCGAGGAGATGCTGCGGCTCATCGACGCCCACCGCTGCACCCACACCCACATGGTGCCCACCCAGTTCCACCGACTTCTCGCCCTCCCCGAGGACGTACGGAACCGCTACGACGTCTCCTCCCTGCGCCACGCCATCCACGGCGCCGCGCCCTGCCCCGACCACGTCAAGCGGGCGATGATCGAGTGGTGGGGTCACTGCGTCGAGGAGTACTACGCGGCGAGCGAGGGCGGCGGCGCCTTCGCCACCGCCGAGGACTGGCTCAAGAAGCCCGGCACGGTCGGACGCGCCTGGCCCATCAGCGAGCTCGCCGTCTTCGACGACGACGGCGAGCGACTGCCGCCCGGGCGGCTCGGCACCGTCTACATGAAGATGAGCACCGGCGGCTTCCGCTACCACAAGGACGAGGCGAAGACCGCGTCGAACCGCATCGGCGACTTCTTCACGGTCGGCGACCTCGGCGTCCTCGACGAGGACGGCTACCTGTTCCTGCGCGACCGCAAGATCGACATGATCATCTCCGGTGGCGTCAACATCTACCCCGCCGAGATCGAGGCCGCGCTCCTCGCCCACCCGGCCGTCGCCGACGCCGCCGCCTTCGGCATCCCGCACGCCGACTGGGGCGAGGAGGTGAAGGCCGTCGTCGAGGCCGCCGAAGGCCATACCCCGGGGCCCGAGCTCGCCGCCGCCGTCCTGGCCCACTGCGAGACGCACCTCGCCGGCTACAAACGCCCCAAGTCCGTCGACTTCATCGCCCACATGCCCCGCGACCCCAACGGCAAGCTGTACAAGCGCCGCCTCCGCGACCCCTACTGGGAGGGCCGCGACCGCCCGTTGTGACGAGGAGAGGCCGACGCCGGTCGCGCCGACGCCGGCGGGATCAGCGCCCCACGGCCCCGTCCGCCTGCTCGCGCAGGATGTCGGCGTGGCCGGCGTGCCGGGCGGTCTCCTCGATCATGTGCACCAGGATCCAGCGCAGGGTGCGGTGCACCCGTGCCTGCCCGGCCGGCCGGGCCGAGACGGTCTCCAGGTCCGGGCAGCCGGCCACGATCTCGTCCGAGCGCCGGCACGCCTCGCGGTAGTCGGAGAGGACCTGCTCAGCGGTGACATCCTCCGCGACCTCCATGCCGAGGTCCGGCACGGGCACGTCCGCGCCCTCGAAGGTACGGACGAACCAGTGCGTCTCCGCCGCCGTGAGGTGCTGCACCAGGCCGAGCAGATTGGTGCCCGACGGCACCCCCGGCTTCCGTGCGAGCCGTGGGTCGATGCCCTCGGCCTTGGCGGCCACCGCCTCCCGAAGGTAACCGAGGAAGGCCGACAACGTCGAACGCTCATCCGTGCCGCCGTGCGGCGGAGGCACGTCCTTCCGTGCCCTGTCTGCTTCTTGAGACTCCGTCATGGGGGCACCCTACGCGGCGCGCAAAAGGGGCTCATGCCGTTTATGGCAGGATTCAGGGCATGAGTTCGAGTACCGCAGGACTGACACGACAGTGGACCACCTGGGGGCCGGTGGTCGCGGCCGTGGGCCTGGCCCTCGGGTGGGGGCGTGACCTACCGGGCTTCGCGGTGGCGCTCATCGTGCTGTGCCTGTTCGCCGCAGTCCTCTCGGCCGTCCACCACGCCGAGGTCATCGCGCATCGCGTCGGCGAACCCTACGGCTCCCTCGTACTCGCCGTCGCCGTCACCGTCATCGAGGTCGGACTGATCGTCATGCTGATGATCGGCGGCGGCGACAAGGCGACCAGTTACGCCCGGGACACGGTCTTCGCCGCCGTCATGATCACCTGCAACGGCATCGTCGGCCTGTCGCTGCTCGTCGGCGCGCTGCGCAACCGCATCGCGGTCTTCAACGCCGAGGGCTCCGGCGGCGAGCTGGCCATCGTCTGCACCCTCGCGACCATGACCCTGGTCCTGCCGACCTTCACCACGACCCACCCCGGCCCCGAGTTCTCCTCGGGGCAGCTGGCCTTCGCCGCGGTCTCCTCCCTCCTCCTCTACGGGGTGTTCGTCGCCGTCCAGACGGTCCGGCACCGCGACTACTTCCTGCCCGTGCCACGGCCCGGTCAGGAGGCCAGGGACCCGGAGGCCGAGCACGCCGAGCCGCCGACCGCCCGCGCGACCTGGTTCAGCCTGGGCCTGCTCGTGGTCGCCCTCGTCGCCGTCGTCGGCAACGCCAAGCTCGTCTCGCCGACCATCGAGGACGCCGTCGCGGACGCGGGCCTGCCCAAGGCGGTCGTGGGTGTGGTCATCGCCCTCATGGTGCTGCTGCCGGAGACCCTCGCCGCCGTGCGGGCGGCCGGCCGGGACCGCATGCAGACCAGCATGAACCTGGCCTACGGCTCCGCGATCGCCAGCATCGGCCTGACGATCCCGTCGATCGCGCTCGCCTCCGTCTGGCTGGACGGGCCCCTGATCCTCGGCCTGGGGCCCCTCCACATGGTGCTGCTGGTGCTCACGGCCGTGGTGAGCGCCCTGACGGTGGTGCCCGGCCGGGCCACCCTCCTTCAGGGCAGCGTCCATCTCTCGATCTTCGCCGCCTTCGTGTTCCTGTCGTTCAGTCCGTGACGGACCTCAGCCCCTGACGACCACGACCCTCAGTCCGGGCGAGCGCAGGATGTCCTTCTCGCAGAACCGGGAGGTCACCCAGCGCTCGCCCGAGAACAGCCGCGTCTGGTCGCTGTAGTGGGGCGAGTTCGGGTTCGAGGACTGGGAGTACGTCAGGAGCGTGCGGGCCACCGGGCAGCGGCCGCCGTCCCAGCCCACCGCCTGGACGTGGCTCGTACCGTGCACGACCTCCGTGTAACCGCCGCCCGCCGGATTCCACACGGACTCCGTCTTGTTCCAGACGCCCAGCGCCTCCGTGCCGCCGCTCAACGGGATGCGCGCTCCGTTCCGCACCACGAACTGGTGCCGGCCGAGCGGCGCGTCGAGCGCGATCCCGGCTGCCCGCAGCTCCGCCACCGCGTCCTTCAGGGCCTTGGCGAAGGCGGGGGACCCGGTGTTGAGGGTGTGCGGCGTACGGACCGGGTCGGCGGCCGAGAACGGCACCTTCCACTGCTCGGCGAGCGGTGCCGAGGCGGTGAACCTGCGCCAGAAGCGGTCGAAGAGCAGTGCGCCCCGGCTGTCCGCGTCCACGGTGCGGTCCCAGGCGCCGATGACCCGGCAGGCCTCCGGATCGTCGGCCAGTGCGCTCGCACACGCCGCCGCCGCGTCGGCGGCCGCCAGGTCGCCGGCCGGCGCCCGGTCGGCGAACTGCTGGCGCTGCAGGTCGGCCACGGTCAGCCGGCCCCGTTCCGCCATCGCCGCCACGTCCTCGATGCCACCGCGGGTACGCAGCGAGCGCGGCGTGCCGATGGTGCCGAAGACACGCTCGTAGCCGGTGACCGGCCGGTCGGCGTTGGCCAACCAGGCACTGTCGTTGGAGTTCGCCGCGTACGGCGCGTCCCGCAGGACGGGCCACCGCGCTGGGCCGAAGACACCGGGCTGCACCGCGTCCGGGTCCGAGCCGAGCGCGCAGTCGCCGCGCGAGCCGTCGAGCACCGCGATCCCCGCGGCCGGATACGTGGCCCGGCCGAGCGGGGTCGAGCAGCGCCGGTCCAGGTCGTCGGTGATCCGGGGCAGCACCTGCGCCTGGGCGAAGAGCGTGTGCCCGGCCGCGTCGGCGGCCACGGTGTTCACCCACGGCAGCCCCTGGGTACGGGCCAGCGTTTCCGCCATGTCCCGCGTGGAGCGGGACCTCGCGAACCCGAGAGCGGTGTCGGAGGCCCGCAGATTGGCGGCGTTGGGGTCGTTGAGCGCGAAGGCCGACGTCGCCGTCCACGGCAGCGGCAGGGACGCGCCGAGACCCGTGACGACCGGTCCGTACCGGGTCCACCACTGGGTGCGGGTGACCGGGTCACCGTCCTTGACCGCGACCGTGACCGTGCGCGGGGTCATCTTCTCGGACCTGCCGTCCACGACGTACGCGGTGGGGTCGGCCGGGTCGAGCGCGAGCTGGTGCAGGTTGAGCGGGACGCCCGTGGCGACGGTGTGGCTCCAGGCGACCCTGTCGTTGAAACCGATGTTGACGACCGTGGTGCCGAGCAGGGAGGCGCCGGAGACGTCGAGCTGGCCGGGGATGGTCTGCTGGGACTGCCAGAAGCGGCGGCCGCCCTGCCACGGGTAGTGCGGATTGCCGAGCAGCAGTCCGCGCCCGTTCGCGGTGGTGGCGCCGTGGAAGGCGACGGCGTTGGAGCCCATGGTCGCGTTCTCGGCGGCGAACAGCTCGCGGGCCGCCTCGGCCGTCCGGCGCGGGTCGGGGACCGCGGCGGACCCCGGACCGGGGACCCCTGGAGCCGGGAGGGGACCCGCCGTCGACGCCGCCCCGGGCCCGGCCGGCCCGGCCGGCGGCCGCGCCGCCGTGATGCCGTCCACGCCCCGGCCCTGGCCGCCGAGCACCGAGACCGCCCAGCCGCGGCGCGCCACGTCCAGTGCGGTGACCGGGCGGACCCATGCGGCGCCCGCGCAGGCGGGGTCGGTGACGCGGTTCTTCCGCAGCCAGGTGTTGTAGCCGGCCGCCCAGCCGCGCATCAGCTCCGCCAGCTGCCGGCTCGGCCCGGCCGGGGCGGGCGTGGCGAGCAGCGCTTCGACCGTGCCCGCCTCCTTCACCCCACGGAAGAACAGATCGCTGGAGAGGTTCTTCGTCGCGGAAGACAGCGAGCCGTCGGGCGCGGCGTCGGCGCCGAAGTACCGCGAGCGCTCACCGTTCACGGTCAGGAAGCCGTCGGCGAGGACGCAGACCTGGTCCGCGGCCTGTGCCCAGCCGGTGCCGAAGCCGAGGTTCGCGTAGTCCTTGGCGACGATGTGCGGAATGCCGTACTCGGTGTACCGGATGACCGCCGAGAACCCCCGGTCCGACGGGTGGTGGGCGCGGTCCCCCGCGTCGGCGACGGCCGCGGCGGGCAGCGAGGCCGTGACGGTGGCGAGCGCCGCGCCGACCAGCGCGAGGCGTCTCAACCGGGCCGGGAACAAGGTGCGGAAGTGCAACGTGCCTCCCAACGAGCATGCGGAGAATGCGGGTTGGGCCATCCAGGCAGCTAAGCGCTTGCTCTGTCAACATCCTGTTCGGTATCCGCCCCACCACGGACGCGCGACCCCGGCCGGGTACTTGACCCGCCGCCCGGCCCCGCCGAGGATCTGCAGCCATGGACCGAGTACCCCGCAGCCTGCTCACCCGTACCGTCGACGGTGTGCTGCGCATGAGCGCCCAGCGCGTACCCGACCGGACCGCCGTGCGCTACGCGGACCGCGCCTGGACCTACGCCGAGCTGGACGCCGCCGTCACCACCGCCGCCGCCGTTCTGCGGGAGCGCTGGGGGCTGCGGGAGCACGACCGGGTCGCGACCTACGCCCACAACTCCGACGCCTACCTGATCGCGTTCCTCGCCTGCTCCCGCGCCGGCCTCGTGCACGTACCGGTGAACCACCACCTGACGGGCGACGACCTGGACTACGTCCTGCGCCAGTCCGGCAGTTCACTCGTCCTGGCCGATCCGGCGCTCGCCGCCCGCGTCGCCGCCGACGTCCCCGTACGGGTGCTGCGCGACGCCCCGGACTCGTTCCTCGCCGCGCTCGCCGCCCCGGAGGCGTACGACACGGACCGCGACGCGCGCGACCTCGTACAGCTGCTCTACACCTCGGGCACCACCGCCCTGCCCAAGGGCGCGATGATGACGCACCGGGCCCTCGTCCACGAGTACGCGAGCGCGATCGACGCCCTCGACCTGCACGAGGACGACCGCCCCGTGCACTCGCTGCCGCTGTACCACTCGGCGCAGATGCACGTCTTCCTGCTGCCGTACCTCGCGGTCGGCGCCGAGAACACCATCGTCGACGGACCCGATCCCGCGCTCGTCTTCGACCTGGCCGAATCCGGGCGCTGTGACAGCCTGTTCGCCCCGCCGACCGTCTGGATCGGGCTCGCGAACCACCCCGAGTTCGCCACCCGCGACCTCTCCGCCCTGCGCAAGGCCTACTACGGCGCCTCGATCATGCCCGTCCCCGTCCTGGAGGGGCTGCGCGCCCGGCTGCCCGGCCTGCGCTTCTACAACTGCTTCGGGCAGACGGAGATCGGCCCCCTCGCCACCGTGCTCGGTCCCGACGAGCACGAGGGCCGGATGGACTCCTGCGGCCGGCCCGTCCGCCACGTCGAGGCGCGGATCGTCGACGAGCACGGCAAGCACGTGCCCGACGGCACCCCCGGCGAGGTCGTCTACCGCTCCCCGCAGTTGTGCGCCGGCTACTGGGACAAGCCCGAGGAGACCGCGGAGGCCTTCCGGGACGGCTGGTTCCGCTCCGGGGACCTCGCCGTCCGCGACGCCGACGGCTACTTCACCGTCGTCGACCGGGTCAAGGACGTCATCAACTCCGGGGGCGTCCTGGTCGCCTCACGCCAGGTCGAGGACGCCCTCTACACGCATCCCTCGGTCGCCGAGGCCGCGGTCGTCGGTCTCCCCGACGCCCGCTGGATCGAGGCGGTCACCGCCTTCGTCGTCCCGCGCGGCGAGGTCACCGAGGCCGAACTCCTCGCGCACGCGCGCGAGAAGCTCGCCCATTTCAAGGCCCCGAAGCGGGTGGTCCTGGTCGACGCGCTGCCCCGCAACGCCAGCGGAAAGATCCTCAAGCGCGAACTGCGGGACCGCTTCGGCCGTCAGCCCTAGCGATCCTGCACCAGGCAGAGGATGTTCCCCTCGCTGTCCTTGAACCAGCAACCGCGCATGTTGTCCGTCTCGGCGACGCCGTCGACGGTCTTCAGGCCCGGCAGGTCGTAGTCCTCGAACGTCACGCCCTTCTCCTTGAGCTCCGACATCGACGCATCGAGGTCGTCGACCTTGAAGCTCGCCAGCGTGTGCTGGGCCTGACCGCCATAGGGGGTCTCGTAGAGACCGACGATCGTCCCACCGGACTCCAGTCTGGTGTCCTCGGGTACGTCCCGGGTCAAGGTGAGGCCCAGGGTCTCGGTGTAGAAGCGCTTCGCCCTGGCCAGATCGTTGGCCGGAATGATCGCGGCTACAGGAGAGTCCGCCAGCATCGCAACCACCTCCTCCCCCCAGGCTACGCAGCGACCGTGCTCGGCGCCCCCCCGCAGGTCACCTCAGGTCCACGATCCGCTTGATCTTGCCCACCGAGCGCTCCAGCGTCTCCGGGTCGACCACCTCGACAGCGACCGACACCCCGATCCCGTCCTTGACCGCCCTGGTGATCGCCCGGGCGGCGTCGTCGCGCTGCTCGGGCGTCGCGTCCGGACGGGCCTCCGCCCGGACCGTCAGCGCGTCCAGCCGGCCCTCGCGGGTCAGCCGCAGCTGGAAGTGCGGGGCCACCGCGGGGGTGCGCAGGACGATCTCCTCGATCTGGGTGGGGAAGAGGTTCACCCCCCGCAGGATGACCATGTCGTCGCTGCGGCCCGTGACCTTCTCCATGCGCCGGAAGACCCGGGCGGTCCCGGGCAGCAGCCGGGTCAGGTCGCGGGTGCGGTAGCGGACCACCGGCATGGCCTCCTTGGTGAGGGAGGTGAAGACCAGCTCGCCCTCCGCGCCGTCCGGCAGCACCTCGCCCGTGACCGGGTCCACGACCTCCGGGTAGAAGTGGTCCTCCCAGATGTGCAGGCCGTCCTTGGTCTCCACGCACTCCTGCGCCACGCCCGGGCCCATCACCTCGGAGAGCCCGTATATGTCGACGGCGTCGATGGCGAAGCGCTCCTCGATCTCCCGGCGCATCTCCTCGGTCCACGGCTCGGCGCCGAAGATGCCGACCTTGAGGGAGGTCCCGCGCGGGTCCACGCCCTGGCGCTCGAACTCGTCCAGCAGGGTCAGCATGTAGGAGGGCGTCACCATGATGATCTCGGGCCGGAAGTCCTGGATCAGCTGCACCTGGCGGGCCGTCATGCCGCCGGAGGCGGGGATCACCGTGCAGCCGAGCCGCTCGGCCCCGTAGTGCGCGCCGAGGCCGCCGGTGAACAGCCCGTACCCGTACGCCACATGGACCTTGTGGCCGGGCCTGCCGCCGGCGGCGCGGATCGAGCGGGCGACCACGTCCGCCCAGGTGTCGAGGTCCCGCTCGGTGTAGCCGACGACGGTGGGCCGGCCGGTCGTGCCGCTGGAGGCGTGGATGCGCCGGATCTCGGACTGGTCGACCGCGAACATCCCGAAGGGGTAGTGCTCGCGCAGATCGGTCTTGGCGGTGAAGGGGAAACGGGCCAGGTCGGCGAGCGTGCGGCAGTCCTCCGGCCGGACACCCGCCGCGTCGAAGGACCGCCGGTAGAACGCCACGTTGTCGTAGGCGTGCCGCAGGGTCGCGCGGAGCCGATCCAGCTGGAGCGCCTCCAGCTCCCCACGGCCGAGCCGCTCGCCCGCGTCCAGCAGGTCAGTCATGCGCCACTCCCTCGCCCTCACGCGCTCACCACCGTGCCGCCCGTCGTAAATCGGACGACCGATCATTCGGTAGATCTTTGCGAGGTCAGTAAAGCCGTCCCCACCCCGGGCTTGGCAAGAGGCCCGGACGTGTTTTCTCGGCGCGTGCGCCCTGCGGGCGGGCAGGGCGGGCGTCACTCCTGCGCGTCACGGGGGGAGTCGCGGAGCGGCGGAAGCAGGCCCGCCGGCGGCTGGACGAAGAGGCGGCCCGGCACCCCAGCCGGGCCGCCCGCACCGACGTTATGCCCGCGACGCGGCGACGCGCGGAGAAGATCACACATTCGGGTGCGATTGGTCCCGATGAGGCAGGAACCGTGCAGAGCGAGGGAAAGGGGGACGGAAGATGATTCCGTCCGGCTCTCCTTCCCCACCCCCGGACGAATTGGACCACCATGCCTGTCCTGTGCCGTCCCGCCGTCGCCGTGCCCGAACACACGATCACGCGGCGGGAGACCCTCGACCTGGCCCGCACCCTCCACGCGGGCCATGAGTCGCTTCCGCTCGTCCTGCGCCTGATCGACAGCACGGGCGTGGCGAAACGGCACCTCGTGCAGCCCATCGAGCGCACCCTCGCCCACCCGGGCTTCGAGGCACGCAACGCGATGTACGAGGCCGAGGCCAAGGCCCGCGTCCCCGCCGTCGTCGCCGAGGCCCTGCACCACGCCGGCCTGGAGGCGCGCGACATCGACCTCATCGTCTACGTCTCCTGCACGGGCTTCACCATGCCCTCGCCGACCGCCTGGATGATCAACACCCTGGGCTTCCGCAGCGACACCCGGCAGATGCCGATCGCCCAGCTCGGCTGCGCCGCCGGCGGCGCGGCGATCAACCGGGCCCACGACTTCTGCTCGGCCTACCCCGGCGCCAACGCCCTCGTCGTGGCCTGCGAGTTCTGCTCCCTCTGCTACCAGCCCACCGACCTCACCGTCGGCAACCTGCTCTCCAACGGCCTCTTCGGCGACGCCGTCGCCGCCGCGGTCGTCCGCGGCTCCGGCGGCACCGGTATCCGCCTGGAGCACAACGGTTCCTACCTCGTCCCCGACAGCGAGGACTGGATCGCCTACAAGGTCCGCGAGACCGGCTTCCACTTCATGCTCGACAAGCGCGTCCCCGGGACCATGGAACAACTGGCACCCGCCCTCGTGGACCTCGCCGCCCGGCACGGCCGGGACGCCGGCCGCCAGGACTTCTACCTCATCCACGCCGGCGGCCCCCGCATCCTCGACGACCTCGGCAAGCACCTGGACGTCACCCCCGACATGTTCCGCTTCAGCCGCGCCACCCTCACCGAGTACGGCAACATCGCCTCCGCCGTCGTCCTCGACGCACTGCGCCGGCTCTTCGACGAGGGCGGCCCGGCCACCGGAGCCACCGGGTTGCTCGCCGGCTTCGGCCCCGGAATCACCGCCGAGATCTCCCTCGGCAGCTGGACCGGCACCGCGACGACCCCGCACCCGCGCCGCGAGGCCGTCCTCCTGGGCACGCCCCGCACCGGTCCCTCCGAAACCCCCCTCGGCAGCGCACTCCCCACGACAGCGGCGGTGGCCCGATGACCACGACCACGACCACGCACACGGACGACGCGGCCGACCCGCAGGTGCACTTCTGGGCCGTACCCGACCTCACCGGGCTCGACTTCGACCCACTCCTCGCCAAGCTCCTCCACGAGGACCCCGTCGCCCGCATCCGCCTCCCGCACGGCGAAGGGCACGCCTGGCTGGTCACCCGCTACGAGGACGTCAAGTTCGTCTCCATGGACCCGCGGTTCAGTCGCCAGGCCGTCTACGGCCGCTCCGTCACCCGGCTCGCCCCGCACTTCATCCCCTTGGAGGGCGCGGTCGGCTTCGCCGACCCGCCCGACCACACCCGGATCCGGCGCGTCGTCGCCCGCGCCTTCGTCGCCCGCGCCCTGCGCACCCTGCGCGAGACCGCCCAGGACGTCATGGACGGGCTCCTCGACCGCCTCGAACGGCACGGCCCGGGCGCCGATCTGATGACCTTCGTCAACCGGCCCTTCCCGCTCGCCGTGGTCAGCGAGCTCATGGGCGTCCCCGAGGGCGACCGGCCCCTCATGGCGCGGTGGGGCGACACCGTCATCTCCGCCGCCGCCGGCCGCGAGGCCAGCGAACGAGCCAAGGCGGAGCTGAGCCGCTACTTCACCGAGCTCATCGGCCGCAGCCACGGCACCGGCAAGGAGACCCTCGCCGCCGTCCTCGCCGACGCCCTGGACGACGGAACCCTCGAAGAGCACGAGGCCGTCGCCCTCGCCGCCCTCATCCAGATCAGCGGCGCCCACGCCGTCACCAACAACAGCGCCAACATGGTCTACGCCCTGCTCACCCACCCCGAGCACCTGGCCCGGCTGCGTGCCGAACCCGGCGTCCTCCCTAGGGCCGTCGACGAACTCCTCCGCTACATCCCGCACCGCAACGCCGTCGGCCTCTCCCGCATCGCCCTGGAGGACGTCGAGGTCGGCGGGGTCGTCATCCCCGAGGGCGACCCGGTCTACGTCTCGTACCTCACCGCCAACCGCGACCCCTCGGTCTTCCCCGACCCGGAGACGCTCGACTTCGACCGCCGCTACAACCCGCACGTCTCCTTCGGTCACGGCCCGCACTTCTGCCCCGGCTCCTCCCTCGCCCGCATCGAGTCCGAGATCCTGGTCGGCTCCCTGTGGAGCCGCTTTCCCGACCTGCGGCTCGCCGTCCCCGCGCAGGAGATCCGCTGGCAGCGCGGCGCCCTCATCCGCGGCCCCCAAGCCCTGCCCGTCGCCTGGTGAGAGGAACCGCCACCCCCATGACCGCCACAGCCATCGGACCGGGCGGCGGGCTCATCGTGCCGCCCGGCCACGGCAGGACGCTCACCACCGCCGCCCAGCACGTCACCTTCAAGGTGACCGGCGAGCACAGTCGTACCGCCTCCACCTTCGAGGTCGTCGTCCCGCCGGGCTTCGACGTCGGCGCCCACGCCCACGCCCGCAGCGAGGAGCTTTTCTACCTGGTGGAGGGCGAACTCGACGTCCTCGCCTTTGAACCGCTGGTGCGCACGCGCGACAGCTGGCGGGAATGGGAGTCCGCTTCCGGACAGCGGGCCGTGCGCGCCACTCCCGGAACCCTCATCCTCGTGCCGCCCGGATGCCCGCACGCCTTCGCCAACCCCACCGGCGACCCGGTCCGCATGCTGTTCCAGGCCTCGCCGCCACCCGATCACGAGCGCTACTTCGAGGAGCTCATGGACATCCTCGGCTCCGGCGGGCCGGTCGACCACGAGGCCATCGCCCAGCTCCGCGTCCGCTACGACATCGAACAGATCACCCCACTCCGGCACGACACCGGAGTCCGACCGGAGACGGTGCCCACGCCATGACGTCACCCCGGCACGACGGGCCGGTCGTCCACGACTGGGCCGTGGTCCCGCTGGCCGGCACGGACTTCGACCCCGTGCCCCACCGGCTCCTGCACGAGGAACCCGTCGCCCGCGTCAGGCTGCCCCACGGCGAAGGGCACGCCTGGCTCGTCACCCGCTACGAGGACGTCAAGCAGATCACCGCCGATCCCCGGATGAGCCGGGCGCTCACCGTCGGACGACCGATCACCAGCATGACCCCGCACACCCTCGCCCCGCCGGGCGGAGTGGGCCGGGCCGACCCGCCCGACCACACCCGGCTGCGCAAGCTGCTCGCCCCCACCTTCGGGCGCCGCCGCATGACCGCCCTGCGCGCCCACACCGAGCGCACGGCTGGCATGCTCGCGCGGCGCACCCACGACGCCGGTCCGCCCACCGACCTCGCCGAGACGTTCATCGGCCCGCTCGCGACGACCGTGGTCGCCGAACTCCTCGGCGTACCCGCCGCCGACCTCGGCCGCGTCGAGCACTGGCGTGCCCGACTCCTGCGCCACGACACCACCGCCACCGAGGGCGAGTCCGTGAAGAAGGAGATCGCCGGCTACTTCGCCGACCTCGCCCGGCAGCGCGCCGACTACCCGGCCGACGACCTGATCAGCGAACTGGCCGCCGCCCGCGCAACCGGCGGCATCAGCACCCCGGAGTTGGTGTCGACGGCCGTGATGCTCACCCTGAACGGCCTCGACGCCGTCCGGAACATCGTCGCCACCATGGTCTACGTGCTCCTCGTCCACCCCGATCAGACGGGGAAGCTCCGCGGCGACCTCGACCGGCTGCCCCGCGCCGTGGACGAGCTCCTTCGCTTCGTCCCGCAGCGCAACGGCGTCGGCATGCCGAGGGTCGCCACCACCGACGTCGAGGTCGGCGGCGTCACCGTCCGAGCGGGCGAGGCCGTCTACGTCTTCTACCCGGCCGCCAACCGCGACCCGGCGGTCTACACCGACCCCGACCGTCTCGACCTCGGCCGCGACGAGGCCCCACACCTCGCCTTCGGCCACGGTGCCCACTACTGCGCGGGCGCCCAGCTCGCGCGGATGGAGGCCGAGGTCATGCTCGCCACCCTCCTGACCCGCTTCCCCGGTCTCGCGCTCGCCGAGCCGCCCGACCGGATCGCCTGGCGCACCGGCACGGTCAACCGGGGACCGGAGACCCTGCCCGTCACCTGGTGACGAGCCCGGGGCACCCCCCCGTAATCCAGTGGCGTAGGAGTCCCGGCGGATGCTGGGGTGGAGGCCATGGAACTCACCACTCTGCGCCTCCACTACGACCGCCAGCTCCGGCTCGGTGCCCGCCCCGACGGACCCGGCGCCCGGGTCGAACGCGACGGACTCGTCGTCCGGCAGACCGGGCCCCTTCACGGCTGGAACGGGATCCTCTGGTCCGGCCTCGGCCCGTACGACGCCGACGCGGCCATCGCCGCACAGATCCGCCACTTCCGCACCGCCGGCCGATCCTTCGAATGGAAGCTGTACGGGCACGACGGCCCGGCCGACCTCGCCGAACGCCTCCTCCGCGCCGGGTTCACCCCCGACGAGCAGGAGACCCTGATGGTGGCCGAGGCGACCGCCCTGCCGGCGCACGAGGGGCTGCCGGCGGGCGTGGAGCTGCGCGCCGTCACCGACGAGGCCGGCGTGCGGATGGTGGTCGAGGTGCACGACCGCGCCTTCGGCACGGACAGCTCCCACCTGGGCCGCCGCCTCCTCGACCAGCTCGCCGACGCGCCCGGCACCGTGGCGGCCGTCGTCGCCCTCGCCGACGGCGTTCCCGTCAGCGCCGCCCGCCTGGAACTCCCGAAGGGCAGCGACTTCGCGGGCCTGTACGGCGGCGGCACCGTGGAGGCCTGGCGGGGCAAGGGCCTCTACCGGGCCCTGGTCGCGCACCGCGCCCGGATCGCCGCCGAGCACGGCTACCGCCACCTCCAGGTCGACGCCGCCCCGACCAGCCGCCCGATCCTCGCCCGCCTGGGCTTCGCCGAACTCACGACGACGACCCCGTACCTGTACGAGATCGAGGCCGAAGGCGCCTAGCGGGCGGCCCAGTGGGCCGGGCGCTCGAAGCCCTCGGGCAGGCGGGTCGCGGCGTCGCCGCGGGCCGCGTTCAGCTGCGGCTGGGTGAGGAACAGGGCGCCGGTCAGATCCGCGCCCGACAGGTCGGCGTCCCGCAGGTCCGCGCCGATCAGATCGGCGAGCGACAGTTCCGCACCACTCAGGTCCGCGGCGATGAGCAGGGCCCCGCGCAGGTCGGCGCCCCTGAGCTTCGCCCCGCGCAGCCGGGCCCCGATCAGATCGGCGCCCCTCTTGTTCTTCGGCTTGCCGCCGGCCGCCGCACGGACCAGGGAGCTGCTCTTCAGGAGCAGCGGATTCACCTCGGCCCGGACCGGAGCGACGTCCAGCTTCTCCAGGTCGGCCGCCGCCCCCTCGGTCAGCGCCGTGACCCGGGCCAGGGCCCGGTCGAGGTCACGGTGGAGCGGGCGGGCCGCGGCGAGTGCCCGGGCCTCGGTGAGATGGCGCAGCAGCTCGTGCAGCTGGCGCATCACCGGGAACACCTCGTACATCTGCCGCGCACTGTCCGGGGCCTCCCGCCACGACACGCCGCCGAAGGTGACCTGGGAGACCTTCTGGCCGGCCCCGAAGCAGTCGTAGACGGTGCAGCCGGGGAAGCCGCTGTCCCTCAGCCGGGTGTGGATGCCGCAGCGGAAGTCCTCCTGGAGGTTCCGGCAGGGCTCGCCCGAGGACTTGTCCGCCGCGAAGTCGGCGGACCTGGCGAAGGGGAGGGCGACACAGCACAGCCCGAAGCAGTTCGCGCAGTCGCCGCGCAGCGCGACCTGGGGGAGTTCGCGACGGGTCTCGGACGGACGGGTCTCGGACACGGTGGAGCGGCTTCCTTCGCTGGTGGAGGCGGACATCCCACCGTATCGCGCCCTCGGCGAACACGGTTGTCACGCTCCGTGCCCCGCGTCCATGATCGACGACATGCCTCGGTTCACGACGTACGACGGAACGGAACTCTCCTACCGGATCAGCGGCACGGGGGAACCCCTGCTCGTACTGCCCGGCGGCCCGATGCGGGACGCGGACTACCTCGGCGACCTCGGGGGACTGACCGCGCACCGCACCCTGTTCGTGCTCGACCCGCGCGGCACCGGCGGCAGCGCGGTGCCCGCCGACCCCACGAGCTACCGCTGCGACCGGCAGGTCGCCGACGTCGAGGCCTTCCGCGCCCACCTCGGCCTCGACCGGATCGACCTGCTCGGCCACTCCGGCAGCGCCAACCTGGCCACTGGGTACGCCGCCGCGCACCCCGAGCGGATCCGCTCCCTCGTCCTGGTGACCCCGGGCGGGCGGGCGGTGGGCGTCGAGGTCACCGACGAGGAGTGGGACGAGGCCGCCGAGGTGCACGCCCACCAGCCCTGGTACCCGGAGGCACGCGCGGCCCTGGACGCACTCGACGGGTCCACCCCTCCGGAGCGGGCCGCGGCGATCGTGATGCCCTTCGCGTACGGCCGCTGGGACACGGCCGCCCGGGCGCACGCGGCTCAGGTCCAGGAGCAGACCAACTGGACGGCGGCACGGGCCTATTACGCGGACGGCGCCTTCGAGCCCGAGACCACCCGGCACGCGCTGCGCGAGCTGACCGCCCCGGTCCTCGTCCTCGCGGGCGGGTACGACGCGGGCCCCACGCCGCGGAAGGCCGCCGAGATCGCCGCCTGCTTCCCGAACGCCGAGCTCGCCGTCCAGCAGGCCGCCGGACACTTCCCGTGGATCGACGACGCCGGTGCGTTCCTGCGCCCGGTCGTCGCCTTCCTCGACCCGGCGGTACGCACGGTCACCGTCGACGGCGTCCGCCTCGCGTACCGGGTCACCGGCCCGGAGGACGCCGAACCGGTCGTGCTGGTGCACGGGCGGGGCGCCGACGGCACGGACTGGGCCGAGATCGCCGCCGAACTGGCTGCCGACCGGCGTGTGTACGCCCTCGACCTGCGCGGCCACGGACTGAGCGACTGGCCCGGGCACTACGGCTTCGCGGTGTTCCGCGACGAACTGGCCGGTTTCCTGCAGGCGCTCGGTCTGGTCGGGGTCACCGTCGTCGCGCACTCGATGGGGGCCGGCGCCGCCTGCCTGCTGGCCCAGCGGGAGCCGGAGCTGATCGGACGGCTCGTCCTGGAGGAGCCGCCCGCCTTCGTCCCCCTCGACCCGCCGCGCGGCCCGGCGGGCCCGCCCGAGGAGCCGGTCACGGTGGACTGGGCGGTGGTGGGCGCCACCGACGCCGAGCTGAACGCTCCGGACCCCGCGTGGCGCGAGGAGTTGGGGGAGATCACCGCCCCCACTCTGATCGTCGGGGGCGGTGCCTCCAGTCATCTCCCGCAGGCGCCGCTGGCGGAGCTGGCCGAGCTGGTCCAGGACGGCCTGCTGGTGACCATCAAGGGCGGGCACCTGGTGCACACCCACCGGCCGGTCAAGTTCCTGGCCGCCCTGCGGAAGTTCGGCGTGTGACGGACGGGGTCCGGGTCAGGCCCCCGCCCCGGCGTCCGCCTCCACCGCCACCGACCGGGCCCAGCGGTAGTCCGCCTTGCCGCTGGGGGAGCGCTGGATCGTGTCGGTGAGCACGAGCTGGCGCGGCACCTTGTAGCCGGCGAGCCGGGTGCGGCAGTGAGCCTGGACGGCCGCCAGGTCCAGGGGCGCGGCGCCGTCGCGCAGTTGGACGACGGCGGCCACGTGGCTGCCCCACTTCGCGTCCGGGACGCCGGCGACCAGGGCGTCGTACACGTCCGGGTGGGACTTGAGCGCCTGCTCGACCTCCTCCGGATAGACCTTCTCGCCGCCGGTGTTGATGCACTGCGAGCCGCGTCCGAGGACGGTGACGATGCCCTGTTCGTCGACCGTGGCCATGTCGCCGAGCAGGACCCAGCGCTCCTCGCCCTTCCGGAAGAAGGTCTCGGCGGTCTTCGCGGCGTCGTTGTAGTAGCCCAGCGGTACGTGACCGCGCTGGGCGAGCCGGCCGATCTCCCCGACGGCCACCGGCTCGTGGGTGGCCGGGTCGACGACCTGGGTGCGCTCGTTGACGTGCAGCCGGAAGCCCTTGGCGGGGCCGGAGTCGTCGGTCGCCCGGCCGTTGGAACCGGACTCGGAGGAACCGAAGTTGTTGAGCAGCAGCACGTTCGGGGCGAGGGCCTGGAACTGGTCGCGCACGGTGTCGGACATGATCGCACCGGACGAGGAGAGGCTGAACAGCGAGGACAGGTCGGTGCCCTTGAGGGGTCCGTGCAGGGCGTCGACCAGGGGCCGCAGCATCGCGTCGCCGACCAGCGAGACGCTCGACACCTTCTCCTTCTCGATGGTGCGCAGCACCTCCTCGGGCACGTACTTGCGGTGGATCACCACCCGCTGTCCGTAGTGGAAGGCGATGAACGAGGTGAGCGTGGACGTGCCGTGCATCAGCGGGGGAGTCGGGAAGAAGGTGAGCCCCGCGCCGCCCGCCGCCACCCGCTCGGCCAGCTCTTCCGGGCGCTTGACCGGCTCACCGCTCGGGTCGCCGCCGAAGAGCCCGGCGAAGAACAGGTCCTCCTGGCGCCACATCACGCCCTTGGGCATCCCCGTGGTGCCGCCGGTGTAGATGATGAACAGGTCGTCGGGGGAGCGGGGCGCGAAGCCGCGCTCGGGTGAACCGCCCGCCTCGGCGTCCGCGAAAGCCACGCAGTCGAGAGCGGGAGCGCCCTCGGGAGGGGTCCCCACCCTCACGAGGTGCCGCAGCTTCTCCGTCTGCGGCAGCGCGGCCGCGACCCGCTCGGTGAACTCGGCGTCGAAGACGAGCGCGGCCAGGTCGGCGTCGCGGTAGAGGTAGACCAGCTCCTCCTCCACGTAGCGGTAGTTGACGTTGACCGGTACGAGCCGGGCCTTGAGGCAGGCGAGCACGGTCTGCAGGTACTCGGTGCCGTTGTACAGGTGGAGGCCGAGGTGCTCGCCGGGGCGGAGGCCCGCGTCGACGAGGTGGTGGGCAAGCCGGTTGGCGGCGGCGTCGAGGCCGGCGTAGGTGAGCCGGTGCTCCGCCCCGGTGCCGGGGTGGTCGACGTACACCAGCGCCTCGCGGTCCGGGACCACGTCGACGACCGATTCGAACAGGTCGGCAAGGTTGTACTCCACCGTTCCTCCTGATCCTGGCCCGGACTGACCCCCATCGGTCACTGGGCGGTCATTAGAGCGCCGACGGGCGCAGGGGGGAAGGGGGTGCGCAGAAGAATCTGACTGGGTGTCAGAAAACTATTGAACTGGCTCCGCCACTCCTGCAACCTGTTCCAGAAATGGCGCCGGGAGTCGGGAGACGGCAGACATGGCAGACGCGGCAGGAACTCCGTCGAATGGCGGCACGGAACACCTCGACGTGCGGCGCGAAGGCGCCACGCTCGTCCTCACCCTGAACCGGCCCGAGGCCAAGAACGCGCTCTCGCTGCCGATGCTCGTCGGACTCCACGACGGCTGGCTGGAGGCCGACGCCGACGACACGATCCGCTCGGTCGTCCTCACCGGCGCCGGCGGCGCCTTCTGCGCGGGCATGGACCTCAAGGCCCTCGCGGGCAGGGGGATGGAGGGGGAGCGGTACCGGGACCGCATGACAGCCGACCCGGACCTGCACTGGAAGGCCATGCTGCGGCACCATCGCCCGCGCAAGCCGGTCATCGCCGCCGTCGAGGGCTACTGCGTCGCCGGCGGCACCGAGATCCTCCAGGGCACCGACATCCGGGTGGCCGGGGCCTCCGCCACCTTCGGCCTCTTCGAGGTCCGGCGCGGCCTGTTCCCGATCGGCGGCTCCACGGTCCGGCTGCCCCGCCAGATCCCCCGCACCCACGCCCTCGAAATGCTCCTCACCGGACGTCCGTACACCGCCGAGGAGGCCGCGGGCATCGGCCTGGTCGGCCGGGTCGTCCCCGACGGCACCGCCCTGGAGACTGCCCTGGAGATCGCCGAACGGATCAACGCCTGCGGGCCGCTCGCCGTCGAGGCCGTCAAGGCGTCGGTCTACGAGACCGCCGAGATGACCGAGGAGGAGGGCCTGGCGGCGGAGCTCAAGCGCGGATGGCCGATCTTCGCCACGGCCGACGCGAAGGAGGGCGCCAAGGCCTTCGCCGAGAAGCGCGCCCCGGTCTACCGCCGGGAGTGACCCGCGGCCCGGTCCCGCCGCAGGCGCAACCGCCCCGCCCACCCAGTCAGGAGCCAGCATGACCGACGCCCTCGAAACCCTGCGCGCCCCGCTCGTCGTCGAGTTCCCCTTCACCCGCTCCCTCGGGCCGGTCCAGTCCGCCTTCCTCACCGGCCTGCGCGAGCGCGTCCCGCTCGGCGTGCGCACCGAGGGCGGACGCGTGCTCGTGCCGCCCGTCGAGTACGACCCCGAGACCGCCGCGGAACTGCGCGAACTCGTCGAGGTCGGGGACACCGGCACCGTCACCACCTGGGCCTGGAACCCCGACCCCCGCCGCGGGCAGCCCCTCGCGACCCCCTTCGCCTGGGTGCTCGTCCGCCTGGACGGCGCCGACACCGCCCTCCTGCACGCCCTCGACGCCCCCGGGCCCGAGGCCGTCCGTACCGGCATGCGCGTCCGGATCCGCTGGGCCGCCGAACGGCACGGAGCCGTCACCGACATCGCGTGCTTCGAGCCGGCCTCGCACGACCGCGACGAACGGCGCGAACGCCGGGCCCATGACGGGGACTTCGACGAGCCCGTCACCGGCATCGTCGCCCCCGCCCGCCTCGACTACACGTACACCCCCGGCCGCGCCCAGACCGGCTACCTCCACTCCCTCGCCGAGCGCCGTACCGTCGGCGAGCGCTGCCCCTCCTGCGCCAAGGTGTACGTGCCGCCCCGCGGCGCCTGCCCCACCTGCGGGGTCGCCACCACCGAGCGGGTCGAGGTCGGCCCGCGGGGCACCGTCACCACCTACTGCATCGTCAACATCAAGGCGAAGAACCTCGACATCGAGGTCCCGTACGTCTACGCCCACATCGCCCTCGACGGCGCCGGGCTCGCCCTGCACGGCCGGATCGCCGGCATCCCCTACGACCAGGTCCGCATGGGGCTGCGCGTCGAGCCCGTGTGGAGCGAGGGCGGCCGATACCCCGACCACTACCGCCCCAGCGGGGAGCCGGACGCCGACTACGACACGTACAAGGAGCTCCTGTGACCGCAGCACGCCGGGACGTCGCCATCGTCGCCTTCGCCCAGACCGACCACACCCGCCGCACCGACGACCTCTCCGAGGTCGAGATGGTGATGCCGGTCCTCCACGAGGTGCTGCGGCGGACCGGCCTCAGGACCTCCGACATCGGCTTCACCTGCTCCGGCTCCTCCGACTACCTCGCCGGACGCGCCTTCTCCTTCACCATGGCCCTCGACGGCGTCGGCGCCTGGC
This sequence comes from Streptomyces sp. NPDC051921, assembly GCF_040680975.1. Classification (NCBI taxonomy): domain Bacteria; kingdom Bacillati; phylum Actinomycetota; class Actinomycetes; order Kitasatosporales; family Streptomycetaceae; genus Streptomyces; species Streptomyces sp. NPDC051921. The sequence goes on from NZ_JBFAXU010000019.1 coordinate 84,444, forward strand.
CGCCCATCTCCGAGTCGCACGTGGAGATGGACGGTGCCTGGGCGCTGTACGAGGCGTGGGTGAAGCTGCTGACCGGCGAGGCCGACACGGCGCTCGTGTACGCGTACGGCAAGTCCTCGCCCGGCTCCGTACGCGACGTGCTGACCCGCCAGCTCGACCCGTACTACGTCGCCCCGCTGTGGCCCGACTCCGTCGCCCTCGCGGCCCTCCAGGCACAGGCCCTCATCGACGCCGGGCACACCGACGAGCCCGCGCTCGCCGCGATCGCGACCCGCAGCCGCCAGGACGCCGCCGCCAATCCGCACGCCCAGCTGCCCGGGGCGCGGCCCCAGGGCGACCACCTCGTCGCCCCCCTCCGCACCGGGGACTGCCCGCCCATCGGCGACGGAGCCGCCGCCGTGATCCTCGCCGCCGGCGACCGGGCCCGCGAGCTGTGCGCCCGGCCCGCCTGGATCACCGGGATGGACCACCGCATCGAGGCCCACTCCCTGGGCGTCCGCGACCTCACCGACTCGCCCTCCACCCGGCTCGCCGCCGAGCGCGCCGGCGCCTTCGACCCCGGCGCCGCCCGGCCCGTCGACACCGCGGAACTGCACGCGCCGTTCACCTCCCAGGAGGTCGTCCTGCGCAGGGCCCTCGCCCTCGGTGACGACGTCCGCGTCAATCCGTCCGGCGGCGCGCTCGCCGCCAACCCCGTGATGGCCGCCGGCCTCATCCGGCTCGGCGAGGCCGCCGCCCGCATCCACCGCGGAGCCTCCGACCGCGCCCTCGCCCACGCCACCTCCGGGCCCTGCCTCCAGCAGAACCTGGTCGCCGTCCTGGAAGGGGACTCGCATGAGTAAGGCCGTGACATCGAAGGAAAGCGTCGCGATCGTCGGCATCGGCCAGACGAAGCACGTCGCCGCCCGCCGGGACGTCTCGCTCGCCGGCCTCGTCCGCGAGGCGGCCCGGCGCGCCCTCGACGACGCCGAGCTGACCTGGGCGGACGTCGACGCCGTCGTCATCGGCAAGGCCCCCGACTTCTTCGAGGGCGTGATGATGCCGGAGCTCTACCTCGCCGACGCCCTGGGCGCGGTCGGCAAGCCCATGCTCCGCGTCCACACCGCCGGCTCGGTCGGGGGTTCCACCGCCCTCGTCGCCGCGAACCTCGTCGCCGCCCGTGTGCACCGCACGGTGCTCACGCTCGCCTTCGAGAAGCAGTCCGAGTCCAACGCCATGTGGGGCCTCTCCCTGCCCGTCCCCTTCCAGCAGCCGCTGCTCGCCGGCGCGGGCGGCTTCTTCGCCCCCCACGTACGCGCCTACATGCGGCGCACCGGAGCCCCCGACACGATCGGCTCGCTCGTCGCCTACAAGGACCGCCGCAACGCGCTCAAGAACCCGTACGCCCATCTCCACGAGCACGACATCACCCTGGAGAAGGTGCAGTCCTCGCCGATGCTCTGGGACCCGATCCGCTACTCGGAGACCTGCCCGTCCTCCGACGGGGCCTGCGCGATGATCCTCACCGATCGGGCGGGCGCGGCCCGTTCGCCCCGCCCGCCGGCCTGGATGCTCGGTGGCGCCATGCGCAGCGAGCCCACCCTTTTCGCCGGCAAGGACTTCGTCTCCCCGCAGGCCGGGCGGGACTGCGCGGCAGACGTCTACCGGCAGGCCGGGATCACCGATCCGCGCCGGCAGATCGACGCCGTCGAGATGTACGTGCCGTTCTCCTGGTACGAGCCGATGTGGTTGGAGAACCTCGGCTTCGCGGAGGAGGGCGAGGGCTGGAAGCTCACCGAGGCGGGCGTCACCGAGATCGGCGGCGACCTGCCCGTGAACCCGTCCGGCGGCGTGCTGTCCACCAACCCCATCGGCGCCTCCGGCATGATCCGCTTCGCGGAGGCGGCCCTCCAGGTACGGGGGCAGGCCGGCGAGCACCAGGTGGAGGGGGCGCGCACGGCGCTCGGGCACGCGTACGGAGGGGGCGCGCAGTTCTTCGCCATGTGGCTCGTCGGCGACCGGCCGCCCACCGCCTGAGGGAGGTCGACGACCGGCCGCACACGGCCCGAGGTCTGTCGGTGCCCCGGACCGGTCGCTACGCTGAGGCCCGGACGAGCAGCACAGCGTGACGCGTGATGCGTGGGACGACGCGAGAGGAGCACGGACGTGACGGACAGCACCATGACCCAGCACGCCAGGACGGGGCAGGACCTTCCGGACCTCGACCTGTCACAGGCGGACTGGCGCTCCGGCAGCCAGGGCGTGGGCGACGTCCAGATCGCGTTCGTCGAGGGCTTCATCGCGATGCGCAACGGGCGTCGGCCGGAAGCGCCGTCGATCGTGTTCACCCCGGCGGAATGGCGGGCGTTCGTGGTCAATGCGCGCGACGGCGAGTTCGACCTGACCTGAGCCCGGCGAGGGGCCGTTCCCCGGGGGCGGTCCGAGGAGTGTCCTGCCGACCGGGCGCCGCGGCCCCGGCCTGATCGGCACGACACCCCCTAGGGTGGTGATCATGAACGCAGAGCGTGATCTGACCCGGCTGCTCGCCGGGATGCGGCCGGAACTCCACCCCGGCCGCTACGTCTTCACCACCGTGGACGGCCCCGCCCCCGAAGACCTCGCCCCGGTCGTCACCGTCGCCGAGCGCGAGGGCCTGACGATGGTCGTACGCCAGGAGGACGCGGACGCGGCCTCGCTGGCGTACGACTACGTGGCCGGCTGGATCACCCTGCGGGTCCACTCGGCCCTCGACGCCGTGGGTCTGACGGCGTCCGTAGCGGGAGCCCTCGCCGACGCCGGGCTCAGCTGCAACGTGGTCGCCGGTTTCCACCACGACCACCTCTTCGTCGAACATGCGCGGGCGGAGGAGGCATTGGGTGTTCTGGAGGCGCTCGCCCGGCGCTCCTGAGGCTCTTTCACACGACCTGCACAATCTTCAGCCCCGGGGGCGCTTCCCGGCGTACGCTGGGGTTTTCGTGGGGCCACCGCTCCGGACGCACCCCTTGTGCGCCGGGTGTGCGCCCCCAGCGTGGGGTGGGGGTGGACCATGGCGGTACAGACCGGCGGACCGGCCGGCCGAGGCTTCGGCCTCATCGAGCGCGAGGCCGAACTCGCGGCAGCCGAAGAGGCGTTGAACCTTCTGACGGGCCACGGCGCGGAGGCGTCCTGGCGCGGGGAGGAAGCAGGGGGCGACGGGGCGGTGGGGGCCGCCGACGGTACGCCCGGCGGCGAGGGCGGGGAGCCGTCGGCCGGTCCCGACCGGGCCGTGACGCGCCCCGACGCCGCGCCCGGCGGGACGGCCCACGGGCCCGGCGCCGCCGACGGGCCGCCCCACGGGCACCCCGCCGGGTCCCGCCCCGACCCTCTCCCCTCCGCCGGCCCCGGCACCGACGCCGACCGCGCCGGTCGGCCCGCACGCGTCCCCCGCCCCCGGCAGGCGCCCGGCACACCGCTCCTGCGCGTCGTGCGGGGCGCCGGGACCGCGAGCGAGGGCGGTCGGGCCGCGCGGAGCGTCCGGCGCGGCGGCGTACTCGCCTACGCCGCGCCCGCCGGGCTCGGGAAGACCACGCTGCTCGCCGAGATCCGGCGGCGGGCCGCCGCCAAGGGGTGCACCGTGCTGTCCGCCCGGGGCGGCGACCAGGAGCAGCGGGTCGCGTTCCACGTGGCGCGCCAGCTGCTGCAGCCGCAGCTCGCCGCCGCCTCACGGACCGAACTGCGCGAGCGGCTCGGCAGCTGGTACGACATCGTCGGCCCCGCGCTCGGTCTGTGCACCGCCGCCGAGGGCGCGCCGCCGGACCCCCAGGGGCTGCGGGACGGCCTCGACTGGGTACTCACCCACCTCGCGGTGCGCCGCGCCCCGCTCGTCGTCGTCCTCGACGACGCCCACTGGGCCGACCCCGAGTCCCTCGGCTGGCTGTCGGCGTTCTCGCCGCGCGCCGAGGAGCTGCCGATGCTGCTCGTCGTCGCCTACCGGCCCGACGAACTCCCTGAGTCGGGCGCCGAGTTCACCGGACGCCGGTCAGGGCAGCGGCCGCTCGGCCTGGAGCCGCTCACCTCCACCGCCATCGCCAGGCTCGTGCGCGACCGCGTCGGCGCCCATGCGGACGACGCGTTCTGCCGCGAGTGCTGGGCCGTCACCTCGGGCAATCCGTTCGAGGCCGTCGAGCTCGCCGCCAGGATCCGCGACCGGGGCCTGGAGCCCGTCGCGGACCGCGCCCACACGCTGCGCGATCTCGCCGCCGCCGTGAAGGGCAGCGGGCTGATCGCGCAGATCGAGCGTCTCGGCACCGCCACCGTCCGCCTGGCCTGGGCCTGCGCCGTCCTCGGCACCGAGATCTCCCCACAGCTCGCCGGCGCCGTCGCCGGACTCGGCGGCGAGGAGGTCGCCCGCAGCGCGGGACTCCTGCGCCGCGCCCGCGTCCTGGCCGAGGCGCCCGACGAGGAGACCGAGACCCTCGAATTCGTCCACCCCCTGATCGCCACCGCCGTCTACGACGCCATCCCCGCCGCCACCCGGGTGGCCCTGCACGGCCAGGCCGCCTGGTGCGTCGTCGACGCCGGGCTCGGCCCCACCGCCGCCGCCCGCCACCTCGTCGAGACGCACCCCGAGGGCGACCCCTGGGTGGTCCAGCACCTGCGCGCCGCCGCCCAGGAGACCCTGCGGGCGGGCGCCCCCGACACCGCCCGCAGCTATCTCGCCCGGGCCCTGCGCGAGCCCCCCGACCGCGACGAGCGGGCCGCCGTCCTCTTCGAGCTCGGCTGCGCCTCCCTCCTCACCGAGCCCGCCACCACCGTCAACCACCTGCGCGCCGCCCTGGAGGAACCGGTCGCCGAGCCCGCCCTGCGGCACGGCATCGTGTACCGGCTCTCCCAGGTCCTCGCGCACAGCGACCGGCTCGTCGAGGCCTCCGAGCTCCTCGGCCGCGAGTCCCGGCTCACCACCGACGCCCGCAGCCGGCTGCGCATGCAGTCCGAGAAGTTCATGTGGGACGCCTTCCGCGCCGACGAGCCCGACTCCCCGGCCCGCTCCCGCCGGCTGGCCCAGCTGGCCGACCGCCTCACCGGCCGCGACCTCACCGAGCGGTACATCATCGGCCTGCGCGCCTGGGACGCCACCGTCCGCGCCGAGCCCTCCGCCGTCGCCGTAGGCCACGCCGAGCGCGCCCTGGAGGGCGGTCTCAGCTGGGCCGACGAGAGCCGCGGCTTCGAGGTCCCCGTCCTCGTCGCCCTCACCTTCCTCTACGCCGACCGGCCCGGCCGCGCCGAGGAGCTGTTCGCCGCCGGCACCGCCGAGTTCGAGCGGCAGGGCTGGCGCGGGGCCCACCTGTCCTTCGCGTACACCCTCCTCGGCTACATCCGCTACCGCCGCGGCCGCCTCGTCGAGGCCGAGGACTTCGTGCGCGCGGGGCTGCGGCTCGCCGAGCGCGTCGGTCCCCGGACGCCCGCCCAGTGGTACGCCACCGGCGTCATGATCGAGGTGCTGCTCGCCCGGGGCCGTACGGCGGAGGCCGAGCGGATCGCCCGCGCCCACGACTTCGGCGAACCCTTCCCGGCCGCCGTCACCTTTCCCGACTCCCAGACCGTCCACGCCGAACTCCTCCTCGCCACCGGCCGTACCGAGGAGGCGGCCGCCGAGCTCGCCGCCGTCGGCCGCCGTCTCGACCCGCGCGGCATGCGCAACCCCGCCTGGTGCCCGTGGCAGTCGCACCTCGCCCTCGCCGAGGCCTGCGAGACCCCCGACCGGGCCCGCGACACGGCGCTCGCCGCCGTGGCCCGCGCCCGGCAGTACGGCGCGCCCTCCGCGATCGGCCAGGCGCTCCGCGTCACCGCCGAGGTCTCCCCGGACACCGAGCGGGTCAAGCTCCTGGAGGAGTCCGTCGACTGGCTCGACCGCTCGCCCGCCGCGTACGAGCTGGCCCGCTCGCTCGTCGCCCTGGGTACCGCGCTGCGCCGCACGGGCCGCACCCATGAGGCCGCCGAGCACCTCTACCGCGGCCTGGAGACCGCCCAGAGCTGTGGCGCGGACGGCCTGGTCGAGGACGCGCGGGCCGAGCTCGCCGCCGCCGGGCTGCGCCCCCGCGCGCTGCTGCCCGCGGGCACCGACACGCTCACCGCCCGTGAGCGGGCGGCCGCCGAGCTGACCGCCCGTGGCGAGGACCCGGCCGACGTGCTCGGCGTCGACGGGGCCACCGTCACCCGCTTGCTCTCCGCCGTCTACCGCAAGCTCGGCACCGACCGCGCCGGACTCGCGCAGGCGCTTCGGAACTGAGGCGCGCGATGCCCGCCCCGGCGCGCCGCGCTGCGCGCCGGGGCACGTACCATGGCGGTATGTCCTTCCTCCGCCGCCGCAGCGCCGCCACACCCGCGGGTCCGGACTTCGACGTCCTGGCCATGGACCCCGGGGACTGGCCCGGCAATCTCGGCGCCGGCCTGCTCCCGGCACCCGACGGCAGCTGCCAGGGCGTGTTCCTCCGCTACGACCTGTTCGGCGGCCGCGGCCCCGCGATGATCATCGGCAATCTCCCGGAGGGCTCCCCGGCGCGCGAGCTCGCCGACGGACAGGTCCCCTTCGAGGTGGCCCAGCTGCTCGCGGCCCTGGAGAACGACGAGCCGGTCGAGGTCCTCGACCGCGAGGACGTGCCGGTGATGCAGGGCGACAACCTGCTGATCGTGCGCCGCCTCAAGCTCTCGGAGAGCCGCATCTCCTGCGTGCAGTTCGACCGCAGCGACAACGTCCTGGTCACCATCGCCAGTTGGGACCGTCCCATCACCGACGACCTGTACGCGCTGCTCAAGCCGCTGCCCGCCGAGCTGTTCCAGCAGGGCTGACCGGGAGGCGGGGGCCGATGAGCGCACGCGTCGACAGCTGGATCTGGGCGGTCCGGCTGACCAAGACCCGCTCCCAGGCCGCCGCGGCCTGCCGGGCCGGGCACGTGAAGGTCAACGGGGAGCGGGCCAAGCCCGCCCAGCCCGTGAAGCCGGGCGACGAGGTACGGGTCTTCCACGGCGGCCGGCAGCGGATCGTCGAGGTCAAGGAAGTGCTCACCAAGCGGGTCGGCCCGCCCGCCGCCGCCGAGGCCTACGTCGACAACAGCCCGCCCCCGCCGCCCCGTGAGCACGTGGCCGTGGCCGGTGTGCGCGACCGCGGCGCCGGCCGCCCCACCAAGCGCGACCGCCGCGAACTCGACCAGCTGCGCGGTCAGCGCCCGTAGCGCGACGCCGACCAGGCCCCCGGCTCGGCGCCGGGGGCCTCGTCGCGCCCGGCTAGCTCACGAGCGCGCCGTACGTCGCCGCGATCCGCACCGCAGACGTCCCGAGGCCCCGCGGGCCCCGGCGCGCGAGTGAGGTCCCGGCACCCGCGCGGACGTCCTCCGCCCCGTAACGCCGCACGCTCCGGTGCCAGTTGAGGACCCCGGCGACCCAGTCCTCCAGGTCCCGCAGATAGCCCCGGAAGGCCGCCCGGCCCTCCGCGTCGAGCCGGAAGTCCGCAAGCAGCAGCGGCACTTCGTGCTTCTTCACGTGCTCGTACTGGCGCAGCCGCCCCCGCATCAGGTCGTCGACCATCGACACTGCCGCCGGGTAGTCGCAGTCGAAGAACGTCTGCACCACGAGCAGCAGGTTGTGCAGCTCCCCGTCGACCTCGATCTCCTTCTGGTACGAGAACAGGTCGTTGACCATCGCCCCGTAATCCATGAGGGAGCCCTCCAGGGCGCGTACGGTACCCGTACGGAAGATCTCCGGAGGCAGGACCTCGGGCCTCCGCAACCGGGACATCAGCGTGGTCAGCTCGGAGCCGAAGGTGCTGCGGCGCATCTCGATGTAGTCGACCGGGTCGGGCACCCGGTGCTGGGCCGTGTTGTGCAGCTCCCACATCCAGCCGTCCAGCATGATCTCGACGGCGGCACGGAACCGCGCCCGTGCCGCGTCGCTCATCGGCCCGGCCGTGCGTCCCCACAGGTCGGCGAGCGCCCGTTCCATCGGGTGCTCCGCGAGCGCCGCCCCCGCGGACGGATCCGACAGCGGCATACAGGACTTGAGCCGTTCGGTCTGCCGCTTCGCCGTGACGAGGTCCCGCGGGCGCCCGAAGACGATCGGGTAGTAGTCGTCCGCGTACGTGCCCCAGGTCAGCCAGTCGGCACTGAGCCCCAGCTCCTCCGCCGTGGCGTCCGGGGCGAGCCCCGCCGAGCAGAGCGCGAGGTCGAAGCCCTCCGCCATCGGCCGGTCCCAGATGTCGTCCAGGAGCCCCATGCGCTCCGCCCATTCCACCGTGTGCCGCCGTGCCTCGTCGAGGTGCGGGCTCAGCGCGAGCGGGTACGGCAGGTCGAAGTCCGGGAGCAGCGACGGGCCCACCCGCTGGTACGGCTGGTGGGTGAGCGTGCGCAGCCGGCTCGCCGCCGGGCGTCCGAAGAGGTTCCTGATGTCGAGCGCGGAGGTGCCGATCAGGCCGCCGAACGGCGAAGCGCCCTTCACCAGGCCCCCGTTCATGTACCGGCTGGAGCGCAGGTGCCACTCGTGGCCGCCGGACTGCCAGTCCTGCAGGCCCTTCGTGTACGCGGCGATCGCCGCCGCCTCCTCCGGACCGAGCGCCTCCTCCACGCAGAGCGCGGGCACTTCGGTGAGTGCGGTGTTCTCGAACTGCTGCAGCCGCGAGGTCAGCAGGTCGTTGACGGCGTTCGCCGCCTCCTGGGTCGTACAGCCGAGGAACCTCTCCAGGACCAGCACGCCGTTGCTGTTCTCGCCCTCCTCCTCCACCTCCCGCTGGTACGAGAAGAGGTCGTTGCGCAGGTGGACCGCGTCCGAGAAGGCGTCCCGCAGGACGCGCAGCGGCCGTGCGTCCGCCACCCGCTCCGGCACCTCGGCGCCCGCCGCGTATTCGACGAGCCCCGCCGACCAGGGTGCCCCACCCACCTTGCGGCGCATCTCGATGTATTCGACGGGGTTGGCGATCCGCCCCTCGTGGATGTTGTCGAGCTCCCAGAGGGACTCGTACAGCAGGTGCTCGGTCGCCTCGGCGAACCGCACCCGCCAGGCCTCCGACATCGACGGAACGGTCCGCCGCCACAGATCGGCGAGTCCGGCCTCCACCGGATTGGTCGGCTCGGGCATCCCCGCCGCCGGATCGGCCGGCATGAAGAGCGGGAGCCGGTCGAGGTACGCCTTGCCGCCCCGACGGTCCAGGGAGCGCTTGAAGATCTCCAGGAAGTGGTCGTCGAAGAAGAACACCCACGTGTACCAGTCGGTGACGAGGGACAGGGTCTCCTCGTCACAGTCGGGGTGGGTGTAGGAGCAGAGCAGCGCGTAGTCGTGGGACTGCAGGTCCTCCTCCTCCCAGATCCCGGAGCCCTCCAGCATCCCCATCTCCCGCGCCCAGTCACGCGTGTGCGTGCGGGCCGTCTCCACATGGGGATTGAGCCGCGCCGGATACGGGACATAGAAATCCGGCAGAACGAAGGGCTGAGCCATGCCAGGGAGGCCTCTCGGTGAGCTGGGCTGTCGTCCGGCCGAGCATTACCCGTCGCCCCTGGCGCCCACGCGAACACCGGAATAGTCATACCGCTCGACACGGGGTGCCGTCCGGATCCTGACCCGGCGGCACCCCCGCGCCTCTCGCGCGGTTTCGGCCAGACCTCGGTCAGGCCCGGGAAACCAGCACGTCAGCGGCCTTCACGAAGGCCACCCGATGGCCGAACTGGATCTCGTAGTACTCCTCCTGGCCGCGTACGACCGTGTGCCCCGTGGGGTCGAACGTCGGTGCGAAGTAGTACTCTCCCGGCGTACGGCCGCCCACCACGTACCGCTGCCCCGCGAGGAGCTTGTACGGCAGCGGGGACACCGACTGCACCGGGACGCCCGCCGGGTAGGCCGAGGCCTCCGGATACGCCCGCCCGTAGACCGGCACCGACGCCACGCCCTCCTTCGGCGTGAGCACCAGCCCCCGCGCGTTCACCGCCGTCGATCCCTCCTTCGGGTTGTGGAACCACGCCTTCTGCCCCAGGTACCAGATCGCCGTCCAGTCGCCCCGCCGCTCCGCCACCGCGAAGCTCTGGCCGGTGGAGGCCCGCGCCCCCGTGTCGTTGACCCCGGTTGTCGAATCCTGCCCGCCCGGCCGCAGACCGATGTCCTTCACCAGCGGCGCGTCGGCGCTCGGCGCGGTGTGCAGGCGCACCGCGCCGCTCCCGTGCGGTGCGCACGCCTCCCCGGCGGCCACGCACCCCGTGTACACCGGCCGGTGCGACGCGTAGTCCGGACGGATCGTCACCACCCCGGCGTTCGGGCCCGCGCTCGGCGTGATCGGCCGGCCCAGGAGCTGGAAGTAGTGCGCCCAGTCCCAGTACGGGCCCGGGTCCGTGTGCATGCCCTTGATCGACGAGGTGACCGTCCCCGGTACGTTGTCGTGGCCGAGCACGTGCTGCCGGTCGAGCGGGACGTCGTACCGCTTCGCCAGATGGCGCGCCAGCCGCGCCGAGGTCCGGTACATCGCCTCCGTGTACCAGGAGTCCGGCGAGGTCAGGAAGCCCTCGTGCTCGAGACCCACCGACTTGGCGTTCACGAACCAGTTGCCCGCGTGCCAGCCCACGTCCTTCAGCGACAGGTGCTGCGCGATGTGACCGTCCGAGGAGCGGAGCGAGTACTGCCACGACACGTACGTAGGATCCTGTACCAGCTTCAGGGTGGTGTCCCAGCTGGCCTCGGTGTCGTGGATCACGATGTAGTCGACCGACTGCGACCGCGGCCGGTCAGCGAGGTCGTGGTTGCCGTAGTCGCCGTCCCCGAACTCCTCGTACGGCGCGGGGATCCACTCGCACGCCACCGACGGCGGGCACTCCACCGGACCCTTCGCGGGAGCCCGCAGCCCGAGCGCGGCCACCTGTCCGGTGGCCGGGGCGACGCCCGGGTCGGCGGCCAGGGTGACCAGCTGCCCGCTGTCCGTCGTCCGCGACTCGCCGGTGCGGATCACGTCGAAGACGTCGTCCGCGTAGACCGTCGCGGTCGCCGAGTCGTCCGCGCCCGAATAGGCCGCCACCGCCCCGTACCAGGCGGCCGGGTCCGTGCTCGCCGGCAGGCCGGCCTCGCGCTGCGCGGCCGCCAGCAGCGCCGCACCGCCCTCGATGTTCGCCGCCGTGCTCGTCCGCAGCTCCTCGGCGGTGTGGCCGGACAGCTCGGCCGCGCGCTCCAGCGTCCGCAGCCGGGGCGGCAGCGCGGCCGCCGCGGGCGGCGCCGCCCGGGTCCCGGCACCGAGCCGCGGGGTGCGCGACCCGTCGCCGCGGGCGTCCTCCACGCCCTCCGCGTGGTGCGGTGCCTCGGCCAGCGCGGTCACCGCGTCCGTGAGGTGCATCGGACCGTAGCCGCCGGTCACGCTCGGCGCGCCGCCGTGGGCGTCCCACCGCGACTGGAGGTACGACACGGCGAGCAGCACGCTCTGCGGGACGCCGTGCCGCTCGGCCGCCACCGTGAACTGCCGCTGCAGCGAGCCCGCCACGGGCTCCTCGGCGGCGACCGGCGCCCAGCCGGTCGGCGCGCCGGACAACAACGGCAGGAGCAGGACGACGGGCGCGACACGTCTGAGGGACGTGGAACGGAGCAAGGCAGCCTCCTGGAACGGATGGGGGAGCGGGGGCGTGCGGGACCGAACCCGTACAGGGGTAGCGGCTCCCGGACCATCCGTCAATCACCCCTCCACACAGGCGATTTACCTGGTCGGAGGAGTTTCCGGCGGGCGGCGCGCCCGCCTGCGGTGCGTCAGTGGAGTAGACCAATGGGGGTGTGTCGTGCCGACTTTCCTTCCTCCGGCCGCGCTGCCCACGGGAGCGGCCCCACCCCGCCCTCGACCCTTCGGCCGCGCACACGGAAGCGCCGCGCACCCGGTGTGTCGGCACCGGGCGCGCGGCGCGCCACCCCCGTCTCGTGTCGGCCCGCGCTCAGCGCGTCCCGACCGCCGCGCGCACGGCCCGCCGTGCCATGGCGCAGTCGTCGTGCAGCCGCCGCAGCAACAGACGCTGTTCCTCGCCGGGCGACACCGCGCCCACGGGCACCGGCACGGAACCGGCCGGCGGAGCCTCCCTGATCGTCCGCTGCACCGCCGTCTCGTACGTGCGGATCTCCCGGGTCAGCACGATCATCAGGTTGACCAGGAAGGCGTCCCGGGAGGCCGTGCCCGCCTGCTGCGCCAGCTGGCTGATCTGACGGCGCGCCAGCGGCGCGTCCCCCAGCACCGCCCACAGCGTCGCCAGGTCGTACCCGGGCAGGTACCAGCCCGCGTGCTCCCAGTCGACCAGCACCGGACCGGCGGGCGACAGCAGGATGTTGGAGAGCAGCGCGTCACCGTGACAGAACTGCCCCATGCCCTGCCTGCCACCCGCGGGAGCGAGCCCGTGCAGCAGCTTCTGCAGGTCGTCCCGGTCCCGGTCGGTGAAGAGGCCCAGCTCGTGGTAGCGGGCGATCCTCGCCCCGTAGTCGAGCGGCGCGTCGAAGGTCCCGGCCGGCGGGCGCCAGGCGTTCAGCCGGGCGATCGCACCGAGCGTGGCGCGGACGTCCGCGCGGGGCGGCGCCTCGACGGGATGCCGGCTCAGCGCGGCCGCCCGTCCCGGCATCCGCTCGATGACCAGCGTGCAGTTCTCCGGGTCCGCGGCGATCAGCCGCGGCGCGCGCACCGGGGGACGGTGCCGGACGAAGGAGCGGTACGACGCTATTTCGTGCCTGAACCGCTCGACCCACGCGGGGGAGTGGTCCAGTAAACACTTCGCGACCGCCGTGGTCCTACCGGTCGTCCCGACGATCAGCACGGAACGTCCACTGCGGCGCAGCACCTGAACCGGATTGAACTCCGGGCAGATCCGGTGGACGGACGCGATCGCCGTGCGCAGCTGCGCGCCCTGAGGGCCGGACAGGTCGATGCGACCGCTGGGCGGCTGGACGGTGCTCCCCGCCCAGCGCCTGGGCCGCGCCACCCCCGGTGTCGGAGCGGGCGCGAGGTACGGTCCGGAACCGGCCGGGATGGTGCGGTGCAGCGGCCGGGGCGGGGCGGTCACGGAGGACGATGCTGTGTACATGGAGGTGACAGATCCCTTCGTGCGCCGACGAGTTGCGTGCGTCGCCCCGCCCGCCCGACCGATCCGCACCCTGGGGAAAATGAGGGCCGGTCGACGGGGCGGGGTGGCGCGTTCCTACCTGACACCCGGGCGCGGGTGGCGGAACATCGGGCGCACCCTGGCGAACCCTGGCGAATAGTCGCCAGCCCTATGACAGGGGGTTACTGTCAACTCAGCCGAGAACCTGGGGGCTTAGACGTGACCGGACAGACCAACACCCGCCTGGCGGACCTTTTCGGCCTCGCCGGCTGGTCCAAGGGCGAACTCGCGAGACTCGTGAACCGGCAGGCGGCGGCCATGGGCCACCCCCAGCTGGCGACCGACACCTCGCGGGTGCGGCGCTGGATCGACATGGGGGAGACCCCGCGCGATCCCGTCCCCCGGGTGCTGGCAGCGCTGTTCACCGAGCGACTCGGCCGTGTCGTGACCATCGAGGACCTCGGGTTCGTACGACACGGGCGCGCCGGCAAGCGGCGGGACGTCAGGAACACCGACAACCCTGACGGGCTGCCCTGGGCGCCCGAACGTACGGCAGCGGTCCTCACCGAATTCACGGGAATGGACCTCATGCTCAACCGACGCGGCCTGGTGGGCGCGGGTGCCGCGCTTGCCGCCGGCTCCGTACTCACCAACGCCATGCACGACTGGCTCCACACCGACCCCGCACGACCCGGCGCCGCCCCCAGCGCCATCGATCCCCTCCACGCCGACCCCGCTGGGTACGACCGTTACGAGGCCGCCCCCATCGGGTCGGAGGAGATCGAGGCACTGGAACGCTCCGTCGAGGTCTTCCGCGCCTGGGACGCCTCCCGCGGCGGAGGCCTGCAGCGCAAGGCGGTCGTGGGTCAGCTCAACGAGGTGGGCGGCATGCTCGCCTACCACCACCCCGATCACCTCCAGCGGCGCCTGTGGGGCGTCGCCGCCAACCTGGCCGTGCTCGCCGGCTGGATGTCCCATGACGTCGGCCTCGAACCCACCGCCCAGAAGTACTTCGTCATCGCGGCCCACGCCGCCCGCGAGGGCGGCGACCGGCCGCGGGCGGGCGAGGCGCTCTCCCGCGCCGCCCGCCAGATGGTCCACCTGGGCCGGCCCGACGAGGCGCTCGACCTGATGAAGCTCGCCAAGTCGGGTGCGGGGGAACGGCTGTTGCCGCGCACCCAGGCCATGTTCCAGACCATCGAGGCCTGGGCACAGGCGTCGATGGGCCGCGGTCAGGCGATGCGCCGCACCCTCGGCGAGGCCGAGGACCTCTTCGTCTCCGACAAGGGCGACGAGAAGCCCAGCTGGATGCAGAACTTCGACGAGGCCGACCTGCACGGCATGCAGGCGCTCGCCTACCGCACCCTCGCCGAACACGACCCGGCCGCCGCGGTCCCGGCCCAGCGTCACGCCAAGCTCGCCCTGGAACTGCGGCGCCACGGGCACGACCGCTCCAAGCTGTTCGACCACATCTCGCTCGCCTCGGCCTGCTTCATCGCCGACGATCCGGAACAGGCGGACCGGTACGCGCGGCTGGCCCTGGTCTCCATGGGCGACACCTCCTCGCACCGCACCTGGGACCGGCTGCGCGAAATGTACCGGCTGACCGGACAGTACGCGGGCTACAGCAAGATCGAGGACCTGAGGGAGGAGATCGAGACCGCCCTGCCGAAGGCACCGGCGAACCGCCCCAGGACCGGAGAGGCGTGAGGGGCGCGCGGGTCGGGCCCCGGCAGCCCCTCACGCACACGCGGCGCGACGGAGCCGCGGGAGGCGGGACAGGACCGGGCCGGAGCCCGAAGGCGTGGTCGGCCTGCCCCTGATGCCTCGGCGTGCCGGACATCTCCGGGCGTGCCCAGGCGTGCCTCGACGTGTCTTCGGCCGGTCGGGCAGCAGGGCGAGGGCCGGCCGGGCAGCAGCGGTGAAGCCGTGCGGGACGGAGAGCGTGCGCGGGCGTGCTCAGCCGTGGCGGGGTCCCCAGGTGGGGCGGGACCCGTCGGCGGCGACGTCCCCGGCGTCCCTTCACCGTGGCCGGACGGCCACGACTACCCTCCGACCCGGACCACCATCACGCAGGCGTCGTCCTCGCGCGGGCCCTCGCCGAACTCCTCCAGCACCGACCGGATGCAGTCCTGCGCGTCGCGCGCGGCGGACAGGCGGGGGGCGAGGGCGAGCAGCCGTTCCGTACCGCTGTCGTCCGTGCAGTCGTCGGTTCTGGTCAGCCCGTCGGTGTGGAGCAGCAGCACGTCGCCGGGGAGGAGCCGCGTCTCGGCCTCCTCGTACGCCGCGCCGGTCGTCGCGCCGAGCAGCACGCCCTCCGGGCGGGCCAGGGCGCGCCCCGTTCCGTCGCGGAACAGCAGCGGAGCGGGGTGGCCGGCCTGGGACCAGGTGAGGGTCTGGGCGGCCGGGTCGTAGCGGCAGCACATCGCACTGCCGAGGGCGGGCTGGACCGAGGTCTCCAGGAGCTGGTTGAGGTGACCCATCAGCGCGCCGGGCCGGATGCCGGCCACGGCCATGCCGCGCAGCGCGCCGAGGAGCATCGCCATGGAGGAGGTCGCGGCCACGCCGTGACCGGTGAGATCGCCGACCGTGAGCAGCGCGTCCCCGTCCGGGAGAGCCAGCGCGTCGTACCAGTCGCCGCCGATGAGACCGGTCGAGACGGCCGGCAGGTAGTGCCCCGCCACGTCGAGCGGGGCGGGACCGTCGTGGGCGAACCGGAGCGAGCCGCGCCACGGCGGCAGCACGGCCTCCTGGAGCTCGACGGCGACCCGGCGCTCGGTGTGCTCGATGTGCTGGTGGCGCTGGAGGGTGTCCTTGCTCTCACGGACCGCGCGCTCGCTGCGGCGCAGTTCGCTGACATCGCGCAGCACGGCCCACATGGACGCGGTGCAGCCGTCGGAGTCGAGGACCGGCTCGCCCGTCATGTGCACGGTGCGGACCCGCCCGTCGGTGCGGACGATCCGGAACTCGCCGTCGATCGGCTTTCCGTCGATGAGACAGTCCGTCACCATCGCCTGGAGGACGGGCTGGTCCTCGGCGAAGACCATGGACGGCAGCTCGTCGAGGGACATCGGGCCGCTCTCCTCCGGGCGGCCGAAGATCTGGAACAGCTCGTCGGACCAGTGCACGTCGTCGGTGAGCAGGTCCCACTCGGCGCTGCCGACACGGGAGAGCAGCGAGCCGGTCAGCCGCGGCGGGGGAACGGCCTGGAAGGCGGACTCGGCGTAGGCGGCGGCCGAGTCGGGCTGGAACTGGCCGGGCAGGCCCTCCTTCAACTGGCCCAGGTGCTCGCCGAGATCGTCCAGCTGGTGCACGGCCAGATCGCACAGCGCGCGCTGCCACCGGTTGTGCGGGTCGTCCTCGTCCACGGCGGCGTCCCGGCGCACCGCGTCCACGTCGCCGCGCAGACGCCGCGTCTGCGAGATCAGCGCGTCCACGGTGCCAGGCTCAGGAGGCTGGGCGGGACGGTCCGCGAACAGATGGGACGGCATGTCGTACTCCGATGCAGGCGACGTGGCGCGGCCAAGTCTGGAAGGTGAAGCCCGGGTACGACTTTGGCACAGCCCACGACACCCCGTAAGGGATTTGGCAACACTCGATACGGTGGTGCTTACGGCATATGCCAAAGGCCCACATGGGGACCGGTCGACATTCGGCCACGCCGGCACGGGTTACGGTGCTGCTGTGGTGAGCGATTCGGAGAACGCAATGGGTACGGCCCTGCTGCTGGCCGCGGCACCGGCAGGACGGGGACGGGCGATGGACGCGGCGTCGGTGCTGCCCGCCCTCGCGGCGGTGCCCGCCGGGGCGCTCGCGGGTACGGACACGGCGACGGTGGTCGAACTGGCGGACCCGCTCGACCCGCAGACCGTCCTCACGCGGCTGCGCGCCGCCGCGGGGAGCCCCGGACCGCTCGCCCTCTACCTCGCCGGCCAGCTCCAACTCGACCGCCGCCAGCAGCTGCCGCACCTGGCCCTCGCCCGGAGCACGCCGACGACTCTGCGCTACACGGGACTTCCCTGGCACTGGCTCGCCGCCGAACTCGCGCCGCGCCGCCCGGGCACGACCACGGTCGTCGCCGACCTGGCCGTCGACCCGGAGCTGTGGCAGCGCCTCGCCGCCGACCGGAACGCCCTCGACCTCGGCCCGGCGGCCCCGCTCCACGCCCGCGTCACCCCCTTCCCGCGCCGCGGCACCCTCCTCACCCCGGACTACCTCCGCCACTTCGGCACCCTCTGGCGCACGGGCGCCCGCCCGCCGCTCGCGACCCTCCACACGGAGGCGGCGGCAGCGACCGCGGGCGACGCGCCGTCCCTCCTCCTGACGCCACCGCTCCCGACGGCCGCGCCTTCCCCGGCCCCCTCGCTGCAGCCCGCCCCTCCGGTGGCCCTCGTCGACTCCCCGCCGACCCGCCGCCTCGGTACGGGGAGCCTCGCGCAGCGGGCGGCGAGCGTGGGCGCCCGGCGGGACGGGGCGGCGGGTGGAGTGACGACGGCGCCGGTCGGCGCGGGAGCGACGGCAGGAGCGATCGCTCTCGCCTGGGACGCAGTTGACGAGATTCCCGTCGCGGCCACGGCCGCGCCGGGGGAGGCGGCGGCCCGGGAGAGGGCAGCCGGCCGGGAGACCGCGGACGAAGCGGCGCCCCGCCGCGCCGACGAGCCGGCCGCGTCAGCCGCCGACCGGCGTGTCGGCGAGCCCGACGGGCGTGTCGGCGAGCCCGACGAGGGGCTGGACGAGCCGACACCTGTGCCGTCCCTGGGACCGACCTCCGAGCCGGCCCTCGAGGCGGTCCCCGAGGCGGTCCCCGAGGCGGTCCCCGAGGCGATGCCCGAGGCGATGCCCGGCTCACGGCCCGCGTCGACGACCGAGGCGCGGCCGGAGCCGGCCCATGGGGCCGCGTCGCCGGAGGCACAGCACGAGTCGCCCCCCGGGCCGCGCCCGGAGCGCAGCCCGGAGGCGGCGTCGGAGCCGACCCACAGGGCGGGTCCCGAGCCGCGACCGGCGCCGCCCACGCCCACCCTCGCCCCCGGGCCGCGCCCGGAGCAGGAGTCCGAGGACGCTTCCTCGGCGCACCCCGAGCCGACTCCCGAGCCGCAGGTCCGACAGGCGCCGGAGGCACGCCCGGAGCGGGCGCTCGGCGGGCTGCCGCAGAGTCCCACGGGCGCCGACGCGCCGTCCCCCGTGCCCGCTCCCGCCGGCCCCGTCCCCACCCCCGCCCGGCCGGTCTCGGTGCCCCCTCGTCCCGCGTACGCGCCCGGCGGCGCGGCAGGGCCGGAGGGGACGGGCCGGCACGCGCCCGGCCTCGCGGCCGCGCCCGACGGGCCGCCGCGGCCCGGGAGCGGGGTGGATCCGCATCCGGCGATTCTCGCTGCCGCCATGGCCGGGCGGCACGGGGAGGCGGCGGCCGTGGCCGCGGCGTGGGAGAGCGACGCGCTGCGGCGGTACGGTCCGCGGTCGGGGGAGGCCCTGCACTGGGTCGAGGTGCGGGCGGACCTGGCGCGGCTCGCCGGGGAGCCGGCGCGCAGCTGCGAGTTGTGGATCGCCGCCGCGCAGGCCCGGCTCGGGCTGCGGCAGACTCCCGAGGAGCCGGACGTCGAGGGCGCGGTGGACCGGGCGCACCACCAGTGGGAGCAGATCCAGGACCCGGCCCGGGCCCGCGCGCTCGGTCCCGCGCTCGTCGAGCTGCGGCGCGCGGTGCCGGGTCGGCGCGCCGGCGCCCTTGCCGCGCTGCAGAGGAGGATGGGTTGATGAACTCCCTTGCCACCGTGCAGCGTTCGCTCCGCGATCCGGCGGTGACCCACCCCTTGTGGCCACCGCTCACACAGGGCGATCCGATTCTGTCCACCGACACCGTCGCGTACCCACTGGACGTCGACTACGCCTACGACCGCGTTCCGCACGACCTGTTCGGCCGACCGGCGGCCCACGGCCTGGAGCGCTGGGCACCGCTGCTGCCGCCGCTCGCCGCGCCGGGCCTCGGCGAGGGCGACACGCCGCTCGTGCGGCTGGCCGACGGGGTGTGGGTCAAGGACGAGTCGCGCAACCCGACGTGGAGCCACAAGGACCGGCTGAACCGGGTGACGGTGAGCGCGGCGGTGGCTTCGGGCGCGAGCGGAATCGTCGTGTCGTCCTCGGGCAACCACGGCGCGTCGGCGGCCGCGTACGCGGCCCGCGCGGGGCTGCCGTGCGTCGTCTTCACGTCGCCCCTCGCCCCACCCGCCGTGGCGAGCCACGTCCGCGCCTACGGCGCGACCGTGCTGACCGTCCCCCACACGTCCGTGCGCCCCTTGATGCGCCGGATCGTGGCCGAGCTGGGCTACCAGTCGGTCAGCAGCGTGACCGACACCGCCCACACCGGGCACCCCTTCGGGCCCGAGGGCTACAAGACGATCGCGTACGAGATCGCCCTCGAACTCGGGCGTGCCCCGGCGGCGGTGCATGTGCCCACCGGGTACGGCGAGTTGCTGTTCGGCGTGGCCAAGGGCTTCCAGGAGCTGGCCCGGCTCGGCGTCACCGACTCGGTGCCGCGCGTGTACGCGGCCGAGCCGGCCGCCGCCGGCGCGCTCACCGAGGCGATGCGCACCGGCGCCGACACGGCAAGGGTCCCGGTCGGCCCGACCGCCGCGTACGCCATCGACTGCGAGATCAGCAGCTACCGTGGGGTCGTCGCCCTCCGCGCGACCGGTGGAGCGGCCCGTACGGTGACGGACCGCCAGATGGCGGACGCACAGGCGGAGTTGGCGGCCCAGGGCCTCTGGTGTGAGCTGTCCTCGGCCGCCGGTCTCGCGGCCCTGCGCGCCCACGGCCCGGCCGACGAGGACGGCCCCGTGGTCTGCGTCGTCACCTCCAGCGGCTACAAGGACACGGCCACCGCGCGCGACACCCACGCGCCCGTTGACCTCGACTGGGACGAGGTGAAGGCCCTCCTCGGCGGTCTCTAGGGCGCCGCCCCCGCCGCGTGCTCTTCGGACAGCTTCACCACGCGCAGTCCGAAGCGGTACGAGCCGAGTCCCTCGGCGATGCCGATGAAGAGGAGGCTGAAGTGTTCCTGGCCGCGGGCTGTCGTGATGCCGCCCAGGTCGAGCAGGGAGTCCGGGGGCCAGCCGAGATCGTGGAGGAGGCCGCGTACGGTCTGCTTCGCGGTCGGGTCGTCGCCGGAGAGGAAGACCGTGCTCGGGCCCTCCAGGGAGTCGGGGGCGACCATGACGAGGCGGTCGATGGTGCACAGGGTCTTCACGACGGGGGTGGCGGGGAAGGTGCGCTGAAGTTCCTCGCCGAGGCTCTCGCCCAGGTGGGAGAGGTCTCCGGTCTCGGTGAAGCCGACGCCGACGTCGAGGAGCACCTTGCCGGCGAGGGCGGGGGCGCCGACCGAGGCGAGGAGGGCGACGGATGCCGTGCCGGGGGTGGCGTTGACGACGACGTCCGCGGTGGCGACCGCGTCGGCCGTGGCCACGATCCGCACGCCGGTGTCGTGCGGCGGCGCCTCGTCCGGCGCGCGCGAGCCGATCAGCACCTCGTGGCCCGCCGCGCACCACGCGCCGGCCAGCGCGCGGCCGACATGTCCCGTTCCAAGGATTCCGATTCTCATGGGGCAGACGCTAGGCGGACGGGGCGTCGTCGCACGTCGGGCCGTGGGCGGGAGGGCGGTCGGTCGTCGGTCGTACGTCCCCGGGCCTGTCATCATCGACGTATGACCTCATCCACCGCACCGACCAGGTCGGCCGCACCCCTCGTCACCGAGCGGCTCGTGCTCCGGGGCGTGCGCGCCCGGGACGTCCCCGCCGTGACGCGGCTGTGGACCGATCCGGAGGTGCGGCGGCACCTGGGCGGTCCGGTGGTCGAGTCCGTGATCCGCATCCGGCAGCGGCGCATCGTCGGCGCGCCCGGGTTCCACGCCGTGGAGCGGGCCTGCGACGGCGTGGTCCTCGGCCTGGTCACCGTGCAGAGGGAGGGGCGGAACGGGGAGACCGAGGTGTCGTACCAGTTCCTGCCCGAGCACTGGGGGCAGGGCTACGCCCGCGAGGCCGTCGCCGCGGCCGTCGAACGGGCCCTGGAGGACGTGCCGGCCGTCGTCGCCGTCACCCAGGAGGCGAACACCCCCTCCCGCCGCCTCCTGGAGGCCGTGGGCATGACCCACGCGGAGTCCTTCGTGGAGTGGGACGCCCACCAGGTGCTCTACCGGCGAGGGCGGAGCTGAACCACCGGAGCGGTCACGGGGTGGCGGAGGCCGTCAGGGCCGACACGGCCCGCTCCAGTCGTGCGGCCCGGGTCTTCGGCGTCCGGGCCTGCCACAGGCTCAGGATGATCAGGTAGCGGTCGGTCCTCCCGAGCGCCTCGAACGCGGCCGCCGCCCTCGGGTCGGCCGCGAGCGCCGCCGCCAGGTCCTCGGGGACCGTCGCGTCCTTCTGGGAGGGGTACGCGGCTTCCCAGCGTCCGTCGGCCTGGGCCGCCCGGACCTCCGCGAGGCCGGGTTCGCGCATCCGGCCGGCGGCGAGGAGCGTCTCGACCTGCCGCACGTTGACCTGCGACCAGAGGCTGCGCGGCCGGCGCGGGGTGATCTTCTGCAGGTAGCTGCGCTCGTCGCGGGTCTTGCGCTTGCCGGTGATCCAGCCGAAGGCGAGCGTGGCGTCGAGGATGTCCTCGGACGTGGGCGAGGCGAGGCCGGAGCCGCTCTTGCCCAGCAGCAGCCAGATGCCCGGCGTGTCCCCGTGGTGCCGCTCCAGCCAGGCTTCCAGGTCCGGCCCGTCGGCGAACGCGATCACCGCGAGCCCCTCGACCGGCTCCGTCGTCTCCATCGGACGCTCCCTCCCACGCACCCCGCAAGATCGCGACCAGGATAGGGGCACGGCCGGTCGTCCGGGCAGGACGGACCGGCCGTCCGCGCGCGCCGCGTTCGGGTTCGGGTTCGGAAGGCCCAGAGGGTTCGGAGGGCCCGGAAGGGGCGCGGGGGTCGGAGGTAGGGGAGGGGCGGAGGGGGCGGGCGGATCGAGGGGCTCGGGCCGAGGCCCTCAGAACCGGGCGTGCGTCGTGATGTCCGACTCGAACTGCTCGATCATCTCGGCGGTCACCGTCGGCCGGCACTGGCCGATCGCGTCCAGGTAGTCCGCGGTGGTCGCGCCGGGCGTGGACGCGGCACCGTTCGCCGGGTGCCCGCCGACCGCCACCAGGCCCCGCTCGAAGGAGTTCTGCGCGGCGATCCGAGCCGCGTGCTCGATGTCGGCGGGGGTGAACAGGTCGCTCGCGGAGACGAGCGCGTCCACGTCGACGTCCGTGCGCGCGTCCGTGTAGCGCGCCCATATCGCGGCGCGCGCCGCCTTGTCCGGCGTACCGATGGGGATGAGGTAGTCGAAGCGGCCGGGGCGCAGGAACGCCGGGTCGAGGGAGCGGATGGAGTTGGTGGCACAGACCAGCAGCCGCTCGTCGCGTTCCCGGAACCCGGGGATGAGCTTGAGGAGTTCGTTCGTCACGCCGTGCATGCCTCCGGGCTGTACGGGTTCGGTGCGCACGGGCGCGATCTCCTCGACCTCGTCGATGAAGACCAGGACGCGGTCGAGCTCGGCGATCCGGGCGAAGGCGGTGCGCAGCGCCGCCGCCAGATTGCCCTCGTCGGCGAGCCGGGACGGCAGGATCTCCACGAAGGGCCAGCCGAGCCGCGAGGCGATGGCCCGCGCGAAGGTCGTCTTGCCGGTGCCGGGCGGACCGAAGAGGCCGATGGCCCGCGGCGGGCGCACCCCGTGGCGCGCGGCCCGTTCGGGCTCGGCCAGCGGCAGTACGACACGCCGTTCGATCAGGTCCTTCTCGCGTTCCATGCCGGCCACCTTGGCCCACAGGTCGGTGGGCAGGACCCGGCCGCCCAGGTCGTCGAGGAGGTTGGCGGCGGGACCGTGCAGCGGCTCGACCTTCTCGAAGTAGGCCACCGCGGGCTGTCGGGTGTAGCCGGCGTTGAGCAGTCCCTCGCCCAGGAGTTCCTCCTCGGGCAGTACGTAGGCGATCCGCGCCACCCGGGCGGCGACCAGGCGCCGCTCGAGCTCGACCAGCAGGGCACTGGCGAGGCCGCGGCCGCGCCACGCCGAGGAGATGGCGATCCGCATCACCCAGGCCCGCTCGCCGGCGACGCACGCGAGCGCGGCGCCGATGGGCGCGCCCTGGTGGACGGCGACGACGGCCGGCTGTCGGGAGGTGAGGGCGCCGATGCACTCGGCCAGCGAGAAGACCGACTCCTGGCCGAGCTCGGCGGTCGTGTCGATCAGATGGACGACCGCGGCGAGATCGCTCTCGCGGTAGTCGTGGATGAGCCAGTTCACCGGTGGTACCGCCCCTCGTTCGTACTGTCGCACCTGGTGTCGGCGAGGCTAGGCGGGGCGGTGCGGGCGGGTCCTGCGCCTCGGTGCACAAGCGGCGGGCGGCAATTGCGCCGGACCGGCTCTATGCGGCGACGGCGGTGCGCGCTTCCTGCCGTGCCGTCACCGCGGAAAGCGTGCGGGAACGGGCGAAGCCCCCGGAAGGCGGACCTTCCGGGGGCTTCGTGAACAGCGTGGACGAGCGGCTCTGGCGGGCCTCTCCGGCTTAGTAGGCGCCGGCCAGCTTCGGGTTCGGGCCGTGCTCGTTCTGCGACTGGTCGCCCTCGGTGCAGTAGAACACCAGGAGCACGATGAAGCCGACGAGCGGCACGAGGCCGATGAGGAGCCACCAGCCGGAGCGGCCGGTGTCGTGCAGGCGGCGCACCGACAGCGCGAGGTTCGGGATGAGCGTGCCGAGCGTGTAGATCAGGCTCAGCAGCTGAATGCCCAGGGCCGCGTCGATGATCGACAGGACGATCGCCGCGATCAGGTTGAACAGGAAGAACATCCAGAATTCCTTGCGGCGCGCCCGGCCGCTGAACACTGCGTACTTCTTGAAGACGTCGAGGTACCAGTTCACTTTGTCCCCCCAAGGACTGGGTTGAGAGCGGGAGCCTGTCCCTGTGGAGCAAGGCTTACGCAGAACTTATGTGGCTGAAACGGCGTGGGTCAATTCGTTACCTGGCAGTGGCCGTTCACAGACACGGGCGCGTCAGAAGTGAACGGCGTCGTCTCCTCGTGCGAGGAGACGACGCCGTTCCGGAGAGGATCGGATGTCACGTCCTTCTCTTGCTCATGAGCAGTCCGCCTGCCGTAAGGGCGAAGAGGCAGACGCAGGCGCCGGTGATGACATTGCTGAGGATCGCGCCGGTGCCGGCGTCCCGGGAGACCACCCACGGTGAGACGATCAGCCACACACCCATCAGCAGCACCACGAAGTTGAGGTCCTGGGACCGTTCCGGAGCCATCGACATGCACAGACCCAGGCCGGCGAGCGCCAGGCCGACGATCAGGTTGCTGATGGCGAGTTCCGGCTTCGCGGCGGAGAAGTGGACCGTCCACGCGGAGACGGCGGCGTAGATGCCGGCGATGATCACCAGCTCCTCGACCGCCGCAACACCTCGGGTCTGGAGCATACGGGCATAACGCTCCCGCATTTCTCCCGCGTCCGGGTGTCCCCTGATATCGCCGGGACGGTGAGAGACGTCGGCCATACGACTCGCCTCCTTCTGGCGTCTTGCACGTCTGACCGCGCTTGCGGCATCGATGCCGCGGTTTCATTGTGCTCTTATCTGGCCTTTATGTGTAGATGTGTCCGATAAGGGATGTGCACAGAAAACCCCCTCGCGATATGCACGGAACCGCCAACTCCGCTGAGGATTCAACAAAAACTCAGGGAAAGGCCAAACGCGGCCCCGCATCGTTATGCGCGGGCCGCGTCGAGCGGTTCGGGTCCGTCAGGTCGTGCCGGCCGGACGCGTCACCGTGTGTACGGGCGGGTGATGATCTCCATGTTGTGGCCCGACGGGTCGTCGAAGTACGCGCCCCGGCCGCCGAAGAGGCGGTTGATCCGGTCCGGCTCGGTGTGGCTCGGGTCGGCGTAGTACGTGACGCGCATCCGCTCCAGGCGGTCGATCATCGCGTCGAACTCCTCGTCGGGCACGAGGAACGCGTAGTGGGTGGGGGTGAACTCGGCGTCCCCCGCGTCGTAGTAGTCCAGGGTGACGCCGTTGCCGGTGTCGACCGGCAGGAACGGTCCGAAGGGCGCGCCGACTTCCAGGCCGAGCACCTCGGCCAGGAACTCGGCGGAGACCCGCTTGTCGCGGGCATGGACGACGGTGTGGTTGAGCTCGGCGGCCACAGGGGGTCCTTTCGCAGGGCAGGCGTTGGTGTCTTCCTCCTCTCCCGCACACGCGGTACGGGACGGGACGACCGCGGCGGACCCCGCGCCCACCGGCCGGGGGCGCTCACGCCACGGCCGGGCGCCTCTCTCGATCACGGCCCATGGCCGACCCGGCAGTCATACGATCAAGCTAACCCGCGTCGATCTTCCCCTGCAACGCGGTTTGCGGTCAGGTGCGGCCGGGCCCCGCGGCGTAGTCTGGGAAGTGGACTCGGGGTCGTACGTTGCCACCGCCGGGAGGCGGACGATGACCGGAATCGTTTCCAGGAGCTTCGACTCCGCGGACGAGGTCCGTCCCTTCGAGGACGACAAGGGCCGGCTCGACCTGCTCATCACGGACAGCGGGGCAGTGGGCCGCGCCGTGTTCGAACCGGGCTGGAAGTGGTCGGAGCACGTGAAGCCGATCGCCGGCACCGACAGGTGCATGGCGCACCACGTCGGATACGTGGTCAGCGGCCGCATGAAGGTGGTCATGAGCGACGGTGAGTCCGCCGACCTGATTCCCGGTCACTTCTACGAGGTGCAGCCGGGACACGACGCGTGGGTGGAGGGCGACGAACCGTGCGTGGCCCTGGACTGGATGGGATTCGCCGACTACGCGAAGCGGTGACCCCGGCGGCGGCGAGTCCGTCCGAGGAGCGAAATCCCTGACCCGGCGTCGGTGCCCGCTGACACGATGCGGCCATGGACCAAGATCACCGCATCCAGCCGCCCCGCACCGCCGACGAGCGCGCCACGCTCACCGCCATGCTCCAGTTCCAGCGCGACACGCTGGAGATGAAGTGCGCCGGCCTCACGCCCGAGCAGCTGAGGACCCGGGCCGTCCGTCCCTCCGGACTGTCGCTGCTCGGTCTGGTGCGGCACGCCGCCGAGGTCGAGCGCGGCTGGTTCCGCAACGTCGTCAACGGCGAGCGGAGTCGCAGCCCTTGGACCCCGGCAGGCTCCACGGACTGGGCCGACTTCGACGTGGACGAGGCCGACGTGGACGAGGCCTTCGCCGTCTGGAGGGACGAATGCGCTCGTGCCCGCGCGATCGTGGACGCCGCGCCCTCCCTCGACGTGACGGGGAGTCGGGGCGGGGAGACGTACGCGCTGCGGTACGTGCTCGCCCACATGATCGAGGAGTACGCGCGCCACAACGGGCACGCCGACCTGC
This sequence comes from Streptomyces sp. NPDC051921, assembly GCF_040680975.1. Lineage (NCBI taxonomy): Bacteria > Bacillati > Actinomycetota > Actinomycetes > Kitasatosporales > Streptomycetaceae > Streptomyces > Streptomyces sp. NPDC051921. Next base: position 110,889 of record NZ_JBFAXU010000019.1, read on the forward strand.
TCCGTGAGCGGATCGACGGCACCACGGGCGAGTGACGTCCATCGGCGCCCGTCACCGGGGCAAGGCGGGCGCCGCGCACCGACTCGGCCACGAGGCGCTGTTATGGTCGCCGCATGCCGCAGCTGATCACCCCCACCGAGCGACTGCACGCCTCCTGGCTGGAGGCCCACGCCGAGTGGCCCCCGGGCAGCGGCCAGGACGGCGTCGGCCTGTGGCTCGCCCCCCGGAACGCCTTCGCCGTCCCCGAGGTCTTCGCCTCCTGGGTCGGGCGACTGCGCGAACAGGCCGACCGGACGAGGCCCGTGCCCGAAGGCCGGGTGCACGCCACGCACTGGTGGATCGTCGAGGACGACACGTACCTCGGCGCGATCGACCTGCGCCACGAACTCAACGACTTCCTGCTGCGCGCCGGCGGCAACATCGGTTACAGCGTCCGCCCCTCGGCCCGCCGCCGCGGCCTCGCCACCTGGGCGCTCGGCGCCGTCCTGCCGGAGGCCCGCGCCCTCGGCCTCGGCCGCGTCCTGCTCACCTGCGACGACACCAACACCGCGTCGGCGCGCACCATCGAGCGCAACGGGGGAGTCCTGGAGGACGTCCGCGAGACCGAGATCGGGCTCAAGCGGCGCTACTGGATCGAGCTGTAGGCGTCGGTCATCGTGTCGGCCGCGCACCCGCAGCGCTCGTACGCGCGGCGGAGGGCCGCGGCCGCGTGGTCGCGGACGACCTCCTCGTAACCGAACCGCTCGTGCGCGAGCCGGACGACGTCCTCGACGGTGACGATCGCCGGCTCGCCGTGGCCCGCCGCACCCCGTGCCGACGCGATGGCCAGCTCGGCGGAGCGGGTCAGCGCCCGCAGGTACGCCTGCCAGGCGAGGGCCCGTGCCCGCCGGGGCGCGAGCGGGCGCACAGCGCGCCCCTTCCAGAACGCACCAGCCGCCATGAGCACGACGCCGGTCACGACCACCAGGACGCCGACGGCCGCGTCGGGAGTCAGTTTCACACCGCCTCCTTTCCCCGCTCGGGCCGGGGTGAACCGGCGGCGGCACGCCCCCTCCGCGCCGCCGAGCCGAACCGCCCGGCGGTGCGGACCCATGAACCGGTGGGCGGGGCAGGTGACACGGACAGGTTACACGTGTCACTCTTCTCCGAGCACCGAACGCCGCCGCACCGGCCAGGCCAGGAAGGCATGCCCATGACCCCGGAGACCCCCTTCGTCACCACGACCCGCGGCCCGGTCCGCGGCGAGCGGCGCGCCGACGGAAGCTGCCGCTTCCTCGGCATCCCGTACGCCGAGCCGCCGGTCGGCCCCCTCCGGTTCGCGGCCCCCGTCCCGCCGGAGCCGTGGACCGAGCCGCTGGACGCCACCGCGTACGGGCCGACCGCCCAGCGCCGCCCGTTCGCCGAGGTCACCACCATCCCCGAGCCGTCGATCCCCGGCGAGGGCGTGCTCAACCTGAACGTCTTCACCCCGGAGCCCGACCCGGAGGCCGGTCTGCCGGTGCTCGTCTGGATCCACGGCGGCGGCTACGTCGCCGGCTCGGCCGCCAGCCCCTGGTACGACGGCGCCGCTTTCAACCGGGACGGCGTGGTCCTGGTCTCCCTCGGCTACCGGCTCGGCATCGAGGGCTTCCTCCGCCTCGACGACGCGCCCGACAACCGGGGCGTACGGGACTGGATCGCCGCCCTGGAGTGGGTCAGGGACAACATCGCCCGCTTCGGCGGCGACCCCGCCAAGGTGACCGTCGCCGGGCAGTCGGCGGGCGGCGGAGCCGTCCAGACCCTGCTCGCCGTGCCTTCGGCGCGCGGCCTGTTCCGCGGCGCCCTCTCCGTCTCCGGGGCCGTGATGCGTCCCGACGGGCCCGAGGTCGCCCGTACCGTCTCGCGCCTGTTCACCGCCCGCACCGGCCTGCCCGCCACGGCCGCCGCGCTCCAGGACCTGAGCGACGACGAACTCCTCGACCTGCAGGACAGGCTCGGGGAGCCCGGACCTGACCGCGAGGGACTGCCGCCGATGCTGTCCCTCGCGCCCTTCGCCGACGGCGAGCTGATCCCCGAGCCGGTCCTGGACGCGCTCACGACGGGCGACGCGGGCGCCGGGGTCCCGCTGATGCTGGGCTTCACCGCCCACGAGTTCAACATGATCCCCTCGCCCGCCGCCGCCCCCGGCGGCCCGCCCCTGCCTGTCCTGCTCGGCGGGCTCGGCCTCGTCGGCGACCGGGTCGCCGCCTTCACGGAGGCGTACGCGGACGCCGATCCCTCGGCCCTCTTCGGCCAGGCGCTCACCGACGTGACCTTCCGCGCTCCGTCCCTCGCCGTCGCCGACGCCCGCGCGGAGCGCGAACAACCCACCTGGCTCTACCAGTTCGCGTGGGCGTCGGCCGTCAACGGCCAGGCCTACCACTGCCTCGACCTGCCCTTCGCCTTCGACCTCCTGGACGCGGAAGGCGTCGAGGCCGCCGCCGGGGGCACCCCGCCCCAGGCCCTCGCCGACGCGGTCCACCGGGCCTGGGTCCGCTTCGTCGCCGACCAGGACCCGGGCGAGGAGTGGCCCGCGTACACCCCCGCGACCCGGACGACGATGGTCTGGGACGAGACGCCCCGGACGGCGCAGGACCCGCTGGGGACGGTGCGCGCGGTCTGGCTCGGCTGAGAAGCGCGCGCCCCCTTGCCGACCGCTTCCGATGGATGTGTTGAACACGTTCAACGCGTCTGGCGGGGTGGAGCCGCACAGCCTGCGAGCGAGGGCTACGGGGATGGCTCGGGGTGGGCAGCGGGCGCTCGGCCGCTTCCGCGTCGACGGCGACTCCCGCGGCGCCGTCGTGCTGTTCTTCTTCTACGGCGATCCCGACATCGGCAACGCGTACGTCATGGAGCGCCCGGCGGCTCAGGCGGTCGGCACGCTCCGGTAGTGGGTCGTCAGGCGCCCGTCGTCCGTGAGCAGGTGGAAGGCGAGCGACGGGGCCATCTCGTCGCGGTAGACGTAGTCCTGGGGGTCGCCGCTCTGCTCCCAGGGCAGCTTCGACATCGACACCACACCCGGCGCCACCAGGACCGGGCGGTCGGCGAAGCGCGTGGCCGTGGCGGTGTGGGTGTGTCCGCACAGCAGGGCCGTGACCGAGGGGTGACGGCGGACCAGGGCCGCCAGCCGGTCCTCGCCGAACTGGCGGATGCCGTCCACGAAGGGGATGCCGAGCGTCGTCGGCGGGTGGTGGAAGCCGACGAGCACCGGCGTGCCCTCCGGCGTCCGCGCCAGTTCCGCCTCCAGCCAGTCGAGCGTCACGTCCTCCAGGAAGCCCTCGTCCTTCCCCGGGACCGAGGAGTCGCACAGCGCCAGGACGAAGCCGTCCCCGCGCAGCACCTGGTTCACCGGCGCCTCCGGGGCCGGCGGTTCCGTGCCGAGCAGGACCCGTCGGAACGTGTCCCGGCGGTCGTGGTTGCCGGGGCAGGCGAGCACCGGGTGGCGGGAGCTCAGGACGTTCTCCCTGACCCACGCGTACTCGGACTCCTCGCCGTTGTCGGCGACGTCACCCGTGACGATCACCGCGTCGAAGTCGTACGCGAGCGAGTCCAGGAAGTCCATGGCGGCCCGCGCCCGACGCCTGCTGCGCGGTGCGGCGTCGATGTGGATGTCACTGAGGTGCGCGATCACGATCACGGTCTGGCTCCCCTTCGCCGTCCCCGTCGGCTTCTTTCCTGCTTCGATTCCGTCCGGGCGGAACGTATCGCGGGCCGCGACGCCCGCGCACGGGCCAATTGCCGCTGATTGGCCCTTTTCTGACGTTCCGACCGGGATAGCATCCGGACCGCCCCACCCGTTCGAAGGGAGCAGTCATGCTCAAGCGGTTCGCCGAGCTCTCCACCCCCCTGATCGCCGACGCCTGCGTACGGCTCGGGGAACCGCTGCGGGCCGCGCCCGCCGGCATCGTGCCCGTGCTGCCCGGCCGGCGCCTCGCCGGGCGGGTGCTCCCGGTACGCCACTACGGCAGCGTCGACGTGTTCCTGGAGGCCTTCACCACCCACGCCGCCGTCGGCGACGTGCTCGTCATCGACAACGAGGGGCGCCGCGACGAGGCGTGCGTCGGTGACCTCGCCGTTCTGGAGGCCGAGGCCGCCGGGCTCGCGGGCCTCGTCGTCTGGGGACTGCACCGCGACACGCCCGACCTGGTCGAGATCGGACTGCCGGTCTTCTCGTACGGGGCCCGCGCGCCCGGTCCCGTGCGCCTCGACCCGCGGGGGCCCGAGGCGCTCCGCACCGCGCGGTTCGGCGAGCACGTCGTCGGCGCCGCCGACGTGGTGTTCGCCGACGACGACGGTGTCCTGTTCGTGGCGGCCGACCGCGTGGCCGCCGTCCTCGACACCGCCGAGGGCATCTTCCGCACCGAGCGGAGCCAGGCCCGGCGGATCAGGGCGGGGGACACCCTGCGCGACCAGACCCGCTTCGACGAGTACCTGGAACTGCGCGCCCAGGACCCCGAGTACACCTTCCGGCGCCACTTGCGCCGGATCGGTGGCGCCATCGAGGAGTGAGCGGGGCCCCGGTCCCGGCGTCCCGGCGACGCACGGGCGCGCTGTCAGCCACCGGCGCGGAAGCCGGTCGTCCCGTCCGGCAGCACCGCCTCGACCTCGGCCCCGTGCTCGACGGTGCGGCTCACCGTGCAGTACTTCTCGTGCGTGAGCCGCACCCCGCGGGCGAACACCTCGGCCGCCCGCGGATTGCTGTCGGGCAGCTCGAACTCGTAACTCACCTTGATCCGCCCGATCCGGCCGTCGTCCTCGGGACCCGCGACGCCCTCCACCACGATGCGCAGGTCGTCGTGGTCGACAGCCCGCGCCGTGCGGTCGATCACCAGGCCCCCGCAGCCGCCCATCGCCGCGAGCAGCAGCTCGACGGGCGTGAACGACGGCTGCGCGTCCGCGTCGTCGGCAGCGGCGATCCGCACCTCCGCGCCCCGGTCGTTACGGGCGATCCAGGTGCGGTAACCCGTGCGGACGGTCTCGATGCGGTAGTCGGACATGACGGCACTGCTCCTCAAGGGGACGGCGTGCGCACGCGAGCGCGTACGCACCCTCATCCCATCACCCCCGCGCGACCGGCGTGCGCACGGGCACGCCCTCCCGCACCGTGGCGGCCCATGCCTCCGCCACGGCTCCCCACACCGTCCGCAGCAGCGGCTCCGCATCCCGTACGGAGTCGACGGCGACGTCCGGGTCGCCGCCCTCGGCCCGGATCCGGGCACCGTCCGCCACCGCCCAGTCCGCGATCGTGTCGGACAGGGCCTCCGGGTGGAACTGCACGCCCCACGCCCTCGCGCCCACGCGGAAGGCCTGGTATGCGCAGTGGTCACCGGTCAGCAGGAGCGCCGCCCCGGGCGGCAGCCGCTCGACGTCGTCCCAGTGCCACTGCGCCGCCAGGGCGCCCTCCGGTACCGCGCCGAGCACCGGATCCCCGTCGGCGGCGGGCAGCCGGCGCAGCGGTACGGCGCCGAGCTCGGCGCCCCGGGCGGCGCGCGGCGCGACCGCGCCGCCCAGCGCGTGCGCCATGAGCTGGGCGCCGAGGCAGATGCCCAGGAGCGGGACCCGGACGTCGACGGCCTCCCGTATCAGCGCCCTGACCCGCGGCAGCCACGGTGCGGCGGTGTCGTCCTCGCAGTTGGGCGAGCCACCGAGGACGATCAGCCCGGCCCAGCCCTCCAGGGACGCGGGCAGCGCCTCGCCCTGCCACGGGTGGCAGGGCCGCGGGTCGACGCCCGCCGCGCGCAGCCGTTCGGCGACCAGACCGGGCCCGGCGTCGGCCTCGTGCTGGACCACCAGGACGGGGAATGCGGAATGGTTCGTCACGGGCGTACGGCCTCCCGGGCTGAGGGGAACGGGGGTGGTGCGCTGCTGCGTCACCCCCGAGGGTCCCTGAAGAATCGATTCAGCGGAACCTGTCGGAGGCTGCGCCCGCCCCGGACGTCCGCGCGCCGCCCGAACACGCAGACGCCCACGTCACGGACAAGGACCGGCGGCTTCGCCGCCGACCACCCGTGGAGCTGAGTACCCGCGACGCGGGGAACTGAGTACGGCGTCCGATGCCCGCGCCCCGCCCCGCTGGTGAACTGGTGTCATGACCGACGACACCACGCGCCCCCGCCCCCTTCGGCAGGTCACGGCGACCGCCACCGCCACCGGTACGGCGCTCGCCGTGGCGCTGCTGCCGGTCGTGGTCGGCGCGCTGCTGGCCCGCACGGTGGGCGGCGACCCGACGGCGTCCGTCAACGCGCTGATCGCGGGCGGCGGCCAGCGGGCCCGGCTCTCCCGCACCCACCTGCGGGACTGCGGCGGCCGGGCCGTGGCGCGGGCGCGCGGAGCGTGGGATCAGTCCGCGCTGCGGGCCGTCAGGAAGCCCTGCGGGGTCGCCTCCCTCGTGCCGGGCTCCCGCACCAGGCGCGCCGTCACCGTGAAGCCGGCGTCGGTCAGCAGCGAGGCGACCCGCTCGGCCGGGTAGCAGTAGACATCCAGGTCGACCTCGTGCCCGTACGCCTCCGCCAGGCGGACCCGCTCGTCACCCACCTTGAAGGCCACGAGCAGCGGGCGGGCCGGGCTCGGCCTGGCGTACGCGAAGGACGCCGCGCGGCGTGTGACCGGCGGTGCGTACGAGGGGACGCTCCCGGAGCCGGAGTTGCCGGCACGCCGGTTGCGGCGGGCCGGGGTGGAAGCGGTGGCGGGGCGGGCGTAGCGGCTGCCCGCCCACCCCGAGGGCACGGTGACGTCCCGGAGCCCAGTGTCGGACCGCGTCACTCGACGACCTCGACCTCCGCGGGCTTGGGGAACGGCAGCATGGCCCAGCCTTCGGTCCACCCGAGCCGTCGGCGCTCGCCCGGTTCGGCCCGGAGGATCCGGGGGATGCGGTACTCCCACCACCGGGGCGGCTCCTCGCTCCGGTCCGGCCAGGCGATCGTGGCCGTACGGAACCGGGCGTCCAGCGCGTCGAGCTCAGGGCGTCGCAGCTCACGCACGCGGGGTGGCAGCAACGGCCAGACCCGGGCCAGCGCGTCCCGGCACCAGGTGTCGTTGTCCAGCTCCGGAGCGCACCACGCGTAGCCCTCCTCCACTTCGGACACGACGTCTCGCCATGCCGAGAACAGCAAGGCGAGCGTCCACTCTTGTCCGCCCGCACCGTGCGGGGTGACAGCGGTGAGGGCGGCGCGAACTCCCGCGCACTCCTCGGCGGTCAGGTCGCCGGATGTCCCGGACACCGGCGCCTCACTCCCCGTCCGTGGGCGGGTCGAAGCGCAGCCCGTTCTCGTCGAGGGCGTTGAAGACCGTCACGTCGCGCGGCCCGAAGGCGAAGGTGATGTCGACGCAGCCCTTGGCGAGGTCCGGCACCTGGGGCTGCCCCTGCCACTCGCGCAGCTCCGCCGAAGCGAGGGCGAGGCCCCGCAGGGCCCGCAGCGCAGGGAAGGGCTCCGGGCGCCAGCGCAGAGCGGTGAAGCCGGGCCACAGGACCGGGCCCGCGGGATCGATGGTGTTCCAGGTCAGCGACAGGTCGTCGAACTTGTGGTGGTTGATCTCCACCTGCTCACCGGCGAAGTCGAACAGCACCGGGCAGTCCGGGAACCACTCGTCGTCCTCCTCGTCCCAGACGAGCCAGACGCGCGTCAGCGTCCGGCCGGACAGGCCGCCCAGCCGCGCCGCGTGTGCCTGGGCGGCCTCGTCGAGACCGGTCGACCACACGGGCCGGTAGCCGGCCACACCGAAATCGAACATGGGGTGATCGTGTCAGAACCCCGAGGCCCTGGCCCCGGGATTTCGCACCGCCCGGGGCGCGGGCTTCCGCGGACCGTCGCCGGGGGAGGGGAAGCGGCGCGCTCCGTCAGCCCCGGAAGGCCGCCGGGCGCTCGGGGGAGGCCGCCGCGAGGGCCGCGGTCACGGCGGCCACGCCGGCGCGGAGGCCGTAGACCGGGGTGTCGGGCTGCTGGCGCCAGGACTCGTCGAGGCCGCCCGCGTCGACGGTGTCGAAGCCGAGCTCGTCGATGAGGGCGCGGACCGTCTTCTTCGCCACCTCGTCGTCGCCCGCCACCGGCAGCGCGATCCGCTGGGGATCGCCGGCCGGCCGGGGGCGGTCCAGAATGTCCGCCGCGTACGTGCCGTTGAAGGCCTTGACGACCGGGTGGCCGAGGTGACGCTCGGTCCAGCGGCTCTCCGTCAGCCCGTCGTCCTCGATGCCCGCGATGCGGCCGTCGCGCTCACGCGGGTAGTAGTTGTTGGTGTCGATGACGGCGAAGCCCGCCGCGGCCCCGTCGAGGAGACCGGCCGGCAGGTCGGGGACGGCCTTCAGCGGGATCGTCACGATCACGATCTCCGCGCCGCGCGCGGCCTCCGTGACCGGGACCGGGGTCGCGCCGGTCTCCTCGGCCAGGGCGGTCAAGGTCTGCGGCCCCCGCGAGTTGGCGACGGACACCTCGTGACCGAGCGCGGTGAGCCGACGGGTGAGATTGCCGCCGATGTTGCCTGCCCCGATGATGCCGATCTTCATCGTCGTTCCTTCCGAGCAGAGCGAGCGGCGGCGCGGATCGCCGTCACGGCAGTGGCCAACCGGCCCCGCCGAGGCGCTATTCCCCGCCCCCGTGAGGACTTGGCGCGACCGGGGTGAAGGCCGGGCCTTTCCACCCCCGTGACGGAGCCGTCCGGATGATGATCCACTTACCTCATCCGGGCCACACCCGGGGCCACACGTCGAAAGGGCAGCGCCCATGGAAGCGCAGGACCGCGCCGCACGCCACGAGCAGGAGGCCGAGCCGCCGCGTCGTATCGGCCGGCGCCGATTCCTCGGCTACGTACTCGCGGGGCCGACCCTCACGGTCGCCGCGCGCATCGGCGAGGACGCCCTCGCCCCCGGCGTGGCGGCGGCCGCCGTCCCCGCCGCCGCGCCGGCCGTCATCCCGTCCCTCCCCGGACCCGCCGAGATCCTCGACCTCAACGACCTGCTCACCTCCGCCGCCCTGCCCACGGCGAACCTCGTCACCATCCGCATCGACCCCGACGGCACCGCCCACTTCGCGCTGCCCCGCGCCGAGGTCGGCCAGGGCATCACCACCTCCACCGCGATGATCATCGCCGAGGAGCTCGACCTCCCGCTCGACCGGATCAAGGTGACGCTCGCCGACGCCCGCCCCGAGCTGCTCTTCAACCAGCTCACCGGCGGCTCCAACACCACCATCTCCACCTTCACCCCGATCCGGGTCGCCGCCGCCGTCGCCCGCGGCCGGCTGCTGCGCGCCGCCGCCCTGGAACTCGGCGAGGCCGTCGGCACTCTCACGGCCAAGGCCGGCGTCATCACCTCGGCCGCCGGCATCCGCCTCACCTACGGCGAACTCGCCGCCAAGGCTGCCGCGTTCACCGACACCCAGGTCGCCGTCACCCTCAAGGACCCCGACGACTTCCAGATCATCGGCACCGCCCGGAGCCGTGTCGACGCCCTTGCCGCGGTGACCGGACGGAAGACGTTCGCCATGGACGTCCAGGTGCCGGGCGCCCTGCCCACCATGGTCTGCCGCCCGCCCACGATCAACGGCACCGTCCGCTCCGTCGACAACCTGGCCGAGGTCAGGGCCCTGCCCGGCATCACCGACGTCGCCACCGTCTCCACGGGGGTCGCCGTCCGCGGCCGGACCTTCGGCCAGTGCATCGACGCCGTCCGCGCCCTCAAGGTCACCTGGGGCCCCGGCACGGCAGAAGGCGCCTCCGACGCGACCGTGCTCCAGAAGCTGCGCGCCGCGGAACTGCCCCTCGTCGTACCGCCGCTCGACCTCCTCACCAAGGCCGTCGACGCCCGCTTCACCTTCCACTTCGCCAGCAACGGCGCCCTGGAGACCAACTGCGCCGTCGCCGATGTCCGGCCCGGCTCAGCCGAGATCTGGGCCAGCCTCAAGTCGCCGATCGTCGCCCAGGAGAAGATCGCCCTTCAGCTCGGCCTGCCGCCCACCGCCGTGAAGGTCCATGTGACCGAGGGCGGTGGATCGTTCGGCCGCAAGCTGTTCCACGACGCCGCCGGCGAGGCCGCCGAGATCTCGAAGGCCATGGGCAAGCCCGTACGGCTCATGTGGCACCGCACCGACGACTTCCGGCAGGGCCGTACGCACCCCATGTCGACCTCCCGGGTCCGCGCCACCTACGCGCTCGGCGAGGTCCTCACCTACGAGCAGCGGCACACCTCCGTCGCCACCGACTTCAGCCACGGCGTCGGTGAGATCATCACCTCCGAGGCCGCCAAGCTCCCGGTCGCCGACCTCACGTTCTCCGAGACGATGTTCACGCTCACGCAGCAGAGCCCGTACCACTTCGGGGTCACGACTCAGCTCCTCAACGAGGTCGACCACGGCTTCAACACCGGCTCCATGCGCGGCATCTACTCGCCCAACGTGCGCTGTGCCCAGGAGCTCGTCGTCGACGAGCTCGCCCGGAAGACGGGCCAGGACGCCCTCGCCTTCCGCCGCCGCCACCTCAAGGACGAGCGAGCCCGCGCCGTCCTCGACAAGGTCGCCGACGTCGGCCGCTGGGGACGGACGATGGCGCCCGGCACCGCGCAGGGCATCGCCCTCCACCCCGAGTACCACTCCTTCGTCGCCGTCCTCGCCGAGATCGACTGCCGCCCGGAGACCACCGGCCGGAAGATCCGCGACGCGTACACCGGCCCGCGCGTCACCAAGATCGTGTGCGCCGTCGACGTCGGCCTCGCCGTCAACCCGCGCGGCCTGGAGGCCCAGATGATGGGCGGCATCATCGACGGCATCGCCCTCACCCTCACCTCCGGCCTCCACCTCAAGGACGGGCGCTTCCTGGAGAGCAGCTGGGACAACTACTTCTACACGCGGCAGTGGAACACCCCGCCCGAGCTGGAGATCGTCGTCATGCCGTCCACGGGCGACGAGCCCGGCGGCGCGGGCGAACTGGCCGTCGCCGCCTCCATGGCCGCCGTCGCCTGCGCGTACGGGCGGGCCACCGGCACCGTGCCGACGACGTTCCCCGTCAACCACGCCATGCCGCTGCCCTTCACCCCACTGCCCGCCGTCCCGCCCATCCCCGCCTCTCCCACCGACGGCCGCGACCGCGCCCTCTGAGCCCCCGGGCCGACCACAGATTCAGGAGCCACCGTGCCCCAGCACACCTTCATCCTCAACGGCAAGGCCGTCACCGCCGAGGTCGAGGACGACGTCCGGCTGCTCTGGGTACTCCGGGACGTCCTCGGCGTCACCGGACCCAAGTACGGCTGCGGCGTCGGCGTCTGCCAGGCGTGTACGAGCCACCTGAACGGAAAGGCGTTCACACCCTGCTCCGTTCCGGTGAAGGACCTCGCGGACACCGACGAGGTCACCACCATCGAGGGCCTGCCCGCGACCGTCGGCAGGGAACTGCACCCGATGCAGGAGGCCTGGCTGGACATCGACGTCGCCCAGTGCGGCTACTGCCAGCCCGGCCAGATCATGACCGCCGTGGCGGCCGTGCGGCGCGCCCACGAGGCCGGCCGGGAGGTCGACGAGGCCGACCTCGACCAGATCCGCAACATCTGCCGCTGCGGGACCTATAACCGTATCCGTGAGGCCATCAAGGAGGGCGCCCGCCGCATGGGGTGAGCCGGCCCGCCGGGCGGTCTCCGTCGACGAGAGGGAGCGCCGCCCATGCCCGGAAAGATCGTCCTCTTCATGTCCGTCTCCCTCGACGGCTACATCGAGGCGGAGGGGCACGACATCAGCTGGCACCGGGTCGACGAGGACCTGCACCGGCACTTCAACGAGGAACTCGCGGCGATGGGCCGCTTCGTCAGCGGCCGCCGCACCCACATGCTGATGGTGGACTACTGGCCGGCCGTCGGCGCCGACCCGGACAGCACGCCCGTCGAGCGGGAGTTCGCCGAGATCTGGCGGTCGACCCCGAAGACCGTCTACTCCACGACGCTGGAGCGTGCCGACTGGAACACCACCGTCGTGTCCCGGGTGGACCCCGACGAGGTCCGCGCCCTCGCGGCCGCCTCCGACGGCGACCTCGCCCTCAGCGGCGCGACGCTCGTCCACGCGTTCCGTGAACGGGATCTGATCGACGCCTACCAGATCTACGTGCACCCGGTCGTCGTCGGCCGGGGCACGCCCCTCTTCGCCCCCACCGACACCCAGGTCGGACTGCGCCTCGACCGCACCCGGAGCTTCTCCAACGGGGTCGTGCTGCTGCGCTACGAGCGCGAGGGCCGGCCCTGACCGGCCCCCGGCGGGGCGGCCGGCGCGACGTCGGCCGGCGCGTGTGCGCAGACGGTCGGGCCGGGCGGCCGGAACCCGTCGGTCGGCCCGTCCGGCTTGGTAGCTTGCGGACGTGGACGACTTCTCACGTTCGTGGACCGCACTGCGCGAGGCCGTCGCCGGCCTCGCCGACGAGGACTTCGCCCGGCCGTCGGGCTGCACCGGCTGGCTCGTACGCGACCTGGTCTGCCACCTCGTCATCGACGCCCAGGACGTCCTGATCACCCTCGCGACCCCCGCCGACACACCCCCGACACGCGACGCCGCGACCTATTGGGACGTCGCCGACGCACCGCCGACCGGCGACGACCCGCTCGACGCCCTGACCGTGCGGCTGGCCGCCGCGTACGAGGACCCGGGACTGCTGCGGTTCCACCTCGACGACCTCGGCTCCGCCGCCGGGCGCGCCGCCGTGCTCGCCGACCCGGGGCTCGCGGTCGGAACGCGCGGCGAGGTGCTCACGGCCGCCGACTACCTCGACGCCTACGTCCTGGAGTGGACCTTGCACCACCTGGACCTCGTGGCGCACCTGCCCGGTGCGCCACGACCGCCCGCGCGGACGCTGGCCACCGCGCGCGGACTCCTGGACCGCATCTCCGGCACGCCCTTCCCGGCCGCGCTGTCCGACACCGACGCGCTGCTCGTGGGCACCGGCCGCCGCACACCGACCCCCGCCGAACGGACCGCCCTGTCCGGGACGGGCGTACGGATCCCGCTCTCGCTCGGCTGACCGGGGCGGTCGCGCCGCGGGCGGCCCTTCCCGCGGGGGGTCGCAAGCAGCGCTCACGGCGGTCCCGCGGGCCCCGGGCCCGGCGGCGGGGACCGACTACCCGTCATACCTGAGAGCTACCAACGAGGTTGGCTCCCCGGTGGGACGCCGACCACAAGGCACCCTTCATACCGTCCGTACCGGAACGAACCCCGGTACGGAAGGACCCCCCATGGCGCCCCTCGCGCGCGGCGACCGCCGCGCACCCGCCCCCGTTCGCCCGCGTCGCCGGCGGCGCACCGGTCGGCTCCGGCGGACCCTGCTCGCCGCGCTCGTCACCGCCGCCGTGGCGGTGCCGGTCGCGGGAGCCGCCCGGCCGGCGGAGGTCCCCGCGCCCGCACCCCCGGGCATCGGGCGGCTGACCTCCGCCGAGCCCACGGCGCTCGCCGGGGAGCTCGCCGCACGGTACGCGGCGAACCGGGAGGCGCTGCGGGCGGCCGAGGGGACGGCCGACAGCCACGGCGCCCGCCGCCGGGCCGCCTCGCTGCGCGAGATGGCCGCACCCGAGCGCCAGTTCCTCTCCTTCGACGGGCGCGACGGCGGACGCAGCGCCGAGGTCGTCGGGGACCTGGCCCGCGCCGAGCGGATCGCGGTGCTCGTGCCCGGCGCCGACACCGGACTCGACAGCTACGGGCGCCTCCGCGCCGGCGCGGTCGCCCTGCAGAAGGCCCTGCAGCAGGGGGCCTACGCCCGTACCGCCGTCATCGCCTGGCTCGGCTACCGCACCCCGGGCACCGGCAGTGCCGCCTCCCTCACCCCCGGCCGCGCCGAACAGGCCGCGCCCGCACTCCGCTCCCTCGTCCAGGAGCTGAGCGCGGTCCGGCCCGGCGCCCGGATCACCCTGCTCGGGCATTCCTACGGCTCCGTGGTGTGCGCCCTGGCCGCCACCCGAACGCCCGTCGCCGCCGTCGTCCTCTACGGCAGCCCCGGTACCGGCTTCGACACCGCCGCCGACCTGCGCACCACCGCCTCCGTCTGGGCCGGACGGGCCACCGGCGACTGGGTGGCCGAAGTGCCCCACGTCCGCGTCCCGCTGCCGGGCGGAACCGAACTCGGCTTCGGCACCGACCCCGTGGACCCGCGCTTCGGCGCCCGCCGGTTCGCCGCGGGCGCCGGCGGTCACAGCGACTACCTCGTCCCCGGCTCCCCGTCCCTGCGCAACCTCGCCCGGATCGTCGACGGACAGGAGCCGGACCGTGCGTGAACTCGCCCACCGCTTAGCCGCCGCCACCCCGCCCGGCCGTGACCGCGCCCTCGACGCGCTGCGCGCCTTCGCCATCCTCGGTGTGGTCCTCGGCCACTGGCTCGTCACCGCCGTCGTCGTCGACAGCGGCACCCTGCGCGTGGAGAGCCCGCTCGGCCACCTGCCCGAACTCACCCCGGTCTCCTGGGTGTTCCAGACCCTCGCGGTGTTCTTCCTCGTCGGCGGGTACGTGGCCGCCCGCGGTCACACGGCCGCCCGCGCCCGCGGCGAGGGCCACGGCCGGTGGATCGCCTCCCGGCTCGCCAGGCTCTTCCGGCCGGTCCTCCCGCTTGCGGGCGTGTGGCTCCTCGCGTCGGCCGTCATGCTCGGCTGCGGGGTGCCCTGGCCGAGCCTGTACACCCTCGGCAAGCTCGTGCTGTCCCCGCTGTGGTTCCTGCTCGTCCTCGCCGCGCTCACCGCCGCCACCCCGCTCGTCGCCCGCGTCCACCCGCTGTGGCCGCTCGCCGTCGTCCTCCACGTCGACCTGATCCGCTTCGGCTTCGACGGACCGCAGTGGCCGGCCTGGCTCAACCTGCCGGCCGGGTGGCTCGTCCCGTACTGCCTCGGCACCCTCCTCGCCCGCCGCGGCCCGCTCGCTCCGGCCGCCGCCTGGACCCTGCTCCTCGGCGGCGCCGCCGCGACCGGCCTCCTCGTGGCCTTCGCCGGCTACCCGGGCTCCATGGTCGGAGTCCCCGGCGCGCCGGTCTCCAACCTCAACCCGCCCACGCTCGCCGCCGTCACCTTCGGCCTCGCCCAGTGCGGCGGAGCGATCCTGCTGCTCGGTCCGCTCCGCCACGCGCTGCGGCGTCCCCTCGCCTGGGCGGCGGTGGCCCTGCTCAACCTGGGTGCGATGACCGTGTTCCTCTGGCACCAGACCGCGATGATCGCCGTCACCGCCGGGGGACTCCTCACCGCCGACCTCCTCGGCCACGCCCCGCTCACCGGGCTGCACAGCGTCCCGGACGGCTACGCCTGGGTCCTCGCCCGGCTCGGCTGGCTGCCCCTCTTCGCCGGCGCGCTGCTGATCTGCGGCGCCGCCTTCCACGCGCACGAACGCACGAGCACGGCCCGTGCGCCGAAACCGCGGCCCGGCAGAAGGACGGAGACACGACGTGCCTAGGCTGTGGCAGGAGAACGAACACACCAGCGGGGGGAGCACGGTGGGCGACACGGCGAGGTGGGAGAGCGCCCTGCGCGCGGTCCCCGGCATCCTGCGCGCCGACCTGCGGCCGGGGCGCCGCGACCCACTGCCCCGCCACCGCCATCTCGGCCGTCTCGCCCACGGCCACCTCGTGCTGTTCTGCGTCCTCATGGGCATCTGGGACCAGAACCACTACGAGAGCTTCATGGATCCCGCCACGGGTGCGGTCTCCCTGCTCGTCGTCCTCCAGAGCGCCGCGCCCGTCCTGGCACTCAGCAGGCCCGCCGCCGCCCTGTGGATCTCCTCGGCCGCGCTCACCCTGACCGCCGGGCTGACCTCCGCGGTGTTCGGCGTGGCCTGGCCCTGGAGCGTGCCGGCCGTCGCGCTGCACACCCTGGTGCTCCTCCTGCTGTCCCTGCGGGTGCGCCCCGCCGCCGCCGTCGCCGCCCTCGGGATCTCGCTGCTCACCGGGATCGGCGCCGTCGGCCCGCACGACGTCCCGCAACTGCTGACGCTTCCTCACGGCGCCGTCTCCTTCGCCATGGCCACCGTCCTGGGCTGCTCCCTGCGCGCCACCCGTGTCTCGCGCACCCGCCTCGTCGAACAGGAGGAGCTCACCGCCGGGGAGCGCGCCCGCCGCGCCCTCCTGGAGGAGCGCGGGCGGATCGCCCGGGAGCTCCACGACGTCGTCGCCCACCACATGTCCGTCATCTCGATCCAGGCCCAGGTCGCCCCGCACCTCGTCGCTGACCCGTCCCCGGAGCTCCGCGAGAACCTGGCCGGCATCCGGCAGAACGCCGTCGACGCCCTCACCGAACTCCGCCGCGTCCTCGGTGTGCTGCGCGGCGACGGAGCGGAGGGCGACGCGGCCGCGGGCGTACGGCACGCGCCCCAGCCCACTCTCGACGGGCTCGACGAACTCCTCGCCAACGTCCGCGCGGCCGGTCTCGACGTGAACGTCGAGACCGAGGGCGAGCCCCGGCCGCTCTCCCCGGGCACCGAACTGTCCGCGTACCGCATCGTGCAGGAGGCCCTGAGCAACGCCATGCGCCACGCGCCCGGCGCCCGGGCGACGGTGCGGACCCACTACCACCACGGCGGACTGACCGTGCGGATCACCAACACCGCCGCCACCCGGCCCGCCGGGTCCGTGACGGCCGGGCCCGCGCGGGAGCCCGGGCACGGCCTGCTCGGCATGCGCGAGCGCACCGCCATGCTCGGCGGCGAACTCGCCGCGGGAGCGACCCCCGACGGCGGCTGGGAGATCACCGCCACCCTGCCCGCCCCCCTCCCCACCCAGCCCCGAGCGAAGGACGGTTCATGAGCGACGCCGACAGCGGCGAGAACATCAGGGTGCTCATCGCGGACGACCAGGTCATGGTGCGGCAGGGCTTCACGGTCCTGCTGAACGCCGAACCCGGCATCCAGGTCGTCGGCCAGGCCGTGGACGGCGCCGACGCGATCGCCAAGGCGGCCGAACTCGCCCCCGACGTGGTCCTGATGGACATCCGCATGCCCGGCACCGGCGGCATCGAGGCCACCCGCGTCCTCACCGCCCCCGCCGACGCCACCGTCAGGGTGCTCGTCCTCACCACCTTCGACCTGGACGAGTACGTGTACGAGGCGCTGCGCGCGGGCGCCGCCGGCTTCCTGCTCAAGGACGCGTCCGCCGAGGAACTCGCCCAGGCGGTACGGGTCGTGGCCCGCGGCGACGCGCTGCTCGCGCCCCATGTCACCAAGCGCCTGATCGCGGAGTTCTCCCGGCTCAGCGTCGCGCCCCGGGCTCCGCTGATGGACCGGCTCGGCGCCCTGACCGAGCGCGAGACCGAGGTCCTCACGCTCATCGCCCACGGCCTGTCGAACGCGGAGATCGCCGACCGGCTCGTCGTCGCCGAGCAGACCGTGAAGACGTACGTGAGCCGCATCCTCACCAAACTGGCGCTGCGCGACCGCACCCAGGCCGCCGTCCACGCGTACGAGACGGGTCTGGTCCGGCCCGGCGGACGGTGACGGCCGGACCGGGAACGGCCCCGGCCCCCGCCGGCAGCGCGGCGGGGGCCGGGGTGTCCGGAGAAGCGATCCGGGGTCAGACGGCGGGCGGGACGCGCGAGGGGCGGCCCGCGCCGCGCGTCAGGACGTAGCCGCCGACGCCCGCGAGGGCGGCGAGCACCCCGCCCGCGGCGGTCCACAGCCAGCGGTCGGACCACCAGCCCGAGGACCAGCCGTCCTCGGGCGCGCGGGCCTCCACCGTCTCGGGGGTGGTGGCGCCGGGCACCAGCGGCACGGCGAGGGCGCCGTCCGTGGCGTACGCCCCGCCCGTGTCGCGTGAGGTCGCCCCTATCCGCGCCGAGAACGGCTGGCCCGAGTCCTCCTCGGGCAGCCCGGTCACGGTCAGCCGGACGAAGTAGCTGCCCGGCAGCGGATCGTTCGACCAGGTGTCCGCGGCGGCCCGTACAGGGCGCAGCGTGCACGCCAGTTCCACGGTCGTCGCCTCCTTGGCCGCGAGCCGCGACTGCATGCCGTACATGCACGGCTGACGGCGGCGCAGTCCGTCGTACACGTCGATCCGCCACGCGGACGAGCCGTGCCGCAGAGCCGCGTCCGGCAGCGTGACGCTCGCGGTGACCGTCGGCCGCTCACCGGTGTCGGCGGGGAACACCCAGTACAGGTAGTCACCCGTGGAGGCCTGCGCGGTGGCCTGCTGCCCCTGCTTGAAGAAGGCGGCGGTACGGAAGGACGTGCCGGCCTCGGTCGGCCCGGCCTCCGACGCGGCGCCGCTCGCGCTGCCGCTCGGCGTGGGGGTCGCCGAGTCGGCGAGGCCGGCCGGCGCGGCCGGGCCGAGCAGGGCGGCGCCGGCGAGCGCGGCGGCCGCGAGCATCGTGCGTACGGTACGCATCAGTGGGTCCTCCAGACAGCGACGCGCCAGCGGGACAGCCAGCCCCAGATCAGGCCGCCGAGGAAGCCGGCGAGCACCAGGACGCCGAGCAGCCACCAGCCGCGGCCGAGGCCGAAGGAGGCCACGTCCGAGGCGGAGCCGGGGCCGTCGACGACGTCGATCGCGAGCTCGACCGGCATGCCGGGGGTGGTCTTCACCGACGGGGCAGCGGAGAACGAGTTGCTGACCTGGAGACAGACCGTCTCGGCGGCGCTCCTGGTGTCGTCGTCGAGGGCGTCCTGGTCGTCCTTCTTCGGGTAGCGCAGACCCGTCGAGATCACGTCGGTGCGTCCGTCGCCCGCCTCCGAGCCGCGGACGATCTCCCGCCCGTGCGTGGTGACGGCCCGCAGCAGCACCCCGTAGTCGTCGTTGACGGCACGGTCGGCGGAGACGCTCACCGAGGCGCGCAGCTCCTGGCCCGGCAGGACGTCGACCCGGTACCAGCGGTGCTGTCCGAAGACCTGCCGGTCGGTGTAGAGGCCCGGCTTGAGCTGCGGGGCGCCCGCGCAGCGCGCGGCGCCCTCGGTGGCGATCGGCGTGACGACCGGATCGGCCGCGCGGTCGACCAGTTGCCGTACGCGGCCGGACAGCTCCTCGGTGCGGTGCACGGAGGTGTAGGTGCCGCCGGTCGCCTCGGCGATGCACATCAGCTGACGGCGGGTCTTGACGTCCGGGACGAGGCCGAGGGTGTCGATGACCAGGTGGATGCCCTGCGCGGCGATGTCGCGCGCGACCTCGCACGGGTCGAGCGGGGCGCAGGTGTCCTCGCCGTCCGTGATGAGCACGATCCGCTTGGTGGCCTCGCCGCCCTTGAGGTCCTCGGCCGCGCCGAGCAGCGCCGGGCCTATCGGGGTCCAGCCGGTGGGGGCGAGGGTGGCGACGGCGGTCTTGGCCTCCGTGCGGTCCAGCGGGCCGACGGGGTAGAGCTGCCGCGTGTCCTTGCAGCCGCGCTTGCGGTCCTGGCCCGGGTAGTCGGCGCCGAGGGTGCGGATGCCGAGCCGCACCTCCTGCGGGACCGCGTCCAGCACCTCGTTGAAGGCCTGCTTGGCGGCCGCCATGCGGGACTGTCCGTCGATGTCGCGGGCGCGCATCGAGCCGCTGACGTCGAGCACCAGCTCGACCTTGGGCGACTCCTTCGCGGAGTCCGTGGCCGCCGGTCCGTCGTCTGCGGCTGCGCTGGTCGGGAGGAGCCCGACGGTCAGGGCGGCGAGCAGCGCGCAGGCCCCGGTCGCCAGCCGTTTTCTCGTGATCATCGGAGGATCGTAGGGATGATCCTCCGAAAACCAAAACCGGGTCCGCCGGGGGCTCCTGAGCGCGGCTCAGGACTGGCTGTTGAGGAAGCCGATGAAGGTCGCGCCCCACCAGCCGACCTGGCTCACGCCGGCGGCGGCACCGGAGCGGACGAGCAGTCGGCGGGGCACGTCGCCGTGCTCCCGGAAGCGCTCCAGGAGCTGACCGAGGCGGTGGGCGTAGAGGCCGTTGAGGGTCACGGCGAGGACGAGGCCGAGCTTGACCAGGGTGAGCGGGGAGCCGAGCTCGGGGTGGAGCAGGAGCCCCGAGACCGTCAGGCCGCCCATTCCCGCCCAGATGGGGGTCTGCAGTGCGGCCGCCGTGTCCAGGACTCCCGCGAGAGGTCGGCGGCCGGTGAGCCACAGCAGTGCGAGCCAGTCGACCGCGAGGACCGAGCCGAGCCCGGCGACCATGCTCACCACGTGCAGGAACCGGGCCACGGTCTGGAGCGCGGCGTCCGCGTGCACGTGGCCGGCGGTCCAGCAGGAGGCCGCCAGCACGCCGGCGGCGAGCACGCCGGCGAGGGTGAGGAGCCAGCCGGGCGTGAGGTCCTGGAACGGCTCCTCACGGACTGTCGCGTCCGCGGCGACGGTGGCGGTGCGGGGCGGACGCGGCAGGGCTCTCGGCATGTCTCGTTTCTTTCGAGTTGGCGCGAAGTAGAGGTTAGGTAAGGCGAAGCTAAGTGCCTCCTGTGTTCACGTCAAGTGGATCGTGACGGGCGTCCCACGCCCTGGGACGCGGTGCTCCCGCCCAGGTGGCATACCGTGAGGTGATCGACACCGGGAGGACAGATGACCGGGACACGGGAGGCAGACTCCGCCTCGCCCGCCCAGGGGGGCGGCTGGCTCCGCGACCAGGTCTGCGAAGGGCTGCGCGACCGCATCATCACGGGACGGCTCAAGCCGGGGGACCGGCTGGTCGAACGGGACGTCGCGGAGGACTTCGGCGTCTCCCGCGTCCCCGTGCGCGAGGCCATCCGCATCCTCATCGGCGAGGGCTTCCTCCAGGCCGTCTCCCAGCGCCGGATCGTCGTCCGCGAGATGACCCGGCAGGACGTCGAGAACCTCTTCGACATGCGCGAGGCGCTGGAGGTCCTCGCCGTCCGTCGCGCCTCCGAGCGCCGCACCACGGCCGAGCTCGACGCCCTGGCCCGGCTGCTCAAGGAGGCCCGCGCCGCCACCGACGCGGGCGGCCCCGAACGCCTCTCGCGCGCCAACGCCGCCTTCCACGCCCAGATCGTGCGCATGTCGCGCAACGAGCTCCTCGTCACCACCCTCGAATCTCTGGAGGGCCGACTGCGCTGGCTGTTCCAGCAGGTCGACGAGCCGGGGCCGCTCTGGGAGGAGCACCGGCTGCTGTACGAGGCGATCGGCGCGGGCGACGCGAACGCGGCCGAGAACCTGGCCCTGCACCACGTGCGGTACTACCGCGAGGTGGCGATGCGGCTCCTCTTCGACGACCTCGAAGCCTCCGACGACCTCGCGGGCTCCGAGGCCTCCGAGGGCTCCGAGGCCTCCGAGGGCCGGGGGACGCCCTCCCGATCCGCCTGATCGGGACCGCATCGGGAAGGACGGGCCCCGCCGGCGCCGGGCACCGTCCCTCAGCGGTGCCCGGCTTTCGGCAAGACGGATCCCGGATGCCCCGATGGGCAGGGGGAGGGGCGGGCAGAGGCCCGCGGGGTGACGTCAGTCCTCCGCTGCCAGGCGCCGCACCTCCGTCAGCGCTTCGTCCACCGCCGCCGGGATGTCCGTCACCGGGAAGCGCGCGTGCCGCACCACGCGGTCGCGGTCCACCACCAGGACGGCCCGCTTCAGCCGCAGCAGCTGCCCGGCGCGGAAGGTGGGCAGTCGCAGGGCGGCGGCGAGGCGCAGGTCGACGTCCGAGAGGAGAGTGAAGGGTATGCCCTCCTCGACCGCGAACACCCGCTGCTCGTCGGGGCGTTGGGTGCTGACGCCGCGCACCTCCGCGCCCGCCGCGCGGAAGTCCTCGTACGCGTCCCGGAAGAGCCGGTTCTCCAGCGTGCAGCCGACGGTGCCGGGGATGCCCGACCAGCCGTCCGGCAGGGGGCCGGGGGTCCCGGTCGCCGGATAGCAGAACAGGACGGTGGCGGCGGCGCCGGTCACCGGGTCCACCGGCACGCCGTCCCGGTGACCTGGAAGCTCCAGGCGCGGCAGCCGCTCGCCCGCCAGGCCGGCGACGCGCCGCGCCTCCGCGCTCGCCTCGTCGGCGGTGCCGCTGAGCGAGCCGTCGCCGAAGACCCAGCGGTCCGCCCAGTCCTGCATCGACAGCAGTACCGGCAGCAGTCCCTGACCGCTCTCCGTCAGTCGGTACTCGTGCCGCACCGGCCTGTCCTGGTAAGGGACCTTCTCCAGGACCCCCGTCTCCACCAGGTGCGCCAGGCGCTCGGTGAGCACCTTCCGGGAGATGCCCAGCTCCTCCTGGAGCGCGTCGAACCGATGGTGCCCGCGCGCGGTCTCCCGGATCAGGAGCAGGCTCCACCAGTCGCCGACCACCGTCGCCGCATGCGCGATCGCGCACGCCGCGTCCCGCTCGGGCACCGACCTCATCACCGCGTCTCCACTCCTCCGCCGCACGGCGGCCGCTCCTCGGGACCATCTTGCGCCATCAGGTCGGTTCCCGATAGAAACTCACCCGGAACGAGTGAGTTCCCAAAAGAGACTAACGAGACCCAGGGGGTGGGCGCCGTATGAGCGGAACACGAGCGATCCCGGAGCACGACCGACGCGACGACGAGCAGGAGACCTCGCCGCCGGGCGTCTTCTGGCGCTTCTGGGCCGCCGCGACCGTCAGCGGCGCGGGCACCGCCGTCACCGCCCTCGCCCTGCCCCTCGTCGCCCTCACCGTCCTCGACGCCACCGCCTTCGAGGTCGCCCTGCTCGCCGCCGCCGGGCAGATCTCCTGGCTGCTGCTCAGCCTCCCGGCGGGCGTCGTCGCCCAGCGCGTGCCGCTGCGCCGGCTCCAGGTCGCGCTCGACCTCGTACGGTTCGCGGCGCTCGGATCGCTGCCGCTCGCCTGGTGGCTCGGCACCCTCACGTATCCGCACCTGCTGTTCGCGGCGCTCGTCACCGGCGCGGCGACGGTGCTGTTCGACATCGGCAACTCGACCTTCCTGCCCGCCGTCGTCCCGGCCCGGCAGCTGGCCGCCCGCAACAGCGTCATGTCCGGCACGCATGCCGTCACCGACACCGGCGGCCCCTCCCTCGGCGGCGTCCTGATCGGCGCGACCGGCCCGGTCGGCGCGCTCGTCGTGGACGCCGCCAGCTACCTGGCCTCCGCCGTGCTCCTGCGCACCCTCCCCGAGAGCCGCCCCGCGCCCCGCACCGGCGAGAGCGCGCTCCGGCTGATGCGCGAGGGCTGGCGTTACGTCACCGGGCACCCGGTCATGCGGCCCTGCATGATCTGGGCGACCGCCGCCAACTTCCTCAACGCGGCCCTCGTGGCCCTCACCCCCCTCTACCTGGTCCGCGAGGCCGGCCTCGATTCCGTACAGCTCGGCCTCGTCCTCGCCATGGACGGGGTCGGCGCCCTCGCCGGCGCAGCCGTCGCGGTCCGGGTCACCACCCGCCTCGGTACCGCGCGGGGCGTCATCGCGGCCGACCTGGCCGGCGGCGCGCTGCTCCTGCTCGCCCCGCTGACCACGTCGGCGGGGGACGCGTACTGGTTCGCCCTGGGCAACGCGGGCTTCGCCTTCGGTACCGTCATCGGCTCGATCACCACCCGCACCTACCGGCAGACCCAGTCGCCCCCGGAGCTGCTGTCCCGCGTGATGGCCACGGTCCGCTTCGTCTCCTGGGGCGCGCTGCCGCTCGGTGCGCTCACCGCCGGCCTCCTCGCCACCTTCGCCGGCGCCCACGCCGCTCTCTGGACCGTCTGCGCCGCCGCCTTCCTGCCCCCGCTCTACCTCTTCTCCACCAAGGTGGGCCGCCACCGCGACCTCATCTGACGCCCTGGCGCCACACCCCGTCAGATCGGTGGCGGGGGTTCATGCGGCCACCAGGACGATCCCGAGCACGCAGGACCTGTCCGGTGAAGGTGCGCCAGGCCGCACGACGGACCAGGTTGATCGGGAGCTGGCTCCCACCGGACCTCCGACCGTTCCGGCCCGCACTCAGCGGTGCTCGGGGTTCTCGAAGTCGAACCGGCAGCCGGCGTCCCACTCGGAGCGCTGGTTGCCGTACGCCGGGATGCCGCCGGCGTCCTTGAGCATGCGGGCCAGGTGGAGCTGATTCCAGGTCATGAGCGTGGCGTTGCGGTTGGTGAAGTCGTTCTCCGGCCCACCCGAGCCCTCGTCGAGGTACGAAGGGCCGGGTCCGGCCGGGCCGACCCAGCCGGCGTCCGCCTGCGGCGGGATCACGTAGCCCAGGTGCTGCAGACTGTAGATCACGTTCATCGCGCAGTGCTTGGCGCCGTCCTCGTTGCCGGTGATCAGGCAGCCGCCGACCCGTCCGTAGTACGCGTACTGCCCGTGCTCGTTAAGGATCGACGAGCAGGCGTACAGGCGCTCGATCACCTGCTTCATGACCGAGGAGTTGTCTCCCAGCCAGACAGGTCCAGCCAGGGTGAGGATGTCCGCGGCCATCACCTTCGAGTAGATGACGGGCCACTCGTCGGTCTCCCACCCGTGCTCCGTCATGTCCGGCCAGACACCGGTCGCGAGGTCGATGTCCACTGCCCTGAGCACCTCGACCTGCACGCCCTGGCGCTCCATGATCCCGGTGCTGATGTCGATCAGCCCCTGGGTGTGGCTCCGCTCCGGCGACCGCTTGAGGGTGCAGTTGATCACGAGGGCGCGGAGATCACGGTAGGACGTGCCGGTGTCGGTCATCGATGCGTCCCCTTGCGGACGAGTGGGTGGTCGGGCGGCGCAACACCCGGGTGCCGACCTCGACAGGACCCCGGGTTGGTCCGGCCGAGAATCCCGTCCACTGTCTCGCCCCGTCGGGCGGAATGATCCAGCGCCGCGCCCACGGTCACGGAGTCGGCCGCACGATCACCCGCATGGCCCCGCACCGATGACATGTGTCCCGGAATGAGCTCGGTGGAACACTCTGGCACGCGACGCGCTGGACGCCGTCGCGACGTCCCGTGGCGGCACGGGACGTCGAACCGTCGGAGGCGCTGCTGCCAGGTCGTCACCCATGGGTGCGAGCGGGTGTCCTTCATTCGGTGACCCGGACCGCGAGGGCCGGGCGGATGGCGGCCGCGCGGCGGGCCGGTCCGATCGTGGCCAGGAGCGAGGCGGCGAAGGTGGCGGCGGCCAGGCCGCAGATGCTGGTCCATTCGACCGGGAAGCCTCCTTCGAGGCCTTCGAACGCGGCGCTGTTGCTGTACATCAGCCAGGTGGTGAGGACGCCGAGGAGGGATCCGAGGACGATTCCCTCCACGGCGATGAAGGTGCTCTCCCAGAGGAACGACCGTTGGACGGTCCGGGCCCGGAAGCCGAGGGCCCGCAGGATGCCGATGGTCCGGCGGCGTTCGCGTACGGCTCGGACCATGACGACGCCGAGGCCGGTGATGCCCACGCCGAGGCCCAGGGCGAGGAAGCCCTGCATGAGGCGGAAGAAGGCGGTGCTGGAGTCGAACTGCCGGCGGATGTCCGACTCGATGGGCGTGGCGACCAGGCTGGACGACAGCTGCTCGCCCTGGAGTCGGGTCGCCAACGCGTCGGAGGAGGTTCCGGGACTGGTTCTCACCAGTGCGGAGGCGTTCTGTGCCTGGGCGCCGAAGAGCTCGCGCGTCGCCTGCTCGCTGAGCACCACGGGGTACGTGGTCGAACTGGCCCCCGTACCCGGGTAGAAGACCAAGCCGTTGCTGAGCACGCCGGCGATGACCTTCTGTTCGCTGCGGCCGGTCCGGGGATCGGTCAGGGTGAGGGTGTCGCCGGGGTCGTAGTAGTCGCCGGCCGGGCCGCCGGTGCTGCCGAAGAAGTTGTCGAGGACGACGTAGCGGGGGTCGGAGGCCAGAGCCCGCCACACGGCGGGGTCGTCCGCCAGGCCGGGCAGCCGCTCGCGGAAGGTGATGCCGGTGATCGCGCCGTCGGGCACTCCGACGGCGGCTATGTCGAGGGGCTGGGTGCTGCGGTTCCCCGGGTCGGTGGCCCGGCCCGTGGCGTTGATCAGCGGTGTCACGGCGGAGATCCCGGCAGCCGAGGGACCGGCCCGCAGTTCGGCGGCGAGTCGGTCGCCGGCGACCTGCGGGTTGTAGTCGAGCCGCAGGGAGTATCCGGCGGTGGCGTCGGCGACGACTCCGTCGACGCCGGCGCGGAGGATGCCCGAGATCTCCGTCAGCAGCACGAGGACGAACACGATCAGGGTGTACATGACCAGCGTCGCGCCGGTCCTGAAACGTTTGGCCAGGGGGTACGCGACCGCGAGGCGGGCGGCCAGACCGCCCTCCGTCGGGCGCTGGAGGAGTCGCCGTACGGGGCGGAGCAGCGTTTTCTGGTTGTCGCTGACGAGCACCACCGCGGAGAAGGCGGCCAGGGCGCCCTGGATGACGTACACGGACATCGAGGGGGTGTCGAAGATCCGCGGGCGGATGACGGGTGCCAGGAGCGTCCAGGTCAGAACGGTTCCCGCGACCAGGGTGGTGACCGTGTGACGGGGGAGGACGCGCAGCAGCGCCGGAGTGGCGAAGGCGAGGGCGAGCGCCGGCATGAGGTACGTGGCGTCGGGCTGGCTGCGTGCCACGGCCGGAACGGACGCGAACGCGCACAGGACCGCCAGGGCGGTGGAGACCGCGAGCAGACGGCGGCGCGGCCGCTGACCGGGCGTCGTCGGGAGGTCGCGGATGGCCGCGATGATGTTGAACCTGCTGATGCGCACGCTGGTCGCGAGGATCGCGGCGAAGGCGATGAGCAGACCCATGGCCAGTCCGTTGAGGACGCTGGTGGGGGTGACGTCGAACGCGATGCGGATGCTGCTTCCGCCGACCGACCAGCCCTGGAAGATCTGCGCGGCCACCACGGCGACGCCCCAGCCGACGGCGACCCCGATGGCCGCTCCCGGCAGGGCGGACAGCAGTGCGTACGTCGCCCCTTCGAGGGTGAAGGACCCGACCAGCCGCGAGCGCTTCATCCCCACCGCCCGCACCATGCCCATCTGGGACTTCCGCTCCTCGCCGAGCATCACGAAGATGTTCACCAGGAGCAGGGCACCTGCGATGATGCTGAAGCTGCCGATCATGAGGAACAGGGCGCCGAGGGAGTCCCCGGCCTGTTTCGCGTCCCGCAGGACCGTGTGCTTCGGCGTCTCGATCGCCGTCTGGCCGGCGAGCGGGCCCAGCGCCTTCCGGATGTCGGCGGTCACGCGGTCGGAGAGGGCCTCGCCGCCTTCGACGCCGCCGCGGTTGGACACGAAGGTGACCGAGCGCGGCTCCGCACCGGCGATCCGGGCGGCGGAGTCCAGGGCCCCCGGTGGCAGGAAGACGTCGCGGTTCAGCCTGCCGCCCAGCCCCACACCGGCCAGACCCTGTTCCGGCACCACACGCTCGACCCGGTAGCTCTGCGGCGTCCCGAACAGATACACCGTGATCGCATCCCCGGCTCCCACGCTCAGCGACCGGGCCAGCGGCTCGTTGACCACGACCTGCCCGGGCTTCGGGTTCGGTCCGCCGAGACCGGGGTCTCCGCCCGCTGAGCCGAAGCGCGATGCCTTGTCGAAGTCCATCTGCCAGGCCAGGACACGCGGTTCGGCGGCCATGCGGTCATCGGCGGTGCTGACGGCCGATGCCTGGGTTGCCCGGGCGTTCAGGACTCCGTCGACGTCTGGACTTCCCGCCAGGCCCGCCAGCCGTTCGGCGACGGCGCGCCCGGTCGGCCCCGGGGGTGCGACGACGCGTTCGTCCACCGGCCCGAGGGTGCGGTACGCCTCCTGCCGTACGGAGAAGTTCAGGGTGTCGCCGACGACCAGGGCCCCGATGACGATGGCCGTTCCGAGCATCGATCCACCGATCACCAGCGCCGCCTCGGTGCGCCGGCGGGCGACCTGCCGGAAGGCCAGCCGCCGTGACACCGGCTGCCGGACGGCGACCAGCACCAGGGCCGCGAGGGAGAGCGCCAGGGCGATGAGCAGCGGGACGAGGAGGTTCGGGTACATGGTCAGCCCTGAGGGAGGTCGCGGGTCGCCGCCGGGGCGGTGACGGCCTGGCGGACGTCGTCGACCAGTTGCCCGTCGCGCATGCGGATCAGTCGGGGGACGCGCGCGCCGATGGCGCTGTCGTGGGTGACCAGGACGATCGTCTGGCCCTCTTCCTGGTTGAGCTCGCACAGCAGGTTCATGATCTGGTCGGCCATCGCGCTGTCGAGGTTGCCGGTGGGTTCGTCCGCCCACACGATGGCCGGGCGTCCGGCCAGGGCGCGGGCGATGGTCACCCGCTGCTGTTCGCCTCCGGACATCTCGCTCGGCCGGTGCTCGACGCGGTGGCCGAGGCCGACCCGGTCGAGCATGGCGAGTGCCCTGCGACGTGCCTCGT
The DNA here is from genome assembly GCF_040680975.1 of Streptomyces sp. NPDC051921. Classification (NCBI taxonomy): domain Bacteria; kingdom Bacillati; phylum Actinomycetota; class Actinomycetes; order Kitasatosporales; family Streptomycetaceae; genus Streptomyces; species Streptomyces sp. NPDC051921. The sequence continues at coordinate 139,032 of NZ_JBFAXU010000019.1, forward strand.
GCGGCCGGGTGCCCACGAGCAGCAGGGGCAGTTCGACGTTCTCGACCGCGGAGAAGACGGGGATGAGGTTGAACGCCTGGAAGACGAAGCCCATGGTGTGGGCGCGGTGCTCCGTGCGCGCCGCGTCCGACATCGTGAACAGGTCGTGGCCGTCGACCTCGACCCGGCCGCCGTCGATGTCGTCGAGCCCCGACAGACAGTTGAGCAGCGTGGTCTTCCCGGAGCCGGACGGTCCCATGACTCCGACCATCTCTCCGTGGCGCACGAGGAGGTCCAGGTCGAGCAGGGCGGTGACCTCGACGGAGCCCGTCCGGTAGATCTTGCTGACGCCGGTGGCGACGAGGAGTGCCCGGTCGGTGTTCATGCTCTCCATCCCAACCTCTGGAAGAACGGGAGGCTACGGCCACCCAGGCCTTGAGAAGGGGCCGAAGGGCCCAATCGTCGCGGCTTCGCTGCTGTGATCAGGCGTCCGCGGTCACTCGGGCCCGTCTGCGGACGGCGGTGGCGGCCAGGGTTCCCGCGCCCGCCGCGGTCACGGCGAGGAGGACGAATCCCCACGTGTAGTCGTGCGCGACGCTGTCGATCGCTCCCATCACGAGGGGTGGGAAGAACCCTCCGAGCCCGCCGGCCGCACCGACCACTCCCGTCACCGCGCCGACGCGCTCGGCCGGAACCAGTCGTGCGACGAGCGCGAAGACCGCCCCGGACCCGGCACCCAGGCCCGCGGCCATGCCGAAGAATGCCGCCGTGCCCACGGGGACGAGGGCCGCCTCGAACGCCGCGACCAGGGCGCACGCCGAAACGCACCCGTACGACACCGTCAGTACGGGAACGGGATGGGTACGGTCCGACAGCCAGCCGCCCACAGGTCGCATCGCCACGGCGAGGACGACGAACCCCGCGGTCCGCAGTCCCGCGTCGGAGCGGCCGAGTTCGTAGGCCCTGGTGAGATACGTCGGCAGGTAGACGCTGAACGCGACGAACCCGCCGAAGGACACGGCGTACAGGAATGCCAGCTGCCAGGTGGCGGGCGTACGCACGGCCAGGGCCGTGCGCGAGACCATCGACCCCGTCGCCGTCGCGCGCCCCGGACGGTCGCGGAGCAGGAACCAGGCCACTCCGGCGTAGACCGCGAGGCCACCGGCCACGAGGTCGAAGGGGAAGGCCCGTCCGACGGCGTCGGCGAGCTGGACGGTGGTGAAGGCCGACAGGGCCGTTCCTCCGGTGCCGACGCCGAAGATGCCGAGGGCGGCGCCCCGCCGTGCGGGCGGGTACCAGGCGTTGACGAACGGCACGCCGACGGCGAAGGCCGTTCCCCCGAGCCCGAGGAGGAAGCCGCCGGCGAGCACCTCGCCCAACGAGTCGGCCAGGTGCCCCAGGTACAGCACGGGGAGGATCGTCAGCGCCGCGACGAGCGGGAAGACACGGCGTGCGCCCCAGCGGTCCGTCAACGCCCCCGCCGGGATCCGGCCGAGCGCGCCGACCACCACGGGAACGGCGACCACCAGCGACTGCTCGAAGGAGCTGAGGCCGAGGTCGTCCCGCAGCCGTGGGCCGAGAGGAGCGAGCAGCGCCCACGCCCAGAAGCAGAGCGCGAACCCGAGGGTGGCCAGGAGCAGCATCTGCCACGGCCGCGGCGCGTCCGCGACCGGCGGGCTCCCCGTATTCCGGACCATGGTGGCCTCCCGGCAGTGATCCGCGTGGACGGAGCGAGCCGTGCTGTTCCCCACTCTCGGCCGGTGGGCCTGCGGCTCCAAGGGCCACTCGTTCCCTTCCGTGACCGACCGGCCCCCGGTCGGGGGCCGCTCGGCCCTGTGCGGGCGTCCTGGGTCGACGCACGGTGGGAGTGGCGGACGGACCAGCAGCACGGCGTCCCGCTCCTGTGCCGGTCCGCCGCCGGGAGTGTGAGTGGCGATGATGTTCTGGTACGGCGACGGCATGAACGGATGGGGCTGGTTCGCCATGTCTGCTGGCATGGTGCTGTTCTGGGGCCTGCTCATCACCATCGCGGTGATGCTCTTCCGCACACTGGATCGCGCCTCGCAACGACCGCGGGGGTCTCGGCCCGCCACGTCGGCAGAGCAGATCCTGGGTGAGCGACTGGCGCGCGGTGAGATCGACGAGGAGGAGTACCGCCGGCGCCTGACCGCCCTGCGGAGCGCGGAACCGTGAGCCCCATGACCGGCCGGGATGCGGGCGGGGGACCGGCCGGTCACTCTGGGACCATGAGGACGTCCGGGGAGCCGGGCCGACGCTCAGATGCGCTCCGTGAGCTGACCGCGCGGCACGGAGGGGGCGGCGGGCTGTTGCCGGCCGCGCTGGAGCGTGCCAGGTCGGGTAGTGCTGAAGCGCCCTCGGCGTGGGCACCCCGAGCCGCCGAGGCAGTCGGACTGCCTGCTGCCGCGGGGCTCGGCCCCGCCACCTTCTTCGCCGATCTCGCCGCCCCGCGCGGCGAGCGGCATGTGCGGGTCTGCACCGCGACGGCGTGCTTCGCCGCGCGCGGCGGACGGCACCTGGCTGAGGTCGAACGGGCTCTCGGAGTGACGGCGGGCACGGTCGACGAGGCCGGTGCGACCTCGCTGCAGACCGTGCACTGCCTCGGCTACTGCTACGCGGGCCCCGCAGCCCTCGACGGTACCCGGCCCCGCGCCGGCCCGGACCTGGCCGACCAACTCCGCGGGCGGACGCAACCCCGCGCGCCGGGTATCCCCGCGGCTGACACCACTGGTGTGCCCGTCCTGCTCGCCGGCATCGTGGGAGGGCAGGACGCCTGGGACGTGTGGCGCCGGGCGGTGGCCGGGCTGCGGCCCGATGACGTGCAGCAGGAGACCGCCGCCGCGGGACTGCGCGGGCGGGGCGGCGCCGGGTTTCCTGTGGCCGACAAGTGGGCCGCCGCGGCGGGGAGGCCGGGCGCGGTCGTCGTCGCGAACGGCGACGAGGGCGACCCGGGCTCGTACGCCGACCGGCTGCTCATGGAGGAGGACCCCGAGCGCGTCCTCACCGGACTCGCCCTGGCCTGCTACGCCTGCGGCGCCCGGCGCGGGATCGTCCTGGTGCGCTCCGAGTACCCGAAGGCCATGGCGCGGCTGCGCCGGGCGGTGGAACGCGCGACGGAGGCGGGCGACCTGGCGACCTCCATCGAGGCAGCCGGCCCGCGGCCGTTCGTCGAGATCGTCGAAGGAGCCGGTTCCTACGTCGCCGGCGAGGAGACCGCCCTCATCGCCCGCCTCGAAGGTGCTCGCGGCTGCGCGCGCCCCCGGCCGCCCTATCCCACGGACCACGGCCTGTGGGACAGGCCGACCGTGGTCAACAACGTGGAGACGCTGGCGGCCGTGCCCTGGATCGTCGCCCACGGCGGAGCGTCCTACGCCCGGCGCGGCGTACCGGACGAGACCGGCACCAAGCTGGTGTGCCTCTCCGAACGCTTCGCCCGGCCCGGAGCCTACGAGGTCGAACTCGGCGCACCCGTGAGCGAGATCGTCACCCGGTTCGGGGGCGGCCTCAAGGACGGTCGCGAGCTCGTCGCCCTCCAGATCGGCGGGCCCCTCGGCGGCTTCCTCGCCGGGACCGCCCTCGACGTCCCGCTCACCACGGCAGCACTTACGGACCAGGGTGCCGCTCTCGGGCACGCCGGCATCGTCGGCTTCGACGCCTCCACCGATCCGTACGCACTCCTGCGGCATGTCTGGGAGTTCGCCGCCGACGAGAGCTGCGGAGCCTGCGCGCCCTGCCGGATCGGCACCCGGCGAGGGCTCGAACGCGCGCAGGGCCGGGGCGGCCCGGGGGAGTCCTACGAGCAGCTGGCACGGCTGATGGACGAGGCGAGCCTCTGTGCCTTCGGCAGGCGTGTTCCCGCCGCCGTCCGCAGCCTGGCCCGCGCCTACGGGCCGGCCCTGGAAGGATGGGACCGATGACTTGGGTCGAGGTCGACGGCGTCTCGGTCGAGGTGCCCGACGGGGCCTCGCTGCTCGACGCCGTACGTGCCACCGGAGCCGGCCTGCCCACCCTGTGTCACGACGACCGGCTCCGCCCGGTCGGCTCCTGCCGGACCTGCCTGGTCCGTGCAGGCGGCCGGACCGTCGCCGCCTGCGTGACACCCGCGACACCGGGCCTCACCGTCGACACCGCCGACGAGGGTGTGCGGAACCTGCGCCGGGACGCGGTCGCCCTGATCGCCTCGGCGCTCCCGCCGCACGCGCTCGCCGACGACGCGCCCAGTGAACTGGGCGACGCGTGCCGGGCCTTGGGGATCCCGCCGGGCACGGCGACCGGTGCTCCCACGCGCGGAGGCGACGAGAGTCACCCGTACGTCCATCTCGACCGGGACCTGTGCATCGCGTGCGGGCGTTGCGTCCGGATGTGCTCCGACGTTCAGGGCACCTTCGCGCTCACCCTCACCGGACGCGGCGCCGACACGGTGGTGGCGCCGGGGAGCGGCGGCACCTGGGCCGAGTCGGACTGCGTGTCCTGTGGCGGCTGTGTCGACACCTGCCCCACGGGGGCGATCACCCAGTCTGGACCCGGTCAGGGCATCACCTCACGGCAGGCGCCTGCTGACCGCGTCCGCACCACCTGCGGCTACTGCGGGGTCGGCTGCGCGCTGGACGTCGTCGTCCGCGAGGACCGTGTCGCCGCCGTGCTTCCGGCCCGGGACGGGCCGGTCAACCGGGGTCACGCCTGCGTCAAGGGTCGTTTCGCGTATGGGTACCTCGGCTCCGCCGAGCGTCTCACCGAGCCCCTGGTCCGTGAGAACGGGGTTCTGCGGCCCGCGAGTTGGGGCGAAGCGGTGGGACGAGTCGCCGACGGCCTGCGGGCTGCCGTCCGTGACGGCGGTCCCGACGCGGTCGCCGCGATCTCCTCCGCCCGCGCCACCAACGAGGAGAACTACCTCGTCCAGAAGTTCCTGCGGACCGTCATCGGCACCAACAACGTCGACAACTGCTCCCGCCTCTGCCACGCGCCCTCCGCCGCCGGCCTGACGGCTTCCTTCGGACGCGCCGGCGGCACCGACCCCTTCGACGACGTCGAGACCAGCGACTGCCTCCTGGTCGTCGGCGCCAATCCCGTCGAGGCCCACCCCGTCATCGGCGCCCGCCTCCTCCAACGGGCGCTCGAAGGCGCCACCCTGATCGTCGCCGACCCCCGGACCGTCGGACTCGCCCGCCACGCCGACCTGCACGTGCGCCCCCGCCCCGGCACCAACGTCGCCCTCTTCCACGGCCTCGCCCACGTCCTCGTCGCCGAAGGCATGACCGACCCGGACTTCCTCCGCGACCGCGCCACCGGGCTGGACGCACTCGCAGAGCTGTTGGCCGACTACACGCCCGAGCGGGTCGCCGCGATCACTGGCGTACCCGCCGACGACATCAGGGAGACCGCCCGGCTGTACGGACGCGCGGAACGTCCCGCCGTCCTGTACGGACTCGGTGTCACCGAGCACCTGCACGGCACCGACGGCGTACGCACCCTGGCGAACCTCCCCATCCTGCGCGGCGCCCTCGGCGGCACCGGCCGCGGGTTCGGCATCAGCCCCCTGCGCGGCCAGAACAACGTGCAAGGTGCATCCGACATGGGAGCCCTGCCCGACCTGCTCCCCGGCTACGGCCGTGTCACCGACCCGGATGCCCGAGCCCGGGCCGAGTCGGTGTGGGGCCGGCCGGTCCCACCGGTCCCGGGGCTGCGCATCCCCGAGATGTTCGCAGCGGCCCGGGAAGGCAGGCTGCGGGCGCTGTGGATCATCGGCGAGGACGTGTGCGCGACCGACCCCGACAGCCGCCGCGTCGCCGAGGCCCTGGACGCCTGCCCGCTCGTCGTCGTCAACGAGCTCTTCCTCGGCGAGACCGCGCGGCATGCCGATGTCGTCCTGCCCGTGGCCTCCTGGCTGGAGAAGGACGGGACCTTCGTCAACTTCGACCGCCGCTTCCAGCGCGTACGGCGAGCGGTGACTCCGCCCGGTACGGCGCGCTCCGACTTCGAGGTCATGCACGCCGTGGCCGACGCCCTCGGTGCAGACCTGGGCTGCCCCACCCCGGCGGCTGCTCTCGCGGAGTGCGGACGGGTGACCCCTCTCTTCGCGGGTCTCTCGCACGAGCGGCTCGACCAGGAGGGCGCGGTTCCCTGGCCTTGCCGCGCATCGGACCGACCGGGCGAAGCCACCCTGTACGCGGAGGAGTTCGCCACGCCCGACGGACGCGCCCACCTGTCGGCGGCCCCCTATCTGCCGCCCGGCGAGGAGCCGGACCGGGACTATCCCTTGGTGCTCGTCACAGGGCGCCGCTGGGCCCACTACAACTCCGGCAGCATGACCCGGCGCGGCGGAAACCTCCTCCTCGACGCGAACGACCGCCTGGACCTGAACCCGGAGGACGCCGCCCGGTTCGGGGTCCGGGACGGCACGCCGGTCACCGTCGAGAGCCGTCACGGACAGGCGCGGCTCGTCGCCCGCGTCGGGACGGAGCTCGCACCCGGGCAGGTCTTCTGCGCGTTCCATTTCCCTGACAGCGGCGTCAACTCCCTCACCTCGGAGCACGCCGACACCGCGACCTCGTGTCCGGAGTACAAGGTCACGGCGGTCAGGCTGCGGCCGACGGCGCCCGAGCCCTGACCGGCACCGGCACCGGCACAGGAACCGAGCTCAGGCGTGAGGCACGACAGCCACCGGCACGGGGCTGTGGTGCAGCACGGCGTGTGCCACGCTGCCGATGTGCGCGCCCAGCGCCGCTTGGCGCAGACGCCTGCCCACCACCACGAGCGCGGCGTCTCCGGCGGCCTCGACCAGCTCGAGTCCGGCGGATCCGATCGTCACGCGGGCGGCGGCCTCGACGTCGGGGTACTTCGCGCGCCAGGGCTCCAACAGCTCTTCCAGCGAACGCTCGATCTCCGGAGCCACGGCGAGGCGGATGTCCGGGACCATGGCGGGTCCGAGGCCGGCGAACAGCGGGAGCTGCTCCGTGTACACGACATGGACCTCGGAGTCACGCCGGGCGGCCTCCTCGAAGGCGAAACCCAGCACGGCGTCCACGGGCTGTCGCACATCGGTCCCCACCACAACGGGGCCCCTCGGAACGGTCGCCCCGCTACCGGCCCGAACCAGCACGACCGGCCGTTCGACCGCACCGGCGACCGTCAGGCCGACCGAGCCGAGCAGATAGCCGGCGACGCTGCCGAGGGCCCGGGAGCCGAGGACCAGCAGCTCGCCCTCCTCGGCCGCGGCGACGAGGCCCGGCACGGGACCCGCGGGCAGCAGGCGGGTGGTCACCGACAGGCCGGGACGGCGCTCGCGCAGGCGCGCGGCGGTGCGCGCCACCATCTCCTCGGCCCACGCGTCGTCAGACCCTCGTGGAACGAGTGACAGCACGGTCTCCGGCACCGGTTCCTTCGCGTACACCAGGTGAACGCCGGTGCCGCGCAGCAGCGCCTCTTCGGCCGCCCACTCTGCGGCGGCGTTCGCCTGTTCCGTGCCGTCCAGGCCGACCACGATGTTCCGCGTCATGATCGTGCACCTCCTCGTGCGGTGTCGTCGATGTCGTACGTGAGACGGGTGCAGGAGACCGAGACCACGCCGTCGACGGTCGCGACCATGCGCTCGATCGCCGGAATCATGCCCCGGAAGGGCAGCTTGCCGACGAGGTCCACCCGCCCGTCGCGGACCTCGACGGCGAGGGCGTTCGGTTCGAGACGGAGCGTGTCGCCGAGCACGTCCTCGACGATCTCCCGGTGGATGTCGTCGTCCTCGCGCAGGAAGATGCCCAGCAGGTCGTGGCGGCTCACGATGCCCAGCAGCCGGTCCTCGTCGTCGACGACGACGAGCCGCTTGACTCCTTGGACCTCCATCAGCCGTGCCGCCTCCGCCACGGTCCAGTCCGGGCGGGCGCAGACGGCAGGCGCGGACATCAGCTCCTCGGCTCTGGTCCCCTCGGCCTTCGCCCGCTCCCACGCGTCCAGGTCCGGCACGGCCGGCCGATCACCCGGTGCGTCGGCTCGGTCGGCGGTCTTGCGCAGCAGATCCCCCTCCGACACCACCCCGACCACCCTGCCCGCGCCGTCCACCACCGGCACTGCGGTCACCCGGCGCCGCGACAGCGTGCGGGCGACCTCCTTGAAGGGATCGGCACCGTGGACGCTCACCACCTCGCGGGTCATCAGCTCGCCGATCCTGCGGTGACGCATCACCCTCTCCTTCCGTTCGTGTACGCACGTGCCTCGCCCGCCAGGCGAGCGGCGCAGCCGTCCCAGGTGTCGAGGGCCGGACAGGCGTCTTCAGCGAGTTCCCTCCCCCTGAGTTCGGCGAGCGCCTCGACGGGTTCGACGGAGTCCGGCGAATCCACCTCGAACGTGTCCCGCAGTGACACGTCGCGATCGAGCCCCGCGAACTCGGCGCCGGGTACGACGCGCTGGACGGCTCGCCGGACGAACTCCTGTGCCTGGTCGTGGTTCACAGTTCCTCCGGGTGTTGCAGGAGTCGGTCCAGGGCGGTCAGGAGACGCGCGCCGGTGGCTCCGTCGGCGGCTCGGTGATCGGCGGACAGCGTCGTCGTCAGCACGGGACGTACTCCCGGCAGGCCGTTCACGGCGACCGGCCGTTCGACGATCCGACCGAGGCCGACGAGTGCGACCTGCGGCGGGTAGACGACGCCGAACACCGCCTGGACGCCCTGATGAACGGGGCCTGTGGGGCGGCGGTGACCACTTCGTGGGTCATGACCTCGAAAACCGTGCGGTGCTGCATGACGGTCCTCCTTCACGGGACGTGGCGGCCCCGTCAGGTCTCACCCTGCTGCGCGCAGCCCTTCTTCGGGCAGTGCCGAATGGTCCCCTTCCGGGACTGTTCGCCCCTATGGCGGTCGGCAGGCCGGGATGCACGGTGGAAGGCGAGAGCGCCGGTCTCGGAGTGCCGAGGTCGGGTGCGTGGGCCGGGAGGCGAGAACCATGACTGCGACCGGAACACGGCAAGGCCAGGAGAAGCCACGCGCCGGGCTGTGGGCTCATGTCGGCGACCGGTTGATCGTGGGTGGTTCCACGGTCGGGGACGAGGGACGTGACGGTGAGATCGTCGGGCTGCACCACGCCGACGGAACTCCCCCCTTCGACGTCCGATGGTCGGACACGGGCCGGGTCACTCTGGTGTTCCCGGGCCCGGACGCGCGGGTCCAGCACTTTCCGACGCATGACACGAAGGCGGCTACGCGGTCGTGAACTCCGCCGCCGCGTCCACCACGCCGGGCACCGCCCGTGTGAGCCGCAGGGCCAGATCCGTAGGAACAGACTGTGGCAGGCTTCCGGTGAGCGTCACCGCGCCGTCTGTGACCCGTACGGTGAGTGCGGCGTCGCCTTCAGGGATCAGATGCGTGAGGGGCTCGTGGCGTACGTCTTCGGCGAGTTCGGCGTCTGAGCGCAGGTAGACCTTGAGCAGGTCGCCCCGGCTGACGACACCGACCGGGCGGCCGTCCTCGTCCACCACGGGAAGCCGCTTGAGATGTCCCCGCCCCATCAGCCGTGCGGCCCCCGCGATCGTGGCCTCGCGCGGCACGGTGACGGCCGGCGACGACATCAGGCTGCCCGCCGTCGCTGGTCCTGCGCCCTCCCGGTCCTCTCCCGGAACCTTGCCGAGTACGTCCGCCTCGGACACCACACCGACCACACGCCCCTCGGCCGACAGGACGGGAACGGCGCTCACGCCCCAGCTGCGTATGGACCGGACGATCTCCTTCACCGGTGCGTCGAGCCTGGCGGAGACCACCGCATGGGTCATCACGTCGTCGACGGTACGTGGGTGCTTCATGACGGGCCTCCGGTACTCCTGCGCCCCGAGTCCTGTTGCTGCGAGGGTGTCGCCGCCGGGCGGCGGACGACAAGGGCCGAAAGGGGCACGTCGGAACCCGGTCAGCCCTGGCGCGGACCGTCGACCGGCGCTTTCCTGGAATCGAGGAGGGGCCGGCGCCCAGGGACGCGGGGAAGCGGCTGGGAGCCGCGCACCGCGCGATCAGGATCCGCGAGAAGCGGATGGGCCCCTCCTTTCGTCGTGTCTCGGTGCCGCCTCCGCGCTTGGTCCGGGCGGACGGTGTCCGGGGCCGACCGGCCCTACCCGGTGCCTGCCGCCCGGTGCGAGCGTGGCAGCAGGTCACCACTGGACCCGGAAGGCGGTGGGGACGATGGAATCGCCCCTGGTGGTGGGAGTAGACGGTTCCGACGGCAGTCTCACGGCTCTGGACTGGGCCGTCGACGAAGCGCTATGGCGTGGGCTTTCCCTGCGGATCGTCCATGCCTCGATGTGGGAACGGTACGAGGGAGTCGTCCCGAGCTGGGCCACGCACCGGCCCTCGGGCCAGGTCCTCGCCGAGAACATCGTCGGCACCGCGGCCGAACGCGCGCGACGCCGCGCACCCGACCTCTCCCTCACCACCGACGTCCTCGCCGAGGACGCCTCCACCGGGCTGCTCAGGGAGGGGCGTGAGGGCTCGATCCTCGTCGTGGGATCCCGGGGACGCGGCGAGTTCGCCGACCTTCTGCTCGGATCCGTCAGCCTCGTCGTGGCTGCCCGGGCCCACTGCCCGGTCGTCGTCGTCCGTGGAGACCGACATGCCCTGGAGGCACGCCACGTGCGCATCCTGCTCGGCCTGGGAGACCACGACGTGGACTCGCCGGCCGTGTGGTTCGCCTTCCGTGAGGCGGCAGCCCGGGAGGCGGAACTCGACGTCGTCCGCGCCTGGCGACGACCGGCGCATGGACCGGCCGACCACCTGCTGATGAAGCGCGCCGGGGGAGCCTACTTCACGGAGGAGTCCACCGAACTGCTCGACAAGGCCCTTGAGGCCGCGGCGTCCGAACATCCCCAGGTGCGTCTGCGCAGGAGCTCGGTCGAGGGCCCCGCCCACAAGATACTGACCGAGCGCTCGGCCGCCACCGACCTGCTGGTCGTCGGGGCGCGACGCCGGGACGGGCTCGTCGGCCTGGAACTCGGCAGGGTCGCCCACCGTGCCCTGCACCACGCCTCGTGTCCGGTCGCCGTCGTACCCCAACGGAGTCCGGAGCCCATGGAAGGAGACCGGTGATGAACACGGCCGATGACCGGCACGCGCCGCACGTGACGAGCGACCTGGGCCGCCGCGTCGCGGCACGACGCGCGCAACTCGGCCTGTCCCGGGAGGAAGTGGCCGAACGGGCCGGCTCCGCACCGGGCTTCATCGCCTATGTCGAGGAGCAGGTGCCGACCCCTGGGGTTGAATTCCTGGTCCGGCTCGCGAACGCCCTGGAGACCACTGTCCAGGATCTCACCGGGTACCGGGTGGACCTGGCGCCCGGAGGAGGCCACGCCGCGCACGGTGCACGGCTGGAGGAGATCGGCGAGGCCGAGTGCTGGGAGCTGCTCGACGGCCACGGAGTCGGCCGGGTCGCCGTCGAGGAACGGGACGGCCTGGCGGTCTTCCCCGTGAACTACCGCGTCGTCGGTGGGGAGATCGTCTTCATGACCGCCGCGGACTCGTCCCTCGCGCGCGCTTCGGCGTCCGGCGCGGACGTCGCCTTCGAGGAGGACCGCCTGGACGAAGCGTTCAGCCAGGGCTGGAGCGTGCTCCTCGTCGGTCCGGTGCGCACGGTGTCGGACGAGGCGTCGGTACTGAGGATCACGGACGCCGGCCGCCCGGAGCCGTGGGCCGGGGACGGGCGCGACACCATCGTGACGCTCTCGCCGCGACGCGTGACCGGCCGCCGCATCCGGGTTCCTGGCGCGCCCGGCACGCCGTCCGGGTCTGCTGACCCAGGGGCGCGTATGTGATCCGTGAGCCGGGCGGGCTCGAATCCGCTGTGGCGGGCGTGCCCGCACGCCCCCATGCGTGGCACCTGGTGCACACTGCCGACATGGCCGAGGACGAGGAGCAGCTCAGCCCACCTGAGTCGCTGTTGCAGTTGATCGAGAATCTCGCGCGGTTCCATCGTGAACATGAGGAGTACTACGCACAGGCGCCGTTGCGCCAGGCCGGCGAGCTGCAGGCGCGATCCCGGGCGCGGAAGGCGCTGGCCGACCGGTGGAGCGTGATCGGAGCGGGCGAGCAGGCGTCGCCGGTCGCGTTCGCCGGCACGGAGGACCTGAATGCCCCCGGGCTCGTCGCGGAGTCGGGGATTCTCTTCATGGAGGGAGAGGGTGAGCCACCCGAACTGCAGAGACTGAAGCGTGAGGTCGGGCTGCTGGCGGACGACCTTGAGCAGACGGGAGCCTGGCTGGCCGGGGCGATGGAGCAGGCGTGGGAGATGGCGGGTGGCTTGGCTGCGTATCCGGCGCTGGCCGACCTGCTCGGGGAGCGGCACCGAATCATCGCCGACGACTGGCAGTCGGCGGGCCTGCAGGCCCTGATGGCGCGGCTGCTGCGACGCGCCCTTGACCTGCTGGCCCGCGTCGACTTCGCCCCGGCGGCGCTGCGCGCCGACCTGGGCGGCGATCGGACGGCCCCTTCCTACCTCTATTCGGCCTCGGAACTGCTGGACCGGGCGGCTGACCTGATGACGGAGTCGGCGACGCTGGTCCACGGCAACGAGGGGCGCTGGCGCGTCTTCCGCACCCGGGTTCGCGCCTTGCAGTCCGCGTAGGCCGAGCCTCGGAGGGACGGACGCGCCGTCTGAGATGACTACCGGTGTCGGTCCGTCAGTTTCCGTTGAGCATCTCGCGCATGTGGGCGATCTCGGCGGTCTGGGTCTTGATGATCTGGTCGGCGAGGTCCATGGCGGGGCCGTGGGCGCCGTTCTGCTTCTCGGTCCTGGCCACGGCGATCGCGCCTTCGTGGTGTTCGATCATCATGGCCAGGAACATGGTGCCGAAGGTGCGGTCGGAGGCACGGTCGAGGTCCGATACCTGCCGGTTGCTCATCATGCCGCGCATGGTGTCAACCGTCTTGCCCCAGCCGGGGTGGTGCATGCCGTCCATGCCTTCGGGGATCGTGGTCGCGACCGGCCTGGTCATGCATGCCGCGCATCATGAAGAACATCATCAGCGGGCATGCGAGCGCGGCGCCCAGGATCGCCAGGGTGGCGACGGGGACGCCGAGAGCAAAGGCGCCGACGACGGCGATGGCCGCGGCGAGGGCGTACAGGCCCCACTGGTTCCGCTTCATCGCGGGCCTCCTTCGTCACTTTGACCGTCTCTCCGGCAGACGGATGGGGAGAGGGGCCGGACGGTCCCTGCTCGGACCGTCCGGCCCTGCCGGCAGAGGTGGCCCGGGCGGACGCCGCGGGGGAGGCTGGTTGGTGAAGGTGCGCGAGGAGGCGATGGGGAATGTCTGTCGTGGACGTGATCGTCATCGTGCTCGCCGTCGGCCTCATCGCCGTGCTGGCCTGGTACTTCTTCGGCCCGCGGAAGGCCGGCACGGCCCGTATGGACGGAGGCGTGCAGCGAGCCGATGTGACCGTGCGGGGCGGCTACAGCCCGAACCTGATCAAGGTCCGCCAGGGCGTACCTGTCGAGCTCGTCTTCGACCGCCAGGAGGCCGGCGAATGCACCTCCCGCGTCGTGTTTCCTGATCTGAAGGTCGGGGCCGGCCTGCCCGCCCACACCCGCACGACCGTCCGGCTGAACCCTGACCGGCCCGGCAGCTACGGGTTCGCGTGCGGCATGAACATGATCCACGGGACCCTCGTCGTCGAGCCCGCCGACGGCGGAGCACCGGAACCGAGCGCGGTACGGGGCGGAGAGGCGGCGCCGGGCGTGGGGGAGCCGTCGGCGGAGGACGCGGAGGCGGCCGACATCGCCGAGCGCCGGGCGGAGATCAGGGATCTGACCCGCCGCGTCGTCGTGGGCGCGGTGCTCACCGCGCCGGTGCTGTTCGCCGTGATGGCGCACGAGCTGTTCGGCGCCGACTGGGTGCCCGGCTGGATGCTGAACCACTGGTTCCAGCTCGCACTGATCACGCCGGTGATGCTCTACACCGGCCGGCCCGTGCACCTCACCGGCTGGCTGGCCCTGCGTCACCGGTCGGCGGACATGAACTCCCTGATCACCCTGGGCACCAGCGCCGCCTACGGATTCAGTCTGATCGTCACCCTCGCCCCAGGGCTGCTCCCCGAGGACGTACGGGAGGTGTACTTCGAAGCGGTCGGCGTCATCCTGACCCTGATCCTGCTGGGCCGCCTTCTGGAGGCACGCGCCAAGGCCGGCACGGGCGAGGCCATCCGCGCTCTGATCGGCCTGCAGGCCCGCACCGCACGCGTCCTGCGCGACGGCGCCGAGACCGAGATACCCGTCGACGAGGTGGTCGTCGGGGACGAGGTCGTCATCCGCCCCGGCGAGAAGGTCCCCGTCGACGCCGAGGTCCTGTCGGGCTCGTCCGCCGTGGACGAGTCGATGGTGACGGGCGAGCCGATGCCGGTCACGAAACACGCGGGCGACGGCGTCATCGGTGCCACCGTCAACACCACCGGTTCCCTGCGGGTGCGCGCGGCCAAGGTCGGCGCGGACACCATGCTCGCCCAGATCATCCGGTTGGTGCAGCAGGCGCAGGCGTCCAAGGCTCCGATCCAGCGCCTCGCCGACGCGATCTCCGCCTACTTCGTCCCGGCGGTCATCGGCATCGCGATCGCGACCTTCGCTCTCTGGTACACGGTCGGACCCGCGCCGGCGCTCACTCTCGCCCTGGTCTCCGCCGTCGCCGTCCTGATCATCGCCTGCCCCTGTGCCCTCGGCCTGGCCACCCCGCTGTCGGTCATGGTCGGCACCGGCAAAGGTGCGCAGGCGGGCATCCTCATCCGCTCCGCGGAAGCCCTGGAGACCGCCCACAAGCTCGACACCGTCGTCCTCGACAAGACCGGCACGGTCACCATCGGCCGTCCCGTACTCACCGACGTCCGCCCCGCCGAAGGAGTCGACGAAGCCGAACTCCTGCGGCTCGTCGCCGCCGCCGAGACCGACAGCGAACACCCCCTCGCCCGGGCCATCGTCTCCGGCGCCCGCGACCGCGGCCTTCAGCCGCCGACCGCGACCGGCTTCGACTCCGTCACCGGCAAGGGCGTCCGCGCCATGGCCCACGGCCACACCATCCTGGTCGGCACCACCCGCCTCCTCCACGACGCCGGCGTCGACACCACCCCGCTCGCCGCCGTCGCCGCGGACCTCGCGGCCGAGGGGAGGACACCCGTCCTCGCCGCGGTCGACGGCCGCCCCGCCGGGGTGCTCGCCGTCGCCGACACCGTCAAGGAGGACTCGGCCCAGGCCATCGCGGCCCTGCGACGCCTGGACACCGAGGTCGTCATGCTCACCGGCGACAACGCCCGCACCGCCACGGCCATCGCCGCCTCCGTCGGCATCCCCCGGGTCCTGGCCGAGGTGCTGCCCGAGCACAAGACCGACGAGATCCGACGCCTCCAGGCGGAGGGGCGGACCGTCGCCATGGTGGGCGACGGCATCAACGACGCCCCCGCCCTCGCTCAGGCAGATGTCGGACTGGCCATCGGCACCGGCACGGACGTCGCCATCGAATCCGCTGACATCACCCTCATCTCCGGCTCCCTCGCCGGGGTCGTCACCGCCGTCCGCCTCTCGAAGGCGACCATGCGCAACATCAAGCAGAACCTGTTCTTCGCCCTCGTCTACAACGCCGTCGGCATCCCGATCGCAGCCGGTGCCCTCTATCCCCTGTGGGGCATCCGCCTCAGCCCGATCATCGCCGCGGCCGCGATGGCCCTGTCTTCTTTGTCCGTCGTCACCAACGCCTCCCGCCTGCGCCGCTGGCGCCCCGCACCGCTGCCCGAAGCGGGCGCCCCGTCACAGCCGGAGGTCGAGACCGCGACCGACGCCACGGGGCGAACGGACGGCCCGGACGGAAGCGAAGTGGCCGTCGACCCCGTGTGCGGCATGGAAGTCGACCCCGTGACCGCACCCGAACACCGGGCCGGCCCAGCCGGCCCGCTGCACTTCTGCTCCACCCACTGCGCCACCGCCTACGACGCTGCTCCCGACCGCTACACGCCTTCCACCGGGCAGCGGCATCCGCAGAGGACGGAGCGAGGAGGCGACGACTCACATCAAGGGGACGACGGCGACCGGCGCGGGGCTGTGGTGGATGACCGCGTGGGCGACATGGCCGAGATGCGCGCCGAGAGGGACCTTCCGGCTCCGTCGTCCCACGATGACAAGCTGCGCGGTCCGTGACGCCTCGACCAGCTGGTACGCAGGCGGGCCCACCGGCGAAACGACCGCCACGTCAACGCCCGCGTACCGCTTCCTCCACGGTTCCACGAGATCGTCCAGACCCCCGAGGAGGTGGCCGCCCACCTCCTCGCCGATCCCCGGGTCCATGACGGCCGCGTAGCCGTACGAGGCGGGAAGCGTCCAGCTGTGCAGGAACCGCAGCGGCGTGTTCCTGCGGGCGGCTTCGTTGAACGAGAACGCGAGCAGGGCGTCGCACGGGTGGTAGATGTCGACGCCCACCACGATCCCGCCTTCGGGAACCACCGGGGTGCCCTCCGCGCGCACGAGGACGACTGGCCCGCGCGCCGCGCCCACGACGGCAAGGGAGACCGAGCCGACGAGGAAGCCACGGACTCCACCGAGCCCCCGAGACCCGAGCACCGTCAGATCCGCCTCGTTCGCCGCGGCCGTCAGTTCCTCGGCCGCACGGCCCCGCGCACGCTCCGTGAGCACCTCAAGGCCGGGATGGTCCTTCCGCACACGGTCTGCCTCGTCCCGCAGGAGACTCTCGGCCCCCTCGCCCAGGGTGCGGACGTAGGGCAGGGGCACGTCAGGGGTGCTCGGCCACTCCTCCACGTGCACCAGACGCAGGGACTCTTCGCGCAACACCGCTGCCGTCGCTGCCCAACCCACGGCGGCGAGGCTTTCCCGCGACCCGTCCAGACCGACGGTGACCTGAGCCGTCATGGCGTGCCTCCTCAGCCGTGTCCGCTCCGTTCCGCTCGTGGTCCGGAACCGGAGAGGACATCCCGAACTTCAGGCTGGTGGTCCCGTGCGTCCCGGCAGCAGGGCCGGGCAGGTCTCGATCGGGGCCGAACGGCCCATCCTCGGAAGGCCCACCACGGTGTCAGCGTGGGAGGTGTCGCGCCTCAGGACGCGCTCCCGAGCGCCGGGCATACCCCGGAGGAGGAAGCCATGACCAGCGAGATACCCGCTCGACCGGAGCTCGGCAACGTCGTCGTGGGAGTCGACGGGTCGCCTTCCGGGCGCACGGCCGTGCTCTGGGCCGCCGCCGAGGCGGCCCTACGGGGGCGGTCCCTGCATCTCGTCCACGCCGCCGACACCGACCGCCGGGCCCTCTTCGCCCATGCCGAGACGATCCAGGCGGTACGCGAAGCGGGCCGCGACCTGCTGATCGAGACCGCGAGCACGGTCCAGGAGCGCTTTCCGGACCTTGCCGTCACGAGGGAACTGAGTCGCCAGGAGCCGGTCGTCGGTCTCCGGGCGGCCGCCGGCCACCGGGGAACGATCGTGGTGGGCAACCGGGGCCTCGGCGGATTCTCCTCGCTCATGCTCGGCTCCGTGGGTCTGGGCGTGGCAGCCCGCGCCGAGGTGCCGGTGGTCGTCGTCCGTGGGGACAGCGACCGTCCGGAGTCGGGCTCGGTGACGGCAGCCGTGCACGGTGCCTCGGATGTCGGCTGGCTGCTCGCTGCGGCTGCCGAGGCGGACGCCCGCAAGGCGCTGTTGCGACTGGTGAGTGTCTGGAACGTGCTCACCCACGTCGGCAGCGTCGCGACGATGCTGGACGACCTCGACGAGATCGCGCGGCAGCGCGTGCACGAGATCAAGGCGCTCGCCGACCGCGTGCGTGACTTCTATCCCGGGCTCAACGTCAGCCATCACGTGGAGACCGGCACGAGCACGCCCGGAATCCTGGTGGAGGCGACTGCCCACACCGATCTGCTCGTGATGGGCAGAGAACACCGGGTCCTGGGTGCGGGCCCCTCCCTGGGGCGCGTCGCCCACGTTCTGCTCCACCACGCGCATTGTCCGGTGGAGATCGTCCCACCCGCTTTCGCCACACGGGTCGAGGAGACGTGAACGAGATACTGCTCGGAATCGACCCCCGGGAGCAGTCGATCCCCGCTCTCGTCTGGGCCGCTGCGGAGGCCGAACGAAGAGGACTGCCGCTTCGCCTGCTCGTCGCCGTACCGCCCGCCCACGACAGGCTTCGGTACGACGCGCTCGCCCACCAGAGCGCCCTGCGACTCCGTGCGGAGTCGGCGATCGCCAACGCGGAGGACCTCGTACGGGAACTCCATGGCGGTCTGCGGATCGCGACGGAACGCGTGAACGGCGTGCCGGTGACCGTGCTCCGCGACCTGGCGGCGCACGCCGCGCTCGTCGTCGTCGGCTCGCGCCGTCTCGGCCGGGTGGCCGAAGTGTTCAGCGAGAGCTCCGTGGTCGTCCCGCTCGCCGCACGGGCGGAATGCCCCGTCGTCGTGGTCCGCGAACCCGAACACAGCGCCGTGCACCCGCCGACCCTCGTCGTCGGCGTGGACGGAAGCGAGTCCTCACGGGCCGCGGTCGCCTTCGCCGTCGAGGAGGCAAGCCTGCGCGAGGCAAGGCTGCGCGCGGTCTGGGTATGGCCCCCTTCCGTCCTCGCCCGCGACGATGTGGCCGAAGGGCTGGCCGAACGCCGTCGGTTGCTGGCCGAGTCGGTCGCGGGGTGGGCGCAGAGGTATCCGGACGTCTCCATCTCGCAAGAGGTCCTTCGAGGACACCCGGTCGAGCAACTCGCCCTGGCGTCCCAGGAGTCCCTGGGTCTGGTCGTCGGCCGAAGAGGCCGCGGCGGCTATTCCGGCATGTGGCTGGGGTCGACGGTCCACGGCGTGCTGCACCGCGCCATGTGTCCTGTGATCACCGTCCCGCTCCCACATCGCGAGGGGCGGACCGGCGACCCTGCATGGGCCGACCGGTCCCGTTCAAGGCGACCGAAGAACGGTGAATCAAAGGCCGATCGGGGGGATCGTGAGATAGGGGGGCCTGAAAGGAGGCCGCGGCCATGACGACCGCAAGGGAGATCATGCACACCGGTGCGAGCTGTGTGCAGGAGCACGAAACCTTGATGGACGCCGCGAGGCGCATGAGCGAACTGGATGTCGGCGCGCTGCCCATCTGCGGGCCGGACGACCGGCTGCAGGGCATCATCACCGACCGGGACATCGTGGTGAAGTGCCTCGCCAGGGGCAAGGACCCCCACCACATGACGGCCGGGCACCTCGCCCAGGGCAAGCCGGTCACCGTGGACGCTGACGCCGACAGCGAGCAGGTGCTCCGCACGATGCAGGACCACCGCATCCGCCGCGTACCCGTGATCGACGACCACCGCCTGGTCGGAATGATCAGCGAGGCGGACCTGGCCCGGCACCTGCCGGAGGAGCGGGTGGGCCACTTCGTCGAGGCGGTCTGTTGCTGACAGCCCGGAGCCGTGGCGCCATGGGCCGGTCGGTCCAGGGGCGGCCCCTTCGGCCCTGTCGGACAGCCCCCTCGGACGCTGCGCCACGTGACCCCGCGGGCGGACGATGGGGTTACGGAGTCGGACCGGCCCCGTAACCCGGTCCACCGCCCGTCCGTACCGACTCGGGTCCACGACGACCGTCCGAGGGCCCCGGAACGAGGAGCAGAACAATGGCCGGAGGCAAGGTGGAACGCAGGCACAGCCTCTTCCCCGACTTCAACGACTGGTTCAACCGGGAGTTCCCGGGGCTGCCCGGGTGGCGACCCGCGACGGCCGCTCACTCCATTCCTGTGGAGGTGACCAGCAGCGCCGACGGGTACGTGTTGCGGGCCGAGCTGCCCGGGATGGACCCGGACGACTTCACCATCACCGTCGACGACAACATGATCACGGTGAGTGCGGAGCACAGCGAGAGCACGGAGGACAAGGAGCACTCGGAGTTCCGCTACGGATCGTTCCGCCGGACCGTGCGCCTCCCGGCCACGATCCCGGCCGACGACGTCGAGGCGTCGTACGCGGACGGCATCCTCACCATCCGCGTCCCGATGCCCGAGGAGGAGAGCAGCGCCGCACGCACCATCCCGGTGAAGCGAGGCGGCACCCCGCCCGAGGACGCCACACCGTGAACCCCGGGCGAGTCCTGGTCGCCTACGGCAGCAAGGCCGGCGCGCCCGCCGGGCTCGCCGAAGAGATCGGCGAGACGCTCCGGGACGACGGCTTCGACGCCGTCGTCCTCGGCGGAGCCCTCTCAGCCGGGCACTGGACCGGCAGGATGCGGCGCTGAGCCCGGCGCAGCACCGACGGCGACTTCCGCAATGCGGAACGCAGCCGGGCATGGGCCCACCACATCGGAACGGAACGCGGCAGCACCCTCTGATCGGGTGTCGCCGATCCATAGCCCGGCCACACCCGACGGGAGGCGCGGCATGTCTCACCAGGAGTCTTCGAGCAGCGGTGCCGCCTTGCCGGCGAAAGGATCCCGCGGGCATGCCGCCTTTGTCCTCGTCCTGATCGTCGCCCTGGTCTGTGGCGCCGTGGCCGGCGGAACACTGTGGAACGCCGGGGCGAGGACCGATCGCGAACTCGCCGCCCATCGCCATCAGGTGCGGGCCACCACCACAGGGCCGGCCAAGGAAACACCCGTCGCCGCCAGGTACGGCACGAAGCCGCAGGCCCGCGCACCGGCGGTGTGGGAACAGCCCGAGCATGTCCGCCGCTCCGGCACGATCCATGTCCCGCCGAGAACGCCCCCGGGCCGCATCGTGACGATCTGGGTGGACGACGCAGGGTCCCCCGCCCGGCCCCCGGGCACCGTTGCGGACCGAGCATTCACCTCCCTCTCGGGCGGTACCGCGGCGGCGGGAGCCGTCGGGGTGACGGGAGCCGGCGTGGTCTTCCTCGTACGGCGGCGCAGCGAAGGTCACCGGCTCCGCGCCTGGGAACGGGAGTGGGAGCAGGTGGAACCCGTGTGGTCCGGCCGCCTGCACCGGGGCAGTGATGCCGGGGGCGACGATGACTGACCGCGCTGCCGGCCGAACCGCAGCGGATCCGAGCACCACCCCTGCCCCGGCGCTGCCCTTCGACCCCAGCGAGCCCCTGCCCAGACTGCGCCGGGAACTCGCCACCGGTCCGGACGGACTGTCCGCCCGCGAGGCGGCCCGCCGCCTCGCCGTGCACGGACCGAACGAGGTGCGGCGCAAGGCCCGCTCCTCTTTCGCGCGGGAACTCGTCGGACAGTTGATCCACCCGCTGGCCCTCCTGCTGTGGGCTGCGGCCGCGCTGGCTTTCGTGGCGGACCTCGGGGTGCTCGGCTGGGCGATCCTGGCGGTCATCGCCGTCAACGCTGCCTTCGCGCTGCTTCAGGAACGGCAGGCCGAGCGGGCGGTGGAGACCCTCGCGCGCTATCTGCCCGAGCACGCCCTCGCCGTACGCGACGGTCAGCCGCTCACCGTGGAGGCTCGCGACCTGGTGCCGGGCGATGTGATCGTCCTGGAGGAGGGCGACAAGGTCCCTGCCGACGCGCGCGTCACCGAGGGCGGAGTGGAAGTCGACCTGTCGATGCTCACGGGGGAGTCCGTGCCGGCCGAGCGCATGGCCGCGGCGGGGCTCCTCGGCGCTCCGCTGCTGGAGGAGCCGAACCTTGTCTTCAGCGGGACGACCTGCGTCGAGGGACAGGCCCGGGCCGTCGTGTTCGCCACCGGCAGCCACACCGAGCTCGGCCGGATCGCCGCACTCAGCCAGCGGACCCGGCGCGAGGCGAGCCCGTTGGAACGGCAGGTGAAAAGGGTCGCGTGGCTCATCGCCGGCGTCGCCACCGGCATGGGGGCCCTGTTCCTGGTCCTGGGCGTCGCTGTCGGACTGCCGGTGACCGACTCCCTCATGTTCGCCATCGGGCTCCTCGTCGCCAACGTCCCCGAGGGCTTGCTTCCGACGATCACGCTGGCCCTCGCCGTCGGCGTCCGCGCGCTGGCCCGCCAGGGCGCATTGGTGAAACGGCTCAGCGCCGTGGAGACGCTCGGGTCGACGAACGTCATCTGCACGGACAAGACCGGCACCCTGACGCGCAACCGCATGAGCCTGAGAGCACTGTGGACCGCGGGGCACGGAACGGAACCCGGCCCCTGGGCGCAGGAGCTGGTGCGGGCGAGCGCCCTGTGCACCACCGTCACCCGCGACGAGGAGGGTGAGCTGCACGGCGACCCGACCGAAGCGGCCCTCCTCACAGGGGCTGCCGACCACGGGGCCCCGATGGATCCCCGTCGGCGCGACGCGGGACGGCGCAGACTGTTCCGCTTCGATCCGCGGCTGCGGTTGATGTCGGTCGTGCAGGACGACGAGGCGACGGGTCGCCTGCGAATCGTCGCCAAGGGAGCACCGGAAGCCGTCCTGGCCCGCGTCCTGCCCGGCTCCGCATCGGACGCGGCCCGCTCGGCGGCGGAGGAGCTGGCCGAGGGCGGCATGCGGGTCCTGGCCGTCGCCGTACGCGACCTGCCGCCGGGGGCGGAGCCGCCGTCACGCCGTCAGGATGCCGAGTCGGGGCTGACCCTGCTCGGTCTGGTCGGGCTCTACGACCCGCCGCGCCCCGAGGTGGCGGAAGCCGTCCGATCCTGCCACGAGGCCGGGGTGCGCGTGCACATCGTGACGGGCGACAGCGGAGCCACCGCCGCGGCGGTCGCCCGGGAAGTGGGCATCGGAGTGCCCAGCCTGCACGTGGTCGCGGCGTCCGAGTCGCTGGGCGACGACGAGCTCGACCGGC
This sequence comes from Streptomyces sp. NPDC051921, assembly GCF_040680975.1. Lineage (NCBI taxonomy): Bacteria > Bacillati > Actinomycetota > Actinomycetes > Kitasatosporales > Streptomycetaceae > Streptomyces > Streptomyces sp. NPDC051921. Next base: position 161,699 of record NZ_JBFAXU010000019.1, read on the forward strand.
TGCTCGTGGAAGGCGACGCCGAGATCGTCTTCGCCCGCTCCTCGCCCGAGACGAAACTCAAGGTGGCCGACACCCTGCGAGCCCACGGCCGGATCGTCGCCATGACAGGTGACGGAGTCAACGACGCCCCCGCGCTGCACCGCGCGCACATCGGGGTGGCCATGGGACGCTCCGGCACCGACGTCGCCCGCGAGGCCGCCACCATGGTGCTCACCGACGACGACTTCGCCACCATCGTGACCGCGGTCGAATCCGGCCGCCGCGTCTACGACAACGTCCGCAAGTTCATCGTCTACATCTTCGCCCACGCCACCCCGGAGATCGTGCCCTTCCTCGTCTTCGCGCTCTCCGCCGGCGCCGTACCCCTTCCCCTCACCGTGCTGCAGATCCTCGCCATCGACCTCGGTACCGAGACGCTGCCCGCCCTCGCTCTGGGCCGGGAACGCTCCGAGCCCGGCATCATGCAGCGGCCGCCCCGGCCACGGCACCAAGGCGTGATCTCCAAGGACATGCTGGTCCGCAGCTGGGGCTACCTGGGCCTGGTGTCGGCGGCCCTCGTCATGGCGGGCTACTTCTACGTGCTCTGGCGCGCGGGCTGGCAGCCGGGCGATCCGACCGGCACGGACGATCCCCTGCACCACGCCTATGTGACGGCCACCACGGCCACGTTCGCCGGCATCGTCACGTGCCAGGTCGGTACGGCCCTCGCGGCCCGCACCGACCACGCGGCATTGCGCGACATCGGGGTGTTCTCGAACCCGCTGCTGCTGGCCGGTGTCGCCTTCGAGCTCGCGTTCACCGCCGCCCTCGTCTACGCGCCCCCGCTCCAGCACCTCTTCGGCACGGCCGCCCTTCCCCTGGACGTCGTCCTCCTCATCGCGACGTTCCCGGTCCTGGTGTGGGGCACGGACGAGCTGCGGCGCGCCAGGCGGCGCCGTCAGCGCACCGCACCCGCGGCCGGCTCGTGACCACCCTGGTCGAGACGGAAGGGCGGGTAGGCGTCCGTCATGAGGCTCGCGTAGGCGGCGACGCGCAGGACCCAGCGGTTCGAGCAGCCACCACTTGACCAGCACCTGCGAGCGGGAGAGCGCTCCGGGTAGGCGACGTCGAGTCGGGCGGGGTAGTCGGGCTCGGGGCCCAGGCTGAAGGGCGGGTAGCGGTCGGTGCCGTCGACGCTGTTGCACGCGACACTGCGGTGCCTCATCGCCCGTCACCTTCCTCCATCCTGAGCGGTGAGCTCGCACCGAACGTCCACCACACCTTCGACGGCCCGCGCCAGGCGTTCCGCGAGCGGGATGAGGGCGCTGTCGCGGACCTCACCGGACAGGGTCACGACACCGCCGTCGACACGGATGTCGACCTGGTGGCGGGAGAGCGGGAACAGGTGCTCGATGACGTGATGGCGCACCTCGGCGGCGAGGTCGTCGTCCGGGCGCAGGAAGACCTTGAGCAGGTCGGCGCGGCTCACGATCCCCTGGATCGTGCCGCTCGCGTCGACGACCGGCAGCCGCTTGATGCGATGGGCGGCCATGAGGCGCGCGGCCTGAGGCAGTGACGCATCGGGGGCGACGGTGACGGCGGGCGAGGTCATCAGGTCCCCGGCACGGCGAGAGCCGGCCTTGGTGGTGGCGTCGAGGCGTCGCAGCTGCTCGACGAGGCCGAGGCGGTGGTCGTGGAACTCCTCCTTGAGGAGGAGGTCCGCCTCGGAGACCACACCGACGACGCGGCCCTCGCCCTCGACCACGGGCACGGCCGTCACCTTCCACCGCTCCATGGTGGTGACGATCTCCTTGAACTCCGCGCCGGGCAGGACAGCGACGACCTTCTTGGTCATCACGTCGGCGACGGTGAACGGCTGGGTGGTCATGACTCTCTCCTCAGCGGGCGTACGCGAGGTCTTCCGCGCCGACGCGCGGCACGAGGTCGTCCAGAAGACGGCTGCGGACGGAAAGGAGCCGACGCGCCATGGTCGCGGCGACGCCGACGAACACCGCTTCGCCGACGGACAGGTCCTCCGCAGGGAGGCGGACCGGGTGGGAGTACTCCAGGGGCCGGCCGCGTGCCTCGGGAGCGAGCTCGTTCGGCAGCGTCCGCGTGGTGGTCATGGTGTCCTCCAGCCCTCCCTTCACAGCCTCCCGCGCGGTGGGCGGGTCCGGGGAGGGCCGCGCAGGCCGGACCAGGGGACCGAAGGGCCCCCTCTCAGCGGACCAGGACGGCCTCACCGGAGCGGGGGACGACGGCCGTCCAGCCCAGTTCGTGGTCGATGCGGTCGCGCAGGGCCTCCGACGCGGCCGGTTCGCCGTGGACGAGGTAGGTGGCGTGCGGGGGAGGGGCGCCGCGGAGCCAGTCGATGATCTGTCCGGCGTCGGCGTGGGCCGAGAAGTGGGGGACGTCGGCGACCTCGGCCCGTACGGGCACGTACTCGCCGAACATCTTCAGCGTCCGGACACCGTCCACCAGGTCCCGCGCCCGGGTGCCGGCGGCGGCGAAGCCGACCACGACGACCGCGTTGCGCGGATCGGGGAGCAGCCGGTGGAGATGGTGCAGGACGCGGCCGCCCGTCGCCATTCCGGCCGAGGAGACGATGACAGCCGGGCCCTCCACCTCGTTGATCTCGATGGACTCCTGAACGGTCCGCGCGGCGAGGAACGGCTCAGGGCTCAGCACGGCCACTCCCTCGGAGAGGATCTCCGGCCGCAGCTCGGGGGAGCGCTCGCGTACCGCGTCCCGGTAGACGTCGAGGGCGGCCAGGGCCATGGGGCTGTCCACGTACACGGGGACCGACCGGGGCAGGACGCCCGAGTCGCGCAGCCGGCTCAGTTCGTGCAGGACGACCTCGGTGCGGTCGATCGCGAAGGCCGGGATGACCACGGTGCCACCACGGGCGAGGGTCCGGGCGATCACGGAGGCGAACTCCGACCGGGCGGACTCCTGGTCGTGGCGCCTGTCGCCGTACGTCGACTCCATGAGCAGCGCGTCGGCGCCCGAGAACGGCTCGGGCGGCAGCAGCAGCGGGTGTCCAGGCCGCCCCAGGTCGCCCGAGACGGCCAGAGTGTGGCCGTCCTCCAGGGTGAGGTGCACCCATGCCGACCCGAGGATGTGTCCGCCGTGGTGCAGCCTCAGCCGGTTGCCGGCCATGATCTCGACGTCCTCGCCGATCGGGATCGGGTCGAAGTACGCCAGCGTCTTCTCGACATCGGAGTCGTCGTACAGCGGCTTGGCCGGCCGGTGCTTGGACCAGCCGTGTTCGTCGGCGTGCCGGGCGGCCTCCATCTGGAGGCGGGCGCTGTCGCGCAGCACGATCCCGGCGAGCCGGGCGGTGTGCGCACTGGTCAGGATCGGTCCCCGGAAGCCTTGCCGGACCAGGCGGGGCAGGTAGCCGCAGTGGTCGAGGTGGGCGTGGGTGACGACCACGGCGTCGACGTCCGCGGCGTCGCGGGCGAACCGCTCCCAGTTGCGGCGCCGCAGGGTCGCGAAACCCTGGAAGAGACCGCAGTCGAGGAGGATCCGAGCGTGGTCGCTCTCGACCAGGAACTTGCTCCCGGTGACCGTACCCACCCCGCCCAGGAAGCTGAGCAGTGCCGGGCGCGGCGTGGTGGGAGCGGGGTTCGAGGCTGCTTCGGGCATGGCCGGCCCTCCTTCGGTATGTCTTCCGGGACGAGCTCCTCGTCCTGCCCCTGCCTCGACCTCCGCTGCTTCCCGGGGACGCACGAAGGGAAGTGGGTGGCGTCCGGGACGCCTGCGGCCTCCATGACGACGTCGGCGCCCCGGCGGCCGACAAGCGAGGCCGATCAGTCGAAGGCGAGCACTTCGGAGACGGGGCGGCGCGGGGTGGCCTGCCCCTGGGGGCCGTACCCGAGGCGGATCACCATATGGACGAAACCGATCGTCGACCCGGGGTCGCGCGCGTCGGAACGGAGTTCGGGCCATTCCAGCGGCTGGGACATGAGGGAGGTGGCGAGGCCGTCGAGGGTGGCCTGCAGGAGGACGCGTTGCATGGCCTGGCCGGCCTTCAGCCATTCCTCCTGGGTGTCCTCGGCTGTGCCGAGCAGCGCGATCTGGGGCCTCTTCTCGAAGCGCGCCGACGTGCGGCCCGGCACGTGTCGGGGAGCGCCGAAGTCCCTGACGGGTGAGGTCACGTCGTACTGCCGTGGGCCGAAGGCGTACGCCGGGATTCCCTCGGTGCCGGGATCCTCCCCAGCCGCACCGGTGCCTGTCCAGGCGGCGATCTCGGCGCGTACCGCCTCGTCCGCTGCCTCGAACAGCTCGGAGGCGTGGACGAGATCCATGACGGTGTCGGTGTGCCACGCTCCCGGTACGACCAGGTGGCAGCCCTCCAGCAGAGACGCGGCACACAGCCCGTCGATCACCTCGGAGGGGACCGGCTCCTCCGTGAAGGGGAAGCGGCTGGTGTGCCGCCGGGCGAGAGCGGCATGGAGCACACCCAGGTCGCTGTCGGCGTCGGCGGGCCCTTCGAACCGTACGTCGGCGAGATGCCAGGGATCGTCGGGGGTGGGCAGCAGCCGCACCATCGGACGCAGGTCCCGGTGCGCGGCCGCGACACGCAGCCCGAACAGGGCGGCACCGCAGCCGAGGTGGAGGGCACGGTGGTCCGGGTCCTGGCGCGGCATGCCGCGCAGCGGATCACCGTGCAACTCGATGATGCCGGTGTCCGTCCTGGCGACGAACTTCCACGGCTGTGCGTTGTGCATCGACGGAGCGGTGACGGCGTCTTCGATCAGCGACGTCACGAGTGGTCGGGTCAGAGCGGTGGTGGACACGGTTCGTCCTGTCTGCGATGGGTCACCAAGACGTGTCTTGCGGAGTCCTGGCGGGGGACGGAAGACGCGTGTCGTCCTCGTGGAAGGACAGCCGGTCCACGACGGCGACGACGCCGTCCACCCGCTCGGCGAGTCCGACGAGCGTCTGGGCCTGGCTGTGCCGACGGAGACGACCGGCGAGGGTGACCACGCCGTCGAGGACGTGCACGTCCACCGCGTCCCCGGGCAGGTCCATGGCGTCCGTCAGGACGTCCTCGCGGACGCGGCGCCGTATCTCCGCGTCCGGGCGGAGGTAGACGCAGAGCAGGTCACGGCGCGTCACGATGCCGACCAGCCGATCCTCCACGTCGACCACGGGCAGGCGCTCGACTCCGCGACGCACCATCAGCCGCCCCGCGTCGGCCACTGTCTCCTCGGCGTGGACAGTGATGGCCGGCGTGGTCATCAGATCCCGTGCGGTCAGCTCGTGGTGGGCCAGGAGGTCGCTCTCGGAGACGACCCCGACGACGTGGTCGTCCTCGTCCACCACGGGGATCCCGCTGATGTCGTGCTCGGCGAGCAGCTTCGCGATCTCCCTGAACGAGGTCGCGGGGACGGCGGAGATCACGTTGCTGGTCATGAGACCGCCGATCTTCATGTGCCTCATCGCGGCGCCTCCTGTCGCGGGTCCGGAAGGTGCGCTGTCCCGCGTAACCAGACTCCAGCGCATGCCTGGGAGCCGCGAGGGCCGAACGGTCCCCGGGCAGGACCGAACGGGCACGTCACCGCCCCTCCGTACTCCGACTGGCCAGGGCGGGGGCCCTTCGGTCCCGTCATGGGCCCCACCGGCCCTCCGGCGGCGCCGCACCGGCTGCCAGAGTGGGAACGAGTCCCTCATGGCGTGTGAGGAGGAACGATGGGCGGAACCACGGCCCGTCCCGGCCTCGGCAGGGTCGTCGTCGGACACCGCGGCCTCGGCGGCTTCTCGTCGCTGCTGCTCGGTTCGGTCGGCCTTGAGGTCGCGGCCGCCGCGACCACGCCCGTGGTCGTGGTGCGGGGGGCCGTCGAGCCCGCCGGGACAAGCCTCGTCCTGGCTGCGGTCCGGGACGAGGCCGACGTGGTCTGCGCCCGTGCGGCGGCCCGTGAGGCCCTGCTGTGCAAGGTGCCCCTGCGACTCCTGCACATCTGGGGTGTGGGGTTGTCCGGCGGACCGCGGACTGTGCTGCGCAACGGTGGCGAGGAGACAGCCTGCGATCACGTACGCGCGCTCACCTCGGTGGCGGACAGGGTCCGGCAGGAGTTTCCGGAACTGGCCGTGCACGCCGAAGGTCAGAGAAGCCACAGCGTGCCCGGAGCTCTCGTCGAGGCATCGCGCCACACCGACCTGCTCGTCGTCGGGGGCCGGCGGTCGCCCGGCTATCCCGGGCCCACCATCGGACGGATCACGCTCGGCCTGCTGCAGCACGCCCGATGCCCCGTGGAGCTCATCCCTCGGCAAGGGCCAGGACACGGGAGTACGTCATGACACGCACCACGGCCCGACACGACATCGCGGTCGGCATCGACCCGGTCAAGAACTGGCACCTGCCCCTTGCCTGGTCAGTGGACGAGGCCCACCTGCGAGGCGTGCGACTGCGCCTCGTGGTCGCCGTAACACCGCAGCACGACACCCCAGATGTCGACGACACTCCTCGTCACCTGGCACGGCGGCAGGCCGGCATGCGAGCCCTTCGTGCAGCATTCGGCTGGGCTCGGTCCCGGCGGCCGGGCGTCGAGGCCGTCGAGACGCTCGCGACCGCCGCCGAACACGCCCTGGCCGTCGTCGTAGGCCGTCGGGGCCGGGGTGGGTACACCGGGATGGGCGTCGGCTCCGTCGTCCACGGGTTGCTGCACCGTGCCCACTGCCCGATGATCACAGTCCCCGCGGGGTGAGCGGGCCATGGCGGGGACGGCGGCGGACCGGGTGCCCATCCTGGTGCGGGAGACGACGGGACTCACCCAGGAGGAGGCCGCCCGCCGACTCGCCGAAACAGGTCCCAACGAGGTGACGGCGAGCAAGCCCGTACGGCTCCACAAGCGGGTCCTGGCCCAGCTGACCGACCCGCTGATCATGGTGCTTCTCGGGGCCGTCGTGCTGACCCTCGCGATCGGCGACCATCCCGACGCGATCGTCATCGGGCTGGTCGTCCTCGTGAACACGACCGTCGGGGTGGCGCAGGAGATCCGGGCCGACAACGCCGTCGCCGCCCTCTCCGCCCTCACCGCCCCGCACGCGCGCGTGCGGCGCGACGGCGCCGTCCGTGACCTCCCAGCGGCGGCGGTCGTCCCAGGGGATGTCCTCCTGGTCGGTGAGGGCGACATCGTCGCCGCCGACGCCGCGCTTGCCGAGGCATCCGCGGTCCTGGTCGACGAGTCCATGCTCAGCGGGGAGTCCGTGCCCGTCGACAAGGACGCCGGCGCGACGCTGAGCGCGGGCACGGTCGTCGTCCGGGGCCGAGGCGTGGCCGTGATCACGGCGACCGGTGCTGCCAGCGCCCTCGGCCGCATCGCGGCTCTTCTCGACGAGCGCCGTGAGCCGACCCCGTTGCAGCGCCGCCTCGCCTCCCTCGGGCGCGTTCTCGCTGCCGTGACGCTCGCCCTGTGCGTGCTCGTCTTCGCCCTCGGCCTGGTCAGGGGGCTCCCGCTCGGCACGATGGCGGTCACCGCCATCAGCCTGGCCGTCGCGGCGGTTCCCGAGTCCCTTCCCGCGGTCGTCACCCTGGCCCTGGCTCTCGGAGCCCGGCGTATGGTCGCCCGGCACGCCCTGGTGCGCCGGCTTCCCGCGGTCGAGACGCTCGGCTCGGTATCCGTCCTCGCCACCGACAAGACCGGCACCCTGACCGAGGGCCGCATGGTCGTCCAGCACGTCTGGACACCGCGCGTGAGCGCCGAGCTCTCGGGCGTGGGGTACGAACCCGTGGGCGAGGTCCTCGTGAACGGGCGGCCGGCGGAAGCGGACGAGCTCGAGCCCTTGAGGGAGCTCCTGACCGTGACCGCCCTGTGCAACGACGCCACGCTGCGTCCGCCGGACGACAGGGCCTGCGACGGCCGCTGGACGGCCCTGGGCGATCCCATGGAAGCAGCCCTGCTGACGGCCGCGGCCAAGACGGGCTGCCCGGATCCCACGGAACTGGCCGCCTCCCGCCCCCGGATCGACGAAGCGCCCTTCGACAGCCTGCGCCGACGCATGACCACGGTCCACACGACCGAGGACGGTCGGGTGCTCGTCTGTCTCAAGGGCGCCCCCGAGGCCGTACTCGACCCGGCCGTTCTGCTCGATCGTCCGCAGACCCTGGAGGCTGCCCGCCGGGAGGCCGCGAGCCTGGCTGCCCGGGGGTACCGCGTGCTCGCAGTGGCATCGGGCGGGCGGAACGACCTCCCGAGCCCGGTCACCGCGGCGGAGTCGGGGCTCTCGCTCCTCGGACTCGTCGCGTTGAGCGACCCGCCCAAGCCGCATGCCGCCGCGACCCTCGCGTCCTGCCGCGCGGCCGGCATCACCCCCGTCCTCATCACCGGTGACCATCCGGCGACGGCTCGGGCGGTGGCGTCCCGTGTCGCGCTCCTGGGCGATGGCGGCGAGCCAGAAGGCCACGTCGTCACGGGAGCGGATGTGGCCGCGGGTCGCGTTCCCGACCTCACCTCGGTGCGGGTCTTCGCCCGCACGGATCCCCAGCAGAAGCTGGACATCGTCGAGGCGTGGCGCGCCCGCGGAGCGGTCACCGCGATGACGGGCGACGGGGTCAACGACGGCCCCGCACTGCACCAGGCCGACATCGGCGTCGCCATGGGAGCGCGCGGAACGGAGGTGGCTCGGCAGGCGGCCGACCTGGTCCTCACCGACGACGAGCTCTCGACGGTCGTGGCGGCCGTCGACGAGGGACGACGCGTCTACGACAACATCCGCCGCTTCCTCGTCTACGGGATGGCCGGCGGCGCCGCCGAGATCCTCATCATGCTGCTCGGCCCCCTGCTGGGACTGCCCCTGCCCCTGCGAGCGGGGCAGATCCTGTGGATCAACCTCCTGACGCACGGCCTCACCGGAGTCGCCATGGGCGCGGAACCGGCCTCCCCGGGCGCGATGCGCCGACCGCCCCGTCCGCCGGACCAGCACATCCTGGGCGGCGGTGCCTGGCAGCGCCTGCTCGTCCTGGCCGCTGTCGTCACGGCGGTCTCCCTCGGCGCGGGACTCGGCGCCCGCGCAGTCGACCTCGCCTGGCAGAGCGTCCTCTTCCTGGCGCTACTCGCCGCTCAGCTCGGTGCCGTCCTGGGACTCCGCGCCCGGCTGCTCACCCGGAAGAACCCGTTCCTTCCCCTGTCCGTACTCGCCTCCGCCCTGCTTGCCGTGGCGGCGCTGTACGTGCCCTTCCTGAGCTCGGTCCTGGAGACCGAGCCACTCGGCTGGGCGGGCGTCGGGATCGCATGGGCCGGTGTCCCCGTGGCGTTCCTTGCCGCGCGACTCGTCCGCACCGCCTTCCGGGGGGCGAATCCGGCTGGAGGGTCAGGGGCGGGGTCAGGGTCGGGGTCGGGGTCGGGGACACCGGAACCACCGTGAGTACGTGCCCGTCAGGCGACAGGGCGGTGGATGAGGCGGCGGCTGCGCGACGATGCTGTCGGCATCCCGCAAAGCGGCAGGCGCAGCGGACTGCGGAACCTCCCAGAACGGGCCGAGCGGCCGGGCGGCACGCTCTCGGTCCGCGCGCGGGCGGAACACGGCAGCGGCACGGTACGCGAGTGGCGGATCCCGCTGCGACCGAGCGGGAACGAGCTACGCCTCCTCGGCGTCGCGCTCGTGGGCCCGGGCGGCGGTGACGGCGGCCTGTACGCGGCGCTCCAAGCCGAGCTTGCCGAGCGTCTCAAGGGGCACCGAGATCCATCCGGACGTCGACGACGCCCTCCACCGCCCGCACGGCGCGGGCGACCAGCGGCACCATCGACCGGTCGGCGAGGGACCCACGGATCGTGGCCACACCGTCCGCGACCACCACGTCCAGCCCCACGGGGGTGGCCGGCTCGCCGAGGACGGAGTGGCGGATGTCCTCCTCGATCTCGGCGTCCGCACGGAGGAACACCTTCAGCAGATCGCTCCGGCTGACCACACCCTCCAACATGCCGACGCCGTTGACCACGGGCAGGCGCTTCACCCTCCGCGTCGCCATGATCCGTGCCGCTTCGGCGAGCGTGGCGTCGGGATGGACGGTCACGGCCGGGCTGGACATGAGTTCACCGGCGCGTACGGCTCCGGCCTTGGACGCCGCGGCGAACTCGTCCGGGCGAGGCTCGATCGTGCGGAACTCCTCCTTGGGCAGCAGATCGGCCTCGGACACGACCCCGATCACCCGTCCCTCTCCCTCCAGAACGGGCAAGGCGCTCACCTTCCACTGGTCCATGAGCGCGACGATCTCCTTGTACGGCGCGTCACGCCCGATGGCGATGGCGGTGTGGGTCATGACGTCGCTGACGGTGTAGCGCGAGGCGGTCATCACGTCCTCCCAGGGGGGCGAGATCTACAGGGTGCACCCGTGCGGCGCGCAGAGATCCAGCAGCCGCACGCGGGCGGAGAAGAGACGGTGGGCGAGCATCTGTCCCTTCGCCGGCTCTGACGCCGTCGACGGCCGGCCGCTTGCCGCATCCCCGGACGTCGACGGCGACCGTGCCAGTACGGACGGAGCCGTGGGTCAGGGGTGGTGCTCATCGGCGGCCTCCGCATCGCGGTCCACTCCAGTCTGGCCGCAGTCCGTCTGGGAGAGGAGGGCCGGATGGTCCCTTGGACCCCAGGTCGGCCCGTGCGAGGCGTGTGAGACCCGCCTGCGGCGTCCCGCAGTCTGCGGCACGCGCCGGATTCCTGATCCCGGACCCGATGCCGGCTGGACGACCTCGCGGCACGTGTCGAACAAGGCGGCCCCGGGCCGGGGCGTACGGGGCGGTCAAGCGATCTGGAGAGCCGCGCCCCACGCCCTCGCGCGATCCCGCTCGCCTGTGCGCAGTGGTCCGTCGATCTCCTCGATGATGAATCCCTCTGGCTCTGCGACGAGTTCATAACCGTGGCTGCGCAGCCGACGTGCGATGCCGCTGGCGGCGGCGCCCGCCAGGCGCATGTCCGCCCTGGTGTCGAAGGCCGCGGCGGCATGGGTGCCGGTGTGGGCCTTCGGGAGCGTGTCGTGGAACCAGTCGCGGACGCCAGGGCCCTCGGCATCCTCCTCGGGGGTGAAGGGACGCTCTTCCTTCTCGGCTTCCTTCTCCTCGGTCTTGAGCCCCATCCTCCGGCTCATCCCGGTGGTCATGCCCCGCATATGGGTCGGTCCGCCGACGACCAACAGGTCGGTGGGGCCGATGCGCTCCGGCAGTGCGTCGGCCACGGCCACGCACTCGACCTCGGCGTCCGGATGCGCTTCCCTCACGCCCTCGCCGATCGCGTCGGCCACCTCGCGCGTGTTGCCGAACAGGCTCTCGTACACGATCACAGCACGCATGACGACCTATCTCCTCAGGTGCTTCTTTCTCCGGACTCCACTGCCGCTTCGATCGCCCGCAGCGCTCCGCGGAGCACGACGCCGACGGCCGGGGAGACAAGCGTCCATCAGCGGCCGAACCGCGTGGTGGCGACCGGGTCGGTGCAAGCGGTACGCGCTTCGTAGGTCAGGTGCGCCGTCCGCCCGTGTGACCGCGTCGAACAGCGGCGAGTGCATGGACAGCATGCCCAGATCACGGGCTGCGCCGTACACGACGTCCGGTGCGGCGGCGATCACGGCGCACCCCCGGCGGGAGAACCGGAACTCGGGCAGAGCCGCGTCGAGCACGAGGGGCTCCGCCGTCGTGGTGGCGCTCGGCTGGGCATGCATGGAGACCTCCCGAATCCGATACCACCAGTCTGGTCCACGGAACAGGCATTGCGCTGAGGTCGCTGGCGGTCCCCTTCTTGCCCGTCACCCCGCTTCGGCGTGTGTTTCGGGCGCTCGCAGCGGCGATGGTCGTTCGGTTTCACCTCGTGGCTGTGAGCGATCTGTCCGACGGCGTCGAGACGGCTGCGGACCACCGCCAGGGCGGGGCCACAGCGCCGACGCTGCTCTGTGACTGGGGGCACCGGTCGGGGCGCCGAGCCGCGGCGGACCCGCGTATCGCGGGCGTATCGAAAAGCGCATACGCCGTCGCAACGGCCCTCCGTGTCCCATGGGGCACATGAACCGCAACGCAGCACCGTCGGCACCGCCCCGCCGTACGCGCAGGATCGTCCTCGTCGGCGTGGCCGCCCTCGCAGTGGCAGGCGCCGCGTTCGTCGTGCGGGGACCGCTCATGATGTCCGCTCCGAGGTGCATGGCCGGACGGTGGCACGGCTGCTTCGACACCTTCAACGGCGTGGTGCTCATGACGTTGGCCGCCCTGCCGTTGGCGACCGCGGTGGCCTGGGTCCTGGCCCGCCGCCGGAGAGCCGCCGGCGGCGCGCAGGCGTGGCGGACGTCGCTGGCCGAGGTGGGCATGGTCCACGGGACGGTGCCGTTCGTCTGGATGACCATGATGCCGGGAGCCGGGGCGGGGAGCGTCCCCGGGCGGCTGAGCCTGGTACCGCTGCGGGACCTGGCCACGATGGGGCCGCTCGGGGTCGGCGGCAACCTGCTGGTCTTCGCGTCGCTGGGATTCTTCGCCCCGATGCGGTTCGCGGCGCTCGCGTCCGTGCCGCGGATCCTGGCCCTCGGGGCGGGCTGCTCGGTCCTGGTCGAAACCGCCCAGTACGCCCTGCGGCTCGACCGGGTGTCCTCCATGGACGACGTCCTGGTCAACGCCGCCGGCGCCGCGCTGGCCGGGCTGGCGTCGCGCCGCTGGTGGCGCACCGTGGAGCGAGCGCCGTCGGACCGGCCGGCCCCCGCGCCGGCGCCGGCCGGCTGAGTCACCTGTCCGGTGCGCGCACGCCGTTGCATATGCCGGCGATATGCGGGCTTGCCTAGGCTTCGGGCATGCGCGTACTGATCGTGGAGGACGAGCCCTACCTGGCGGAAGCCGTACGGGACGGTCTCCGGCTGGAGGCGATCGCCGCCGACATCGCCGGCGACGGCGACTCCGCCCTGGAACTGCTCGCCGTCAACTCCTACGACCTCGCGGTCCTCGACCGCGACATCCCCGGCCCCTCCGGCGACGAGGTCGCCCGGCGCATCGTCGCCTCCGGCAGCGGCATCCCGATCCTCATGCTCACCGCCGCCGACCGGATCGACGACAAGGCCTCCGGGTTCGAGCTCGGCGCGGACGACTACCTCACCAAGCCGTTCGAGCTGCGGGAGCTCGTCCTGCGCCTGCGGGCGCTCGACCGCAGGCGCGCGTACGCCCGGCCCCCGGTCCGCGAGATCGCGGGGCTGCGCGTCGACCCCTTCCGCCGGGAGGTCTTCCGCGACGGCCGCTACGTCGCGCTCACCCGCAAACAGTTCGCCGTGCTCGAGGTCCTCGTCGCCGCCGAGGGCGGCGTCGTCAGCACCGAAGAGCTTCTGGAACGGGCCTGGGACGGGAACGCCGACCCCTTCACCAACGCCGTCCGCATCACCGTCTCGGCCCTGCGCAAACGGCTCGGCGAACCGTGGATCATCGCCACGGTGCCGGGTGTCGGCTACCGCATCGACACCGACCCTGACGCCGCCCGCCCCGGCCGTACGCATGCCTAGACGCCCAGGGCCCAGCGCCCGACTGAAACTCACCCTCAGCTACGCCGGGTTCCTCGCCGTCGCCGGCGCCCTGCTGCTGGTCGTGGTGTGGGTGTTCCTGCTCCGCTACGTCCCCGACAATTCCCAGGGCCTGCTCGGGATCTCGCCCAACCGCTACCTCCTCGTCCGCACCTTCGCCCCCGCCGCGGCCCTGGCGATGCTCTTCCTGCTCCTGTTCGGTCTCGTGGGCGGATGGATCCTGGCCGGCCGCATGCTCGCACCGCTCACCCGGATCACGACCGCGGCACGCCTGGCAGGAAGCGGGTCGCTGGCGCACCGGATCCACATGGAAGGCCGCCAGGACGAGTTCCGCGAACTCGCCGACACGTTCGACACCATGCTCGAACAGCTCGAGTCGCACGTCGCGGAGCAGCAGAGGTTCGCCGCGAACGCCTCCCACGAACTGCGCACCCCGCTGGCCGTCTCGCAGACCCTGCTCGACGTCGCCCGCAGGGACCCCACGCGGGACCGCGACGAGGTCTTCGCCCGCCTGCAGGAGGTCAACTCGCGCGCCATCGACCTCACCGAGGCGCTCCTGCTGCTCAGCCGCAGCGACCGCGGGACCTTCACCCGCGAGAGCGTCGACCTCTCCCTCGTCGCCGAGGAGGCCGCCGAGACCCTGCTCCCCCTCGCCGAGCGGCGCGGGATCACCCTCGACGTCACCGGCGCGGCGACCCGGACCAGCGGCTCCGCGGAGCTCCTGCTGCGCATGGTGACGAACCTCGTCCAGAACGCCGTCGTCCACAACCTCCCCGCCGGCGGCACCGTGACGGTCCACACCGAAGCGCAGGGCGACGCGAGCGTGGTGCGGGTCGAGAACACGGGCAGCCCGCTGCCACCGGACCTGGTGCCGACCCTCACGGAACCCTTCCAGCGCGGAACGGAACGCGCGCGCACCGACGAGCACCCCGGCGTCGGCCTCGGCCTCGCCCTCGTGCACAGCATCGTCCGGGCCCACGGGGGGACCCTCGACCTCGCCCCCCGCCCCGCCGGTGGCCTCCTCGTCACCGTCCGGCTCCCCGGCACGTCCTGACGCCACCGGGCCCACGCCGCGTGCGCCTAGAACCCGCGGGGCGGGTCACCGCCGACGCACCGGGCCGGCCGGCCCCGGCCCGGTGGCGCCGCCTCCGTACCCGGCTGACGTCCCCTGGCGTGCCGGGCCCCTAACGCAGCAGGAAGGCCTCGGCCGCCCGCGCGCCCCCGTCGCTCCGGCTCTGTGTGGAGTGCCCGGCGCCCTCGACGACGACGAGCTCGGCCCGCGGGGTCGCCGCGGCGAGGGCGCGCGCCCACTGCACGGGCGTCGACAGGTCGCGGTCACCGGCGAGCAGCAGCACCGGCACCGTCAAGGTGCGGCCCGACGCCGGCCGGTTCGGACGCGAGACCGGCCAGGGCAGACAGGTCTGCGGGATCCCCTGCTCGCCGGCGGTCTCCCGCTGGAACGGCCACACCGCGGCCGGTCGGATCCGGCGCACGGCCCGGTCCAGCGCCTGCTGCCGGTTCTCGACGGGCGCCGCCGAGTCGCCCCAGGGCCAGCGCGAGTCGGCGCACAGCGTGGCGGCGTGCAGCCCGGAGCTGAACTCCGCGGGCGGTTCGTCGGAGGGCGCCGAGAAGCCGGCCACCAGCGCGTCGAGCCGGGCCGGCTCGCCCCCGGCCGAGGCGTGCAGCGCGCTCAGGATGCCGAACCGGGGATCGGCGAGCTTCGGGTCGATGATGCTCGCGATGACGAGCAGGTTGAAGACCCCGACCCCGTTCCCGTCCCGGCGCACCACGGTCGCGAGGTCACGGGCCGGGTCGAACCCGCAGCCCTGCTCCCGGCAGGCGGTGCGCAGCACCCGCCCCGCGTGCCCGAACGCCTCCTCGTACAGCACCCCGGCCCCGTCGAGCGGGACGACGGAGTCGAGGACGAGCCTGCGCACCCGCGCCGGGTGCGCGAGCGCGTACTGTCCGGCGGTGAAGGTCCCGTACGAGACCCCGTCCAGCGTCCACGACGTCACGCCGAGGGCCCGCCGCAGGTCCTCCAGATCGGCCACGGTGTCCGCGGTGGTGTAGAAGTTCCGCCGCTCGCCCAGGCTGTCGGCACAGGCGATGACGGCCCCGGGCGTCGGCGCGACGGTGTCGCTGCTGCCCACCTCCTTCTGCAGGCCGGGGCAGTCGACAGCACCCTCACCCGTGCCCCGCTGATCGAGCATCACCAGCCGGTACTGCGCGAGGGCCCGGGGCAGCCGTGTACGCATCCGCTGCACGAACGGCACACCCGGCTGCCCCGGCCCACCGGTGAGGAACAGCAGCGTGCCTTTGGGCGCATCGGCCGCCCCGTACACTGCAACCTGCAACTTCAGCGTTCCCGGCACGGCGCCCGCTCGGTCCAGCGGCACGCTCAGATCGGCACAGGTCACGTCCGGCTGCCCGGCACAGGGCCGCTGCCCCGTCAGCACCGGCGTCCCACCGGGCCGGGTCGTCGTCGTGATCGGCGCACCGGCCGCTCCGGGCGCCGACGCCGCGCACGCGGCGGCGGTCAGCACGGCCAGCAGGGCCGTACCGGCTCTGGTCAGGAAGGTCATCAGGTTCCCCCGCTCGGAAGACGGCGTGCCGTCCGTGCCGTCCGCGCCGTCGCGGACGCCACGGTCCGGCACCGGCCGGTTGTCCGGCCGCCGCCATGATGCGGGGCGGCGGGTGGCGGGGCGTTGGACATTCATGCGCGTTCCGTGAGAAGCCGCCGCACGGCGCTCGGCGCGTGCCCCGTGTGGCCGCGGCACAGGCGGGTCAGGTGGGACTGGTCGGCGAAGCCGTAGGCGTGGGCGAGGGCGCGGAGGGCGTGTTCGCCCTCCTCCAGGGCGTGGAGGACGCCGCGGATCCGCAGGTCGTTGCGGTAGTGCGTGAGGCTGGTCCCGGTGACGGCGCGGAAGACGCGGCTGAGGTGGTGGGGGGAGGCGCCGACGGAGCGGGCCAGGTCTTCCAGCGAGAGGCGGAGCGCCGGGGCGCCGGTGGCCAGGAGGGCGCAGGTGTCGCGGACCAGGCGGGCGTGGGCGCGGGCGGTGGCGGGGCGGACGGCGGTGTCGCCGTGCCAGTGGCCGGCGGACGCGGCCACCTCGTCGACGAGACGGTGCAGCCGGTCGGTCAGTTCGAAGGTGTCGGCGGCTCCGCGGGCGGCGGCCAGCAGGGTCCGGTGGTGCAGGTCGACGGTGCCGGTGACCGTGAAGCGGCGGGAGGCCGACGGGCCGTCGAAGCGGTCGGCGAAGAGTGCCGGGGTGATGCGGATCTCGGAGGAGCGGTCGCCGGGGCCGGCGGGGTGGGCGACCTGGTGCTCGTCGCCCGGCCGGGTGAGGTAGCCGCCCGTCGGGTCGACGAAGAACTCCTCTCCGGCGATACGGCGCAGATAGCCGCCGGAGCGGGCGAGGACCACGGTGTGGGCGTCGGCCCGCCCGGGGCCGATGAACCCCGTGCTGTCCTCGCAGCACAGGATGTCCTGCACCGTGATCCCGGCCGTGGCGATCCGGCAGCGGAGCATTCCGCGCCGCCCCCGTGCCGCCTCGCGGCACCGTGCTGAGTCGTCCACGCGGACCCCCGTCGGACCTGTGCGTCCGGGCTCCCCGCGGACGCGGGGAGCCCGGACGTCTCACGCTCGGGTCACCAGATTGCCTCGACCCACTCCGGGTGGTCGATGAACGGATTGCGGTTGCCCTGGTAGGAGTTGTAGATGACGTCGTTGCGGCGCTCCTCGAAGGCGCTCGGCGGGTCCTGCTCGTTCCACTGCTTCAGGACCGAGAGGCGGCCGTGGAGGGGCACGCTGCCGTTGATGGAGTCGTTGGCCTCCAGGTCGGGCCAGGCGTCGTCGCCCTCGTAGCGGACGGCCATGTACAGGATCATCCGGGCCACGTCGCCCTTGTCGGCGTCGCGCGGCTCGAAGGAGTTGGCGTCCGTGTAGCTGCCCGGCGCGCCGCTGACCGCGCTGCCGCCGTTGTCGAAGTCCTTGTTGCCGCGCGTGCTGTTGACCTGGACGTCGCAGGCGCGCAGGTGGTGCAGGTCGGTGCCGGGGCCGGCCGAGGTGCCGAAGTTGCCGTGCGACTGCGCCCACACGTGCTCGCGGTTCCAGTCGCCGACGTCGCCGCCGTTCAGGCTCTTGCTGCGGGAGACGCCGCTGTAGAGCAGGAGCACGTTGCCGGCGTTGTTCGGGTCCTGGTCGGTGACCTTGAGCGCGTTCCAGACCGCGTCGTACGAGATCTTGCTCTGGCTGCTGATGATGGTGTGCAGCGAGGACTTGAGGCTCGTGCCGGTCTTGCCGACCGCGTTCTTGTAGTACGTGCTGTCGTACGCGGTGGTCGTGGCGCCGGCGGGGGTCGCGGTCACGGCGGGAAGGACGAGGCCGGTGAGGGCGGCGGATATCGCGGCCCAGGTCTTCCAACCGCGTCTGTGCGCAACGGACATGGGTGTGGTGTCCCTTCTGGGGTGGGGGAGAGGGTGTCAGCCGACGGTGAGCGAGGTGTCGTCGATCACGAAGGAGGTCTGCAGGGTGGAGCCCTCCGTGCCGGTGAACTTCAGCGTCACGGTCTGGCCCGCGTAGGCGGCCAGGTCGAACGAGCGCTGCACGTAGCCGCTCGACGCGCTGAGGTTCGAGTAGGTGGCGAGGGTGGACAGCACGGTGCCGCCGCTGTTCAGGACCTGGACCTTGAGCGTGTCGTACGCGGTGGTCGTGGTGGTCTCGGCGGTGTCGATGCGCGTGGCGAAGCCGAGGGCGGCGGTGGTGCAGCCCGCCGGGATCGTCACCGTCTGGGCGAGCGTGTCGGTGTGGGCGGAGCCGTAGCCGCTGAGCCAGGCCTTGTACGAGCCGGTACGGGCGGGGCGGGCGGTGTCGTTGGTGATGACGCCGGGCGAGGCGGTCCAGGAGACGTCACCGGACTCGAAGCCGGGGTTGGCGAGCAGCTGGCCGGCGGTACAGGTGCCGCCACCACCGCCCCCGCCCCCGCCGGTGGTCGCCTTCGAGAGCCAGTCGGTGGCGTTGAGGGCGAGCGCCGCGTTCGTGCCCGCGGGATCGTTCCAGCCGTCGTACAGCGTGTTGCCGGACTGGCCGGTGCCGTCGTCGACGGGGGAGCTGTCGCCCCAGACGGCGACCCGGCCGCTGCCGAAGGTGCTGGTCGCGAAGAACGCGCCGGTCGTGCCGGAGGAGCCCGTTCGGTAGACCAGGCCCTTGACCGCCGGGTTGTCGGCCGGCTTGAGGGTGACGGTGGTGCCGCTGCGGATGATGCTGCCGGTCACCTTGCCGAAGGCGCCGTTGAGGACGGGGTCGGCGGTGTCGGTGATCGCGCGCGGATTGTCGGTCTGGACGGTGCCGGTGTCGACGGTGAAGCCGAACGGGTCGGTGTTGTCGACGCCGTTGTCGGCCATCAGGTCGTTGATCACCTCGACCGCGTCCCAGCCGTCGTTGTTGCGGTCGGCGCCGGTGTGGTCGGAGACGAGGAACAGCCCGCCGCCGTTCTGGACGAACCTCAGGACCGCGGTCTTCTCGCTCGCGCCGAGGCGCACGTTGGGCTCGGGCAGCACGAAGGTGTCGAAGTTCTGCAGGTCGGTCGCGGCGGCGGTGCCGTACGTGATGGTGCCGCCGGACGGAAGGGTCTTGAGCGCGTAGCGGCCGGTCTTCTGCAGAGCCACGCCCCAGGCGGAGACGGCTCCCGTCCAGTCGGTCTCGACGGAGGGTGTGGGGTCCTGGGTGAGCGGGTCGGGCTGGCCGGTGCCGATGATCCAGTCGGCGTTGCCGGCGGTCTCCGCCTTGGAGTTGTCGAAGAGCACGCGCAGCGGAGTGGCGGCGGCGGCCTCGGGAGCGGTGGTCGCATCGGGCGTGGCGGCCGCGGGTGAGCCGAGGGCGGTGGAGGCCGCGGCGGCGAGGAGGGTGCCGCAGGCGGCCAGGGTGGCGAAACGGCGAGGGGACCTTCTGAGTCCGAGCATCCGTCAGACCTCCGTGGGGGGATGGGGGGAAGGGCGGAAGGCGGTGCGGGCGCCCACTCTGCGCGCGTAGAACGTCGGGTGTCGAACCTCGCGCACACGTGTTGTTGAACGGTACATGACGATCTCGCGCTGCGGAATGCCCTGCTCCGTGGGGTGGTTGACGGAGCGTTTCCGGCATTCCGCGGGAAACGGGAAGGGCCCGCCGCACGGGGTGTGGCGGGCCCTTCCCGTCGGGTCTCCGGAATGTCCCGGATTCCCCCTGGTTCCTTCGGTCAGGAGCCGAGTCCGGCGAGCCGGCGGCGGTCCAGCGGCGAGGCGCGGCGGTCGAGGCGCTGCTCCAGGAGGTGGCGCGCGGAATCGCGGTGACCGGCCTCCAGCAGGGCGTACAGCAGCGTCTCCTCGACGACTTCGCGCTGTGCCGCGCTGCCCCCTACCCGGCGCAAGGAAGGCAGCAGACCGTGCAGTCGCTCCGCCGCCGTGGCCCACTCCTCCTCCAGTACGGCCTCCAGGGCACTGCACAGCGGGACGACGACCTCCCGCTGCACGGGGTCCGCTCCGGCCGCGTGGGTGCGCAGCCGGCGCAGGGCGGCCAGATCGCCCGCGGCGGTGAGGGCGACGGCGCTGTGCAGGGCGGTGAACGCCGTCGAGGGGCGCTCGACCAGGTCGCGGGCGACCGAGTCCAGCACCCCGTCGACGGGCATGCGGCCGGTCCAGTTGCGGGACATGCGGGCCCGCCAGAGCAGCGAACCCGAGTCGACCAGCGCCCGCACGCCGTTCACCTGGCCCGGGGCCAGCTGGGCGAACCAGCGACGGCGGACCGCGGCGGAGTCGTCGAGCGCGAGTTCGTGCAGCGCCACGTGCCAGGAGAAGTGCGCCCGGTGCACGGCGCCCCGGCCCTGGCCGCCGATCCACCCGTCGAGCCAGTCCCGGCCCGTCTGGTGCGCGCCCGACTCGTAGTGCACGTGGGCGAGGGCGTGCACGGCGTGGCCGGAGGCCGGTTCCGCGGTGAGCGCCGCCTCGGCGAGCTCGCCCGCCTCGTCGATCCGGCCCTGCTCCTGACGGACGAAGGAGAGCAGCGAGGTGTGGAACCAGTGGCCGCCGTAGGCCGGGGCTGTGCCCTCCACCAGGCGCAGGGCCAGGGTGCCGTCGAGGTCCCCGACACCGGCGAACGCGATGGTGGGCACCGCGATGCCGAGCGCGAACGCGTCGCCGGGAAAGCGGTCCAGATGGTCGACGAGCGCCTTGTCGCCGTCCCCGGCGCCGGGCGTGTCGTGCTCCCGGATCCGGCGCGTGACGACGTCGACGAACGAGCGCTCCCGCTCGTCCGCCCGTTCCCGCGCACCGCGCTGGGCGTCCGCCAGCGCCCGCGCCACGTCGACGTCGGCTCCGCCCTCGTGACCGAGCAGCGCGAGCGCCGCGTGTCCGAGCGCGAAGCCGGGGTCCAGTTCGGTGGCGCGGGTGAACGCCTCGGCCGCCTTCGCCCGTACGGTGACCACCCGGCCGAGTCCGGTACGGAAGGCCGCGGCGGCCGCGCCATGGGTCGACAGCGGCAGCCCGAACTGGTCGACGGGCCGCCGGCGCGCCGCCCGCACGGTGCGGGGGAGCGGAGCGAGGACGGCCTCCGCGATCTCCTTCGCCTGGACACGGATCTCGGGGATCGCGGTCGTCTCCCACAACTCGCCCCGGCGGGGCGCGCCCAGGGTGTACAACGGGCGGTCGGCCCGGCCGAGCGGGTCGCGCAGCCGGCCCGACTCGGTGGCCACGCCGATGCCCAGGGGGCCGGGCACGGCGAGCCCGTCGGCGAGCAGCCCGCGCCACAGAGGGTCGCCGCCGGCGTCGGCCCGAAGCCCCGGCCCCGTACAGTCCACCACCCATCCCGCGCGCAGCTCGCGGCCGTCGGACAGGGTCACGACGAGGCCGCCGTCCTGCGCCGGTGCGGCGGCCGCCACCCGGCCGCTGTGGATCCGCAGCCGTCGGGCCGCGCACGCCCGGGCGACCGATTCGGCCGTGGACGGTGCCATTCGGTGCCGGTGCACGTTCCAGAGCGTGGCGTCGCGGCCCAGGAACTCCGTCCGCCCGTCGTCGTCGAGGCCCTGCCAGAGCTGGGCGATCCAGGGCCGTAGCCCGTCGAACGCGGGCCGCCAGTCGCCCTGCGTCCGGCGCGTCTCGGCGACGTACCGGACGACCGCCCGGCGCAGCTGGGGGAACGGGAGCGCGGCGAGGTCCTTGGGCGGCAGTACGGCGGGCAGCGGGGCGACCGCGTGCGGCTGGGGCAGCAGCCCGGTGCGGGACACCGCGTGCACCGTGCGGCCGGGCCGGTCGAGGACGAGCGCGAGGTCGATCGCGGTCAGACCGGTGCCCACGAGCAGGACGTCGTCCGACGCCGCCACGGCGTCGAGCGCGCCGGGCGCCCAGGGGCGGGCGATGAACCGGTCGGAACCGGAGAGTTCGGCAGGCGCCCAGTCGGCCCGGCCGGCCGCGGGCCCGGTGGCGAGGACCACGCTGTCCGCCGTCACCGTCCCGCCGTCGGCGAGGCGGAGCTCGAGCCGTCCTCCGGGCCCGTCGGTGCAGCCGGTGGCCCGGGTGCGGAGCCGCCGTACCGAGACCGTGCCGTGCGCCGCGATGATGGCACGGCCGAGCGTGTCGGCGAGATAGGCGCCGTAGCGGTAGCGGGAGGCGAAGTCCGAGGCGGTGACGGTGGATTCGCCGTGCCGGGAGAGCCAGCGCAGGAAGTGGCCCGGGTCGTCCGGGTAGCAGCTCATGCCTCCGACCGGCACGTTGAGCCGGTGCTCGGGGACCTCGGTGGCGTACGCGACGCCCCGGCCGGCCTCCGGCGCGGGGTCGATGAGGACCAGGTCGAGCGGCGTGTGCCGCCGCGCTGCCGCCTCGCAGACCTGGACGGCGACGAGCGCACCGGCCGCGCCCGCGCCGACCACGACGACGGTCGGGCGAGGACGGGCGGACGCGGAGGTCGCGGCGGACTCGGCAGATACGGCAGATTCGGCGGACGCGGCAGACTCGGCGGACGGCACAGGCACCTCCGGGGCGGGGCGGGGCGGGACGGGGCGGGGCGGGCACGGCAACGGCAATGTTCACTATGTCGATGAACAAACTGCACAGGCAACGCCCGTTTTGGACAACGGCGCCTCGCCGGAGCGCCGTTCACAGGTCGGGGCCGCCGCCGGGGGCGGATCTCCCGCCGCTCGTGAGACATTGAGGCGGTGAGGATCTCAGCACGAACGGACTACGCCATCCGGGCCATGGCGGAGCTGGCCGGCGCCCCGGACCGGCCGCTCAAGGCGGAGGACATCGCCGGGCGCCAGGACATCCCGGTGCGCTTTCTCTTCGTGGTGCTCAGCGAACTGCGCCAGGCCCGTCTCGTGACGAGCGTGCGCGGCCCGGACGGCGGCTACTCGCTCACCCGGCCGCCCGAGGAGATCACACTGGCCGACGTCATCCGGGCGATGGACGGGCCGCTCGTCAGCGTGCGCGAGCTGAAACTGACGGGTCTGGAGTACCAGGGCGCGGCGGCCCCGCTGCCCGACGTGTGGCGGGCCGTGCGGACGAGCCTCCGTCAGGTCCTGGAGGGCACGACCCTCGCCGACCTGGTGACGGGGGAACTGCCCGCCCTCGTGCAGGAGCGGGCCCGCACGTACCAGGACGACGTGCGGACGTATCCGTAGGCCGGCGGCCCTCCCCTGCCGGGCCCCCCGCGGGCGCCCCCGGCCGACGGCCGGCTCAGCGGTCCACCGGCAGGCCCCGCGGCTCCTTGACCCGCTTCATGATGATCTGCGAGTTCACCTCGGTGACCCCGGTCAGGGTCGTCAGGCGCTCGATCCACAGGCGCTCGTACGCCGAGAGGTCAGCGACCGCGATCCGCAGCAGGCAGCCCGGGCTGCCGAAGAGGCGGTACGCCTCGATCACGTCCGGGATGTCCTGGAGCGCCTCCTCGAACGCCTCCACCGTCTCCCGGTCCCGCTTCACCTCCACCGACACCAGGACCTCGAAGCCGCGCCCGACCGCGTCGGGATCGATCACCGCGCGATAGCCCTGGATCACACCGTCCTGTTCCAGTTGACGCACCCGGCGCATGCAGGGGGAGGGGCTGAGGCCGATCCGCTGGGCGAGCTCCTGGTTGCTCAGTCGGCCGTCCTGCTGAAGCTCGCGCAAGATCTGAAGATCGATTCGGTCCATGGCGCAATTATCCACCACGGAGTTCATGAGTCCGGGTTGATTTCGCAATCGCATTGCGCATCGGTTGGCCTATCGTTGCCGCGCACCCCGAGGAAGGACAGCGCCATCATGAAGTGGACGCGCGACGCCCGGCCGCGCCGCATCGTGGTCATCAGCACCGGCGGCACCATAGCCAGCCGCTGGACCGGCAGCGGGTACGCCGCCGACGCGTCGGGCGACGACGTCGTCGCGACCGCCGCGGTACCCGACAACGTGCACGTCGAGGTCGTCGACCTCTTCAACGTGAACAGCTCGCGGATGACCACCGACCGCCAGCTCGCCCTGCTGCGCACCGTCCACGAGACCCTCGCCGACCCCGGCGTCGACGGCATCGTCGTCACCCACGGCACCGACACCCTCGAGGAGTCGGCCTTCTTCCTCGACCTGCACCACGCCGACCCGCGCCCGGTGGTCTTCACCGGAGCCCAGCGCCCCTTCGGCACGGGCGACGGCGACGGCCCCGGCAACCTCTACGACGCCCTCCAGGTCGCGGCCACCGTCCACGGCCTCGGCGTCCTCGTCGTCTTCGACGGCCTCGTCCACGCCGCCCGCGGCACCGTCAAGACCAAGACGCTCGCCGCCGACCCCTTCGCCGACCCGTCCGGCGAACGGCTCGGCCGCCTCGGCTTCGGCCAGGTCGACGTCGAGCGCGAGCCCGAGCGCCCCGCGCCGCTCCCGCTGCCCGCCGAGGGCCGGGCGGCGCCGCGCGTCGACATCGTCATGCACCACTCCGACGGCGACCCGGTCCTCTTCGAGGCGGCCGTCGCCGCCGGCGCCCGCGGCATCGTGCTCGTCGGCACCGGCGCCGGCAACGCGACCCCCGAGATGGCCGAGGCCGTCGCACGCGCCGTCGACCAGGGCGTCCACGTCGTGCTGTCCACCCGCGTCGCCTCCGGGCCCGTCGCCGAGGTCTACACGGGCGGCGGCGCCGTCGACCTGGCCGCCGCCGGTGCCGTCCTCGCCGGCACCTTGCGGCCCGGCCAGGCCCGCATCGCCCTGCTGGCCGCGCTCCTCGCCGACGGCAGCTCTCCGGAGCGCCGCACCGCGCTGCTGCGCAGCCTGCTCGAAGGGGTCATCTCTGCGGCCTCCGTCTGTTCCGTCAACCGTTCGCGAAGCGTCGAGGCGTCGCCGGACCGTCGTCGTCGGGGTTCGTCGACCGGCCCGGC
>NZ_JBFAXU010000020.1:0-185971 GCF_040680975.1 Streptomyces sp. NPDC051921
TCCCACCGGCCCTCCAGCATGGCCTCACGGAACTTCTTCGACCCGTTCGCGTTCGTCCGCTCACCGATGGCCAGGTACGACGTGTCCTGACGGAAGGGGACGGTCTGGTAGAGCGAGGCGGCGCCCGGCTCGGGGCGCGGTTCGCGGGGCTGCGGGGTGAGGTCGCGGACGCGCTCGACCACCTGGCGCAGGTGCTCGGGGGTCGTACCGCAGCAGCCGCCGATGAGGGAGAGGCCGTACTCGCGGACGAAGGTCTCCTGGGCGTCGGCGAGCTCGGCCGGGGAGAGCGGGTAGTGGGCGCCGTCGGAGGTCAGGACCGGCAGGCCGGCGTTCGGCATGCAGGACAGCGGGATGCGCGAGTGGCGGGCGAGGTAACGCAGGTGCTCGCTCATCTCGGCCGGACCGGTGGCGCAGTTGAGCCCGATCATGTCGATGCCCAGCGGCTCCAGGGCCGTCAGGGCGGCACCGATCTCCGAGCCGAGCAGCATCGTGCCGGTGGTCTCGACGGTGACGGAACAGATCAGCGGCACGTCGACGCCGAGGGCGTCGAGGGCGCGGCGGGCGCCGATGATCGAGGCCTTGGTCTGCAGCAGGTCCTGGGTGGTCTCGACGAGCAGGGCGTCCGAGCCGCCCGCGAGCAGGCCCTCGGCGTTCTGCTGGTAGGCGTCGCGCAGGGCGGTGTAGGGGGCGTGGCCGAGGGTCGGCAGCTTGGTGCCGGGGCCCATGGAGCCGAGGACCCAGCGCTGCCGGCCGGTGCTCGCGGTGAACTCGTCGGCGACCTCGCGGGCGATGCGGGCGCCGGCCTCGGAGAGCTCGTGGACGCGCTCGGGGATGTCGTACTCGCCGAGGGCGGCGAAGTTGGCCCCGAAGGTGTTGGTCTCGACGCAGTCCACGCCTGCGGAGAAGTACTCGTGATGGACCGAACGGACGATGTCGGGCCGGGTGACGTTCAGGATCTCGTTGCAGCCCTCGAGGTTCTGGAAGTCCTCGAGGGTGGGGTCCTGTGCCTGGAGCATGGTGCCCATGGCGCCGTCGGCGACGACGACTCGGGTGGCGAGTGCTTCGCGGAGCGCTGCCGCTCGGCTGCGGAGGTCGGCGGAAGGGTTCGGCGACGAGGCCATGGATTGAGCTCCCTGGGATGCGACGGCTGTCGGCTTTGCACCCCCTGAGGAGGGTGCACTGGCCCAGACTAACCGCGCGGGTGCCGGGGTGGACATGGGGTTCCAACTGGCGGACTGCATCCTGTGTGCGGGGACTCCCGGTCCGGCCCGTTCTTGTCCGACACTGTCTGGTGTGACGCAAGGTCGGCATCGACCGATAGTGTTCAGCATTGTCGAACAGCATGTGAGGAGAAAGGCCGGGCGATGGCGAAGAACATCCAGTCGCTTGAACGGGCGGCGGCGATGCTGCGACTGCTCGCGGGCGGCGAGCGCCGGCTCGGCCTGTCCGACATCGCCTCCTCCCTCGGTCTCGCCAAGGGCACGGCGCACGGCATCCTGCGCACCCTCCAGGCCGAGGGCTTCGTGGAGCAGGACGGCCCCTCGGGCCGCTACCAGCTGGGCGCGGAGCTGCTGCGGCTCGGCAACAGCTATCTGGACGTGCACGAGCTGCGCGCGCGAGCCCTGGTCTGGACGGACGACCTGGCCCGCTCCAGCGGCGAGAGCGTCCATCTGGGCGTGCTGCACCAGCAAGGCGTCCTCATCGTCCACCACGTCTTCCGGCCCGACGACAGCCGGCAGGTCCTGGAGGTGGGGGCCATGCAGCCCCTGCACTCCACGGCCCTGGGCAAGGTCCTCTCGGCGTACGACCCGGTGGCGCACAGCGAGGTGGTGGAGGTCGAGCGGGAGCCCTTCACGCCCCGCACGGTCACGGATCTGGCGGACTTCGAGGCCCTGCTCGACATGACCCGGGCGCGCGGCTGGGCCGCGGACGTGGAGGAGACCTGGGAGGGCGTCGCCTCGGTGGCGGCGCCCATCCACGACCGGCGCCGGATGCCGGTGGGCGCGGTGGCCATCACGGGCGCCGTGGAGCGGGTCTGCTCGGAGGGCGAGCTGCGCTCGGAGCTCGTGGCGGCCGTACGGGACTGCGCCCGGGCGGTCTCCCGGGACCTGGGGGCGGGCCGCTTCTGAGGCCGCGGCCGAGCCCGTACGCACCCTCCTGAACCCGTCGGTAACGATCGCGTTATCGGCGGGTTTTTCGCGTCCGGGACCCTTGACGCGCTGTTAACCCTGGCGCAAAACTTCCGTTCATCGGTCGGCATTGTCGAACAGCTACCGGCAATACGCGCTAAGGTGTGGCAGTGCCTAGGGCCGAAAACGCCCTCACTCGAGGGCGCGGACCATCGGAGTGACCCGTGGTTCGCCTTCCCCTGGACGAAGGACAAAGGAGTCGCGGGTGTCCAGCTCCGACATCTTCCTCGGCGAGACCATCGGTACCGCCGTACTCATCCTGCTCGGCGGTGGCGTCTGCGCCGCCGTCACGCTGAAGAGCTCCAAGGCCCGCAACGCGGGCTGGCTTGCGATCACCTTCGGGTGGGGCTTCGCCGTCATGACGGCGGTCTACATGACCGCTTCCCTCTCCGGCGCCCATCTGAACCCCGCCGTGACGATCGGCATAGCGATCAAGGACGGCGACTGGAGCAACGTGCCGGTGTACATCGCCGGTCAGATGCTCGGCGCCATGATCGGCGCGGCGCTCGTCTGGATCGCCTACTACGGCCAGTTCCGGGCCCACCTCACCGACGAGTCGATCATCTCGACTCCGCACGAGGAGGGCATGGTCGACCAGAAGGCCGCGCCGAACGCCGGCCCGGTGCTGGGCATCTTCTCCACCGGCCCGGAGATCCGTAACGCCTGGCAGAACCTGGCCACCGAGGTCATCGGCACCGTCGTGCTCGTGCTCGCCGTGCTCACCCAGGGCCTCAACGACAGCGGCAAGGGCCTCGGCGTCATCGGCGCCCTGATCACCGCGTTCGTCGTCGTCTCGATCGGCCTCTCGCTCGGCGGCCCGACCGGCTACGCCATCAACCCGGCCCGCGACCTCGGCCCGCGCATCGTGCACGCCCTGCTCCCGCTGCCGAACAAGGGCGGCTCCGACTGGAGCTACGCCTGGATCCCGGTCGTCGGCCCGCTGGTCGGCGGCGCCATCGCCGCGGGTATCTACAACATCGCGTTCGCCTGAGCCGTCCTTCTTCCAGACCTTCCTTGGAGTCCACCGTGACCGACGCCCACACCGCCGCCGCCGCCTCCCACGGCGCAGGGCCGTTCATCGCCGCCATCGACCAGGGCACCACCTCCTCCCGCTGCATCGTCTTCGACAAGGACGGCCGGATCGTCTCCGTCGACCAGAAGGAGCACGAGCAGATCTTCCCGAAGCCGGGCTGGGTCGAGCACGACGCCACCGAGATCTGGACCAACGTCCAGGAGGTCGTCGCCGGCGCCATCGCCAAGGCCGGGATCACCGCGGCCGACGTCAAGGCGATCGGCATCACCAACCAGCGCGAGACCACGCTGCTCTGGGACAAGAACACCGGTGAGCCCGTCCACAACGCCCTCGTCTGGCAGGACACCCGCACCGACGCCCTGTGCAAGGAGCTCGGCCGCAACGTCGGCCAGGACCGCTTCCGCCGCGAGACCGGCCTGCCGCTCGCCTCGTACTTCTCCGGCCCGAAGGTCCGCTGGCTCCTCGACAACGTCGAGGGCCTCCGCGAGCGCGCCGAGCGCGGCGAGATCCTCTTCGGCACCATGGACTCCTGGGTCATCTGGAACCTGACCGGCGGTGTCGACGGCGGCCACCACGTCACCGACGTCACCAACGCCTCGCGCACCCTCCTGATGAACCTCCACACCATGGGCTGGGACGACAAGATCCTGCAGTCCATGGAGATCCCGGCCGCGGTCCTGCCGGAGATCCGCTCCTCCGCCGAGGTGTACGGCGCGGTCAAGGGCGGCGTCCTCGACGGTGTCCCGGTCGCCTCCGCGCTCGGCGACCAGCAGGCCGCCCTCTTCGGCCAGACCTGCTTCGCCGAGGGCGAGGCCAAGTCCACGTACGGCACCGGAACGTTCATGCTGATGAACACCGGCGACAAGATCATCAACTCCTACAGCGGCCTGCTGACCACCGTCGGCTACCAGATCGGCGACCAGAAGCCGGTCTACGCCCTGGAGGGCTCGATCGCCGTCACCGGCTCGCTCGTCCAGTGGATGCGCGACCAGATGGGCCTCATCAAGTCCGCCGCCGAGATCGAGACGCTGGCCTCCTCCGTCGAGGACAACGGCGGCGCCTACTTCGTCCCCGCCTTCTCCGGCCTCTTCGCCCCGTACTGGCGCTCCGACGCCCGCGGTGTCATCGCCGGCCTCACCCGGTACGTCACCAAGGCGCACATCGCCCGCGCCGTGCTCGAGGCCACCGCCTGGCAGACCCGCGAGATCACCGACGCCATGACCAAGGACTCCGGCGTCGAGCTGACCGCCCTCAAGGTCGACGGCGGCATGACCTCCAACAACCTGCTGATGCAGACCCTCTCCGACTTCCTGGACGCCCCCGTGGTGCGCCCGATGGTCGCCGAGACCACCTGCCTCGGCGCCGCCTACGCCGCCGGCCTGGCCGTCGGCTTCTGGCCCGACACCGACGCCCTGCGTGCCAACTGGCGCCGGGCCGCCGAGTGGACCCCTCGCATGGACGCCGACAAGCGCGACAGCGAGTACAAGAACTGGCTCAAGGCCGTAGAGCGCTCCATGGGCTGGCTCGAAGAAGAAGAGAACTGACGAGGAGTAAGTTGCGATGACCACCCTGCAGAGCCTCCCCTCCCTGGGGATGCACCCGGCTGCCGGTTCCCTTCCGACCCGCGCCGAGACCCGGGAGCAGCTGTCCAAGGCGACGTACGACCTCCTGGTGATCGGCGGCGGCATCCTGGGCATCTCCACCGCCTGGCACGCCGCGCAGTCCGGACTGCGGGTGGCCCTGGTGGACGCCGGCGACTTCGCCGGCGCCACCTCCTCCGCCTCCTCCAAGCTCCTCCACGGCGGCCTGCGCTACCTGCAGACCGGCGCGGTCAAGCTGGTCGCGGAGAACCACTTCGAGCGGCGCGCGGTCTCCCGCCAGGTGGCCCCCCACCTGTCGAACCCGCTCACCTTCTACCTGCCCGTCTACAAGGGCGGCCCGCACGGCGCGGCCAAGCTCGGCGCCGGCGTGTTCGCCTACAGCGCCCTGTCCGCCTTCGGCGACGGCGTCGGGCACCTGCTGAGCCCCGCCAAGGCCGCCCAGGACGTGCCGGAGCTGCGCACCGACAACCTGAAGGCCGTCGCGGTCTACGGCGACGACCAGATGAACGACTCCCGCATGGCCCTGATGACGGTCCGCGCCGCGGTCGACGCCGGCGCGGTCGTCCTCAACCACGCCGAGGTCACGGGCCTGCGCTTCACCCGGGGCCGGGTCACCGGCGCCGAGCTCCGCGACCGGATGTCCGGCGACGAGTTCGGCGTCGACGCCCGCCTGGTGCTCAACGCCACCGGCCCGTGGGTCGACCACCTGCGCAGGATGGAGGACCCGAACGCGGCCCCCTCCATCCGCCTCTCCAAGGGCGCCCACCTGGTCCTCAAGCGCACCTCCCCGTGGAAGGCCGCGCTGGCCACCCCGATCGACAAGTACCGGATCACCTTCGCCCTCCCCTGGGAGGACATGCTCCTGCTCGGCACCACCGACGAGGAGTACGAGGGCGACCCGGGCGAGGTCGCGGTCAACGACAAGGACATCGCCCAGATCCTGGACGAGGCCGCGTTCTCCATCCGCGACCAGCAGCTCGACCGCTCCCTGATCACCTACGCCTTCGCGGGCCTGCGGGTGCTGCCGGGCGGTCCCGGCGACACCTCCAAGGCCAAGCGCGAGACGGTCGTCACCGAGGGCCGCGGCGGCATGCTGTCGGTGGCCGGCGGCAAGTGGACCACCTTCCGCCACATCGGCCGCACCATCATGAAGAAGCTGGAGGCCCTCCCGGGCCAGCCGCTGGGCGACTACGCCGACGGGGCTGTGCCGGTCTCCACGCTGCCGAAGCGGCTCCCGCTGCCCGGCATCGCCAACCCGAACGCGGTCGCCCACCGGCTGCTCGTGGACGGCCCGGCTCCCGGTCCGCGCATGTCCGCCGACACCGCCAAGCACCTGGCCACCCACTACGGCTCGCTCTCCTTCGACATCGCCCGCATGGCGAACGAGAACCCCGAGCTCGCCCAGCGCATCCACCCCGACGCGCCGGAGATCTGGGCCCAGGTCGCCTACGCCCGCGACCACGAGTGGGCGGAGACCGCGGACGACGTGCTGCGCCGTCGCACCACGCTGACCATCCGCGGTCTGGCCACGGACGAGGTCCGCGGCAAGGTGGAGGACATGCTGCGCAAGTAGCGGTGCCGCGCGGCTGCCGGTCGCGCAAGTGGACTCCACGACGACGGAGTTGTCAGGGGCGGTCTCGAAAGAGCCGCCCCTGACCCGTGTCGGCCGGCGTGCCATGCTGCCGATACGCCTCCGAAACACTCCGCGCGCAGAGTTGATGCATGAAGTTTCAAGTGCTCTCTCTCATCGGCCATGCCCCGCACCCGCTGACCGGCGAACTGGAGCCCGCCGCTGACCGGTTGGAGCAGGTCCTCACGGTCGGCGAGGCCGCCGAGCGGCTCGGCTTCGACGCGTACTCCATCGGCGAGCGGCACGCCGGCCCCTTCCTCTCCTCCAGCCCCTCGGTGGTGCTCGGCGCGCTGGCCGCCCGGACCTCCCGGATCCGCCTCCTGACCGGCGTGACCGTCGTCGCGATCCTCGACCCGGTGCGGGTCGCCGAGGACTACGCCACCCTCGACCAGCTCTCCCGCGGCCGCATCGAGCTCGTCGTCGGCAAGGGCGCGGAGGCCGGGCACTTCGACCTCTTCGGTCTCGACGAGAAGCGCCAGTGGGACCTGCAGGAGGAGAAGTACGAGCTCCTTCGCCGCCTGTGGACGGAGGAAGGGGTGGACTGGCAGGGCGAGTTCCGGCCCGCCCTGAGGAACGTGACCACCCTCCCCCGCCCGTACGCGGGTCCGCCGCGGATCTGGCACGGATCGGCCACCAGCCTCAACTCCCCCGAGCTGGCCGCCAAGCACGGCGACCCACTGTTCACCGCCAACGCCATCCAGCCCCGCGAGGCGTACGCGCGGCTCATCGCCCACTACCGCGAGAAGTTCGAGGAGTACGGCCACGACCCGCGGCACGCGCGCGTGGCGGCGGGTTCCGGCGGCCTGCTCATCGCCGACACCGCCGAGCAGGCCGTGGACCGCTACAAGGAGCTCTACGAGGCGAAGGTGCGCCAGACCTTCCAGCCCCACCTGGAGGGCAAGGCCGGCTACAACACCCCGTTCCGCACGATCGAGGACGCCGTCGCGGGCGGCCCGCAGCTGATCGGCTCGCCGCAGCAGATCATCGACAAGATCCTGGGCTACCACGAGGTGTACCGGCACGACCTGCAGTCGATCACGGTCGACGCCTACGGGCAGTCCGCGGTGGAGCAGATCGAGACCCTGGAGCGGTTCGCCGAGGAGATCGCCCCGGTGGTGCGGAAGGAGGCCCCCAGCACGCTCTGGGAGGAGTGAGCTGCGAAGTCCGGGCGGCCGGCGTGGGCGCCGTGTGCCGACGGGAGTTCCTGGGTAGTCGATCAAGGCCGAGACGGCTCTCGGGCGGGTCCGAGGGCTGCGGGCGGGCCGCCGGAAAGGCATAAGGTTGGTCCGTACGACAGGAACTTCGACGAAGGAGGCGCTGGGTGATCGAGCTCGAGGGGGTTCCCGAGCTGATCGACCCGGTCATGGTGGCCGCGTTCGAGGGCTGGAACGACGCCGGTGACGCCGCCTCCGCCGCGGTCGCCCACCTGGACCGGGAGTGGAAGGGCGAGGTGTTCGCGGCGCTCGACGCCGAGGACTACTACGACTTCCAGGTCAACCGGCCCACGGTGTGGCTGGACGGCGGCGTCCGGAAGATCACCTGGCCGACGACCCGGCTCTCCGTGGTCCGGATCGGCGGCGACAAGCCCCGGGACCTGGTCCTGGTGCGCGGGATCGAACCGTCGATGCGCTGGCGTTCGTTCTGCAACGAGCTGCTCGGCTTCGCCCATGAGCTGGGCGTGGAGATGGTGGTGATCCTGGGCGCGCTGCTCGGCGACACCCCGCACACCCGCCCCGTACCGGTCAGCGGGGTCACCTCGGATCCCGACCTGGCCCGGACGATGGACCTGGAGGAGACGCGCTACGAGGGCCCGACGGGCATCGTGGGCATCCTCCAGGAGGCCTGCACGCACGCCGGGGTGCCGGCGGTGAGCCTGTGGGCGGCCGTCCCGCACTACGTGTCGCAGCCGCCGAACCCGAAGGCGACGCTCGCCCTGCTCAACCGCCTGGAGGACCTGATCGGCCTGCGCATCCCGCTGGGCGAACTGCCGGAGGACGCGCGGGCCTGGCAGCTGGGCGTGGACCAGCTGGCGGCCGAGGACAGCGAGGTCGCCGAGTACGTGCAGACCCTGGAGGAGGCGCGGGACACGGCGGAGCTGCCGGAGGCTTCCGGAGAGGCCATCGCCCGCGAGTTCGAGCGCTATCTGCGGCGCCGTGAGCCGGGTTCGGGCCCGGGTCCCGGCCCCGGGCTGGCGACGGAGGGCGGCGAGACCTCGTACCTCCGGGACAGCGCCGGCGACCGGACCCGGCCGCCGAAGCCGCAGCAGCCGGGGCCGGAGGCGGTGCCGGGCACGGAGGCGGGCACGGAGGCGGGCACGGAGGCGGTGCCGGGCACGGAGGCGGGCACGGAGCCGGAGCAGGCCCCGGGCGAGCGTCCCTCCGGCGAGCGGCCCGTGGGCGAAGCGCCGAAGGGCGAGCAGCTCTCGGGCGACGCGGACGAGACTCCCGGGGACTCCAGGGGCTCCAGAGAATCCAGGGGCTCCGGAGCCCCCGGGGACTCCGGAGCCCCCGGGGACTCCGGGGACTCCGGGGACTCCGAAGGATCCTCAGGGGCCGCAGGGGCCGACGACTGACCGCGAACGGGAGGGGTGGCACGGCCGCCCCTCCCGTTCGCGTCTGTCGGACCTCCCTGTTCGACGACGGCGCCGTCAGGCGCAGTCGAACCGGGCGGCCGCCCAGTCCCCGTGGTCCCCGCTCTTCGTGCCGTTGGTGTCGGTGATCCTCAGGTGGACATGGCGCGCGCCGGTCACGTCGACGTTCACCGGGACCGTGGCCGAGGCGCCCGTCACCCGCGGCGAGGTCCACAGCACCTTGCCGTCGGCCTCGACGGAGAAGGCGACGTCGCCGTAGCCGTTGATCTCGTCGTCGATGCCGACGTCGGCGGTGAACGCCGAGCAGCGGCCGCCGAGGTAGAACTCGACGTCGGAGTCGGCGTGGGCGCCGATGCCCTTGTCGTAGGTCTTGCCGGCGAGGGTCAGCGGGTGACCGTCCGCCGCGCCCGACTCGCCGTTGGAGCGGTCGCGTTCGGGCGGTCCCCAGCCGTTGGTGGACTTCAGCCAGACCAGGTCGCTCGCCCAGGCCGGGGCGGTCGGCGGCTCGGGCATCACCCCGACCGCGAAGCGCTGGGTCGCCGTGCGGTCCACCCCCGCAGCCCGGTGGCGGGCGGTCGCGGTGAGCGTGGCCTCTCCGGGTGCGGCGTTCCTGGCCGGGGTCACGGCGACCTCGACCCGCCGGGTGGTGCCGGCCGGGATGCGGGCGATCGGCGCGGCCGGGGCGACCTGCCAGCCGGCCGGGGCGTTCAGCGCGACCTCGACTCCGGTGGCGTCCTTGGTGCCGGCGGTGACGTCGACGGCGACGGTGCCGGGCACGCCCGCGCCGAGCTCCTGGCCGGCGGGGACGGCGAGGGTCGCCGGGGCCCCGGGCACCGCGCCGCCGACGGCACTGGTGTCGGTGAGCACGAGGGTGAAACCGCGGTCGGTGCGCTGGGCGGCCGTCTTGACCTGGACGACTCCCCCGCGGTCCTCGCGGTCGTACCACCAGCCCTGCTCGGCGGCCTCGAAGGCGGCCTGCGAGGTGAGCCGGGGCAGTGCCCGCCCGCCCAGGGTGACGTTTCCGGGGGCGTCACCGGTGTGGACGGTGAAGCGGTACGGCCGCGCGGCGGACTTGCCGGTGTACTCACCGACGCTGGGCCCGATCCGTACGGTGACGTCGCCGGCGCCGCGCTCCGGCGCGCGGACCTCGGCGCGCTGGGTGGCGGAGCGTCCGCCGCGGTGCTCGCGGGTGACGCCGTCGTCCTCGTAGAGGTCGAAGGAGGAGCGGCCCTGCGGGTAGATGTCCCAGGCGAGCGGGTCGCCGGGCTTGCGGTCGGTGTACGAGCGGATGCCGCCGGGCCACATGGGGACGGTGGCCCCGGCCCGGACGAACAGGGGCAGGGTGTCGAGCGGGGCGCTGTAGTGGTCCAGGGTGACGGGGCCTTCGTAGGTGCGTCCGTTCCCGTAGTCGATCCAGGTGCCCTTCGGGAGGTAGATGCCGTCGCGCTCCACCGCGTCCTGGTAGACGGGGGCGACGAGGAAGTCCTCCCCGCTGAGGAACTCGTACGTGGCGGCGGCCGACGCGGCCACCGGGTCGTCGGGGTACTCGACGACGAGGGGCCGGGCGAGGCCGAGGCCGGTCCGCGTGGCCTGCTGGGCGTGGGAGTAGATGTACGGCAGCAGGGCCTCGTGGAGCTTGAGGGAGGCGCGGTTGATCGAGGTGTACGGCTCGCCGTAGCGGAAGGGCTGCTTGTCGTGTGCGGCCCAGCCGTCCATGGTCATGGTGACGGGCAGGAACATCTTCCACTGCAGGTCACGGGTGTACGTCTTCGGGCTGCCGCCGAAGATGCCGTCGACGTCCCCGGTGGTGTACGCGAGGCCGGACATGGCGGCGCCGGCGTAGGTGGGGATCTGCCAGCGGATGTACTCCCAGCTGCCGGACTGGTCGCCGGACCACTGGACGCCGCAGCGCTGGGCGCCGGACCAGCTCTCGGGGGCCCAGGTGAAGCCGCGCGCGGTGCTGTTGCCCTCGATGCCCGCGTAGGCGCCCTTGCAGCCGTCCAGGGCGAACTTGTAGCCGGCGCCGACCCAGGCCACGTCGAGCTTGGCGACCCGCTGGCCGGCCTTCACCTGGTCGCCGAGCCGGTCGATGCCGTCCTCGGTCCAGAGGCCGAGTTGCATGCCGCGGGCCTGGAGGCCCTGGGCGGCCTCGGCGAGGTTCTCGTAGCCGCAGCCGTAGCCGTCGTTGACGAGCATCCAGCCGTTCGGCATGTCGTTCTGCACGTAGCCGTCGGCGACCTTCAGGGCGTCGAGGGTGTGCCGCTCGCCGCGGTTGGCGTTGTGGAGGTAGCAGTCGGCGTCGCCGATCTCCAGGCCGTACACGGGCGGCAGGAAGGGCTTGCCGGTGAGCCGGGTGTACTGGCCGATGACGTCCTTGAGGGCGTCCGTCCCGTCGCCGGCGAAGTAGTAGGCGTCGAAGCGCTGTTCGCGGGCGGTGGTGGTGACGGGCTCGCCGAAGACGTAGGTGTTGGGGGCGTAGGTGTTGCGGTAGACGCCGTAGCCGGCGGAGGAGAGGTAGAACGGGACGGAGTTGGGGTGGCCGCCGTCGTTCCAGTTGTAGTCGACGCCGACCTCGACGGTCTTGCCGCGGTGCGAGGTGTTGCCGCGCCCGTTCTGCATGCCGGCGCCGTAGAACTGCTCGTCGGCGCCGCGGGCCAGGGTCTGGGTGGTGCGGTCCTGGTTCCAGGTGAGGCCCTGGGTCTCTGACCAGAGCGGGGTGCCGTCGGCGCGGACCGCGGCGAAGCGCAGCGGGGACTTGTAGGCGCGGAGGGTGACCCGCGCGGTGCTCAGCTCGTAGCGGTCGCCGCGGTCGGCCCAGCGGGTGGCGGGCGGCGGGCCCTGCGGCAGGACGATGTCCTGTCCGGTGGGGTCGGTGAACCTGCCGTCGGGGGCGAGTTCGATGCGGAAGGTCTCGTCGGAGACGAAGCTCACCCGGGCCTCGGCGTGGCCGGCGGTCAGGCGGTAGACGGTTCCCTCGGCGGCGAAGCTCGTGACCTCGCCGACGGTGGTGTCGGAGGGTTCGGCGGACGCTGTGGTCCCGGGCCCCGCGAACACCGCGAGGAGCCCGAGCACGGCGCCGCCGATGACAGCTCTCATGCGCATTGATGATTGCATGGGGCGTTCTTAGCGCAGATTCGAGCATCGGGCCAGAGGCAAAACGGAACCGCCCCCGGACTTCGCGGGAAGTCCGGGGGCGGTTGCGTGACCTGGGTCGGGCGGGCGTCCCGCTACAGGGCGACACCCAGCAGCGCGTCGACGGCGCGGGAGACGAGCCCGGGCGCGGACTCGTCGGTGCCGCCCTCGGCGGCCTGGAGCGCGGCCCAGCGGTCGACCGCGACGAGCGCGGCCGGGGCGTCCAGGTCGTCGGCGAGCGCCTCGCGGAGCTCGTCGACGAGGGCGTCGGCGGACGGGCCGTCGGGGCGCGAGACGGCGGCGCGCCAGCGG
The DNA here is from genome assembly GCF_040680975.1 of Streptomyces sp. NPDC051921. Lineage (NCBI taxonomy): Bacteria > Bacillati > Actinomycetota > Actinomycetes > Kitasatosporales > Streptomycetaceae > Streptomyces > Streptomyces sp. NPDC051921. The sequence goes on from NZ_JBFAXU010000020.1 coordinate 12,488, forward strand.
CCGAGGCGCTCGACGGCGTCCTGGAGGACCTGGTCGGTCCACTCCCAGTCGGCGCGGTAGTGGTGCGAGAGCAGGGCGAGCCGGATGGCGGCCGGGTCGACGCCGTCCCGGCGCAGCATGGAGACGAAGACCAGGTTGCCCTTGGACTTGGACATCTTCTCGCCGTCCAGGGCGACCATGCCGGCGTGCACGTACGCCTTGGCCATGGGGAACTCGCCCGTGAGCGTCTGGGCGTGGGAGGCGCCCATCTCGTGGTGCGGGAAGATCAGGTCGGAGCCGCCGCCCTGCACGTCGAAGCCCATGCCGAGGTGGTCGAGGGCGATGGCGACGCACTCGATGTGCCAGCCGGGGCGGCCGGCGCCGAGGCTGCCGCCGTCCCAGCTGGGCTCGCCCTCGCGGGCGGCCATCCACAGCATCGGGTCGAGCGGGTTCTTCTTGCCGGGGCGGTCCGGGTCGCCACCTCGCTCGGCGGAGAGGTGGCGCATCAGCTCGGTGTCGTAGTTCGAGACCTGACCGAAGTGCGGGTCGGCCTCGACCGAGAAGTAGATGTCGCCGTCGAGCTCGTAGGCGGCGCCGGAGTCGCGCAGCCGCTCGACGAGCGGCACGATCCCCGGTATCGCCTCGACCGCGCCGATGTAGTGCTGCGGGGGCAGCATGCGCAGTGCGGTCATGTCCTCACGGAAGAGGGCGGTCTCGCGCTCGGCGAGGCCGACCCAGTCGATGCCGTCGCGGATCGCGCGCTCCAGGAGCGGGTCGTCGACGTCGGTCACGTTCTGGACGTAGTGAACCTGCCGCTTGGTGTCGAGCCACACGCGCTGAACGAGGTCGAACGCGTTGTAGGTCGCCGCGTGTCCCATGTGGGTCGCGTCGTACGGCGTGATGCCGCAGACGTAGATGCGGGCGACGGGGCCGGGGGCGAGGGTCACTCGTCCACCGGTCGCGGTGTCGTGAATCCGGAGGTCGCGGCCCTTGCCGGGCAGGGCGGGGACCTCAGAAGCGGGCCAGGCATGCATGTCCTGAGCGTAACCGGACAGCAGTTCCGGATACGAACCGCATCCGGGATCTTGACCGATTAGGCGGTCTTGCGGGAGGGAAGCGAGCGTGCATACCCCCCGGGGGTGTACCTCGACCCGTGAAATTGACCGAAACTCATCGCTCGTGGCGCGAGGCACATGGGTCGGAGCCCGGTCCTCACACCGGCGGCCAGGGAATCGCCGGCCACTGCCCGGACGGCACGGGATGCCGCCCGGTCGCGCGCAGTACCGCGACCCGGTCCCGCACGGCGGCCACCTCCGCCTCGGTCAACAGCCCGGCGAGCCGTTCCGCCAGTGGAGTGCCGGGCGCGAGCCGCCGGTCGAGCGCGCCGAGGACGGTGGCGGCCTCCTCGGTCAGCTCCTCCCCCGCCCAGCCCCACAGCAGCGTGCGCAGCTTGTCGTCCACGTGGAAGCTCACGCCGTGGTCGATCCCGTAGAGGCGCCCGTCGGGTGCGGGCAGCAGGTGCCCACCCTTGCGGTCGCCGTTGTTGATCACGGCGTCCAGGACGGCGAGCCGGCGCAGCTGCGGGGTGTCGGCGTGCACGAGCAGCGCCGTGCGGTCCTCGGCGACCTGCGCGGGCCCCACGGCCTTCCAGCCCTCGCCCGCCCGCTCGTCCTCGACGAGGGCGAGCAGGGTGGCCTCCGGGTCGGCCTCGACCCACAGCTGGACCATGCCCTCGCCGTAGGGCCCGTCGCGCAGCACGGTCGGCGGGACCAGGCCCCAGCCGGTCGCCTCGGACAGCTCGAAGGCGGCGACCTCGCGCTGGGCGAGGGTGCCGTCGGGGAAGTCCCACAGCGGGCGCTCCCCGGCGACGGGCTTGTAGACGCAGGCCGCCTCCTCGCCCTCGTACGCGACGGAGCAGTACAGCACCGCGTTGGACGCCTCGCGGACCCGGCCGCGGACGGTCAGTTCCCCCTTGGTGAGCAGATCGAGCGCCGTACGCGTCCGCTCGCGGGTTCCGTCACCGCTCATGCGCCGCGACGGTATCCGTTCTGGCGGGGGCAGACGTGCCCCTCGGGGTCGAGCGGCAGGCTGCACAGCGGGCACGGCGGACGGCCCGCGTTGACCACGTCCAGGGCCCGCTTGGCGAAGGCCCGGGCCTGCGCGCCGGTGAGCCGGACCCGCAGCATCGGCGGGCCGTTCTCCTCGTCCTGGAGCAGCCGCTCCTCGGCCGCCGCGAGGTCCTCCTCGGACTCCGCGTCGAGCTCGACGAGCGCCTGCGCCTCGACGATCATGCGCTGCTCCTCACCGTCCCAGGCGAGGGCCATGGTGCCGACCCGGAACTCCTCCTCGACGGGCGTGTCGAGGGGCGCGGTGTCCGTGGTGTCGGGGGGCGCGACCGCCGGGACGGGGGCGTTGCCCCCGGTGCGGCGCACGACCTCGTCGAGGAGCTCGTCGATCCGCTCCGCGAGTGCCGCCACCTGGGTCTTCTCCAGGGCGACGCTGGTGACCCGGCCGGCCGCGGACGCCTGGAGGAAGAACGTACGGCGGCCAGGCAGCCCGACCGTGCCGGCCACGAAACGCTCCGGCGGGTCGTAGAGGAACACCTGACGGGACACGTTCCCGACTCCCTTGTGTCTCGACTGTCGTGCTGCGGACTGGTTTTCTCCAGCGGCGCGTCCACCCTACTGCGCGGATGGATCACGGGGCGCCCGCACCGCCTCCCACCTCCGCCGCTCCTCGGTCGGCGGGGGTCTCGCGCGGCAGCAGGGCGGCGAAGTCGCCGGTGTCGCCGAGACGGACGAGGAAGGGACGCGTGCGGGTGTAGCGGATCACGGTGACGGAGCAGGGATCCACCTGGATCCGCTGGAAGAGGTCGAGGTGCAGGCCGAGGGCGTCGGCGACGATCGCCTTGACGATGTCGCCGTGCGAGCACATCGCGTAGACGGCGTCCTCGCCGTGCTCGGCCTCGATCCGGGCGTTCCAGTCGCGCACGGCGTCCACGGCGCGCGCGTGCATCGCGCGCATGGACTCGCCGTTGGGGAAGGCGGCCGCCGAGGCGTGGGCCTGGACGACGCCCATGAGCGGCTCGTCCATGAGCTCGGCGAGCTTGCGGCCCGACCAGTCGCCGTAGTCGCACTCGTTGATCCGGTCCTCGACGTGCAGCGGCAGCCCGGGGCGGGCGTCGAGCAGCGGGCGCACGGTCTCGCGGCAGCGCTGCAGCGGGCTGGAGACGACGGCGGCGAGCGGCACCCCGGTGAGCCGCCCGGGCAGCGCGGCGGCCTGGGCGGCGCCCCGCTCGTCGAGGGCGACCCCGGGCGTCCGCCCGGCGAGCACCCCGGAGGTGTTGGCGGTGGAACGTCCGTGCCGTACGAGGATCAGCGTGGCCATGTCGGCCAGCCTATGCGGCTGCACGCGCGCGTGGAGCCGGACGGCCGGGCTCCTGGGGATGCGGTCCGGCGGCGGTCGGGGGAGAATACGGCGCGTGATCGTGGACTCGGCCATCTATCGGCGCGGACAGCGGACGGAGAGCCCCTCCGACCTGTCGGACGCGCTGGCTGAGGCGCGGGCGAGCGGGGACTCGTTCCTGTGGGTGGGGCTCTACGAGCCGACCGAGCAGGAGTTCGGCCACGTCTCCTCGGAGTTCGCGCTGCACCCGCTGGCCGTGGAGGACGCCCTGAAGGCGCATCAGCGGCCGAAGCTCGAGGTCTACGACGACTGCCTGTTCGTCGTGCTCAAGCCGGTGGTGTACGAGCCGAAGAGCGACCGGGTCAGCTCGGAGGAGGTGATGGTCTTCGTCGGCGACTCGTTCGTGGTGACCGTACGGCACGGGACCGGCAGCCCGCTCACGGCCGTGCGCAAGCGCATGGAGGCGACGCCGGACGTGCTCCGGCACGGGCCGACCGCGGTCCTGTACGCGATCTGCGACACGGTCGTGGACCACTACATCGACGTCGCCGGGGAGCTGCAGATCGACCTGGAGGAGCTGGAGGCCGACGTGTTCGCGCCGTCCGGCGGCAGCCCGGCCCGGACCGCGGAACGGATCTACACGGCCAAGCGGCAGGTCCTGGAGTTCCGCCGGGCCGCGAGCCCGCTGTCCGCGCCGATGGCCCGGCTCGCAACGGGTGCGGTGCCCTTCGTGCACGACAAGGCCATGCCGTTCTTCCGGGACGTGCAGGACCATCTGCTGCGCGCCAACGAGCAGGTGGAGAGCCTGGACCGGCTGCTGTCCGACGTGCTGTCGGCGCATCTGGCGCAGATGGGCGTGCGGCAGAACGACGACATGCGGAAGATCTCCGCGTGGGCGGCGATGGCCGCGGTCCCCACGATGGTCGCGGGGATCTACGGCATGAACTTCGACCACATGCCGGAGCTGCGCTGGGTGGGGGGATATCCGGCGGTGATCCTGCTGATGGCGGGCACCGTCACGTTCCTGTACCGGCTGTTCAAACGGCGCGGCTGGCTGTGACGGGGCCCCGCCCGCCCCGGGAGGGGTCTCAGAAGGCGGGGGCCGGGGCCGCGGGCCCTCCGAGGGCGTCGCGGCGCTCGGGCATCCGGAGGTCGACCATCTTGTGCCAGCCGGCCGCGCGTTCGTAGGCGTACATGGCGTGGATGCCGGTGGCGAGGGCGGCGGCCTTGGCCCTGGGCCAGCGCAGGATGCGGCCCATGTGGCTCATCACGGCGAGGCTGACGTCCCGGTAGACCTGGATCTCGGCGAGCGCGGACTCCCGCAGGGTGCGCTGGATGAGCCGGCCGTGCCCCTCGTGGTTGAGCCGGAGCAGTTCCTCGTGGCAGTAGGCGAGGTGGTTGGCCTCGTCGTTGTCGATCATGTGGATGGCCTTGCCCAGCTCGGGGTGGTCCCCGAAGTACCGGACCAGCATCTCCATCTGGTCGGCCGCCCGTTGCTCGGTGACCCGACTGTGGCTGAGGTAGACGATGATGTCCCGCTCGCTCAGCGGCTCTTCGCGGCGCAGCTTGTCGTGGGCGAGACCGATCCCTCGCTGTTCGAGGAGCATCGTGTAGTCGGTCTCGGGCGGCACCGGGACGGGTTCGAGCCCGCGCTTCCTCATCAGGGCGTCGAAGATCCGCCCGTGCTTGTCCTCGTCGGCGCCGTGCCGGGTGATCTTGGGCGCCAGGTCCCGCATGCCGGGGGCGACGAGCGCGGCGATCCGCCCGTTCTCCCAGCCGCCCTGGGCCTCGCCGCTGGCGGCGATGGAGCAGAAGAGCTGGAACGACTCGTCGTTGTCGATGATTTCCTGGAACAGGCTCTTGGCCGTGAGCATGGCTGCCACCTCCCGTGGTGTACGAGTCAAGTGCGCCGCGCCCGGGCGGGCAACACGAGGGGCCGGGAGGCTGGGCCGAACGGGGTACGGGAGGCGGAGCGAGAGGTCGGGCGGGGGCGCGTAACTCCGGGCCCGCTCACGCGTTGTGCTGCGTGACGGCCGTGGCGGGGAAGACCCCCGAGCCCCCACCACGGCCGCGGACTTCGTTCGAGGACGTCCTAGGTCGGGAAAGCAGCGCCGTCCGCCCGCAGGGCGGGGCTCGCGGCGTCCGGTGCGTGCGATCGCCGGGCGGAGGGTCGCCCTCGTACCGGGCGTACTCGGGTGGCCCCGACGGCGCGGCGAGCATGCGCGCCAGGCGTCGCGAGCCGGGCAGGTCGTCACGGACACGAACCAGTGCTGGTCGCAGCCCTCAACGAATGGCTGTGACCAGCACTTTCACAACAGACCCTAGGCGAGTCCGGCCCGCTCCAGGGCCTCGACGCCCGCCCGGAGCGCCGCGAGGCGCTCGTCGAGGGTGAAGCCGGCCGGGGCGAGGGTCAGGGTGGTGACCCCGGCCGCCGCGTAGGCCTTCATCCGGTCGGCGATGCGGTCGACGGAGCCGAGCAGGGTGGTCTGGTCGATCAGCTGCCGCGGCACGGCCGCGGCGGCGCCGTTCTTGTCGCCGGCCAGGTACTTGTCCTGGATCTCGGCGGCGGCCTTCTCGTAGCCCATGCGCTGGGCGAGCTGGTTGTAGAAGTTCTGCTTGCGGCTGCCCATGCCGCCGACGTAGAGGGCGGTGTAGGGGCGGAAGATGTCGGCCAGCGCGTCGATGTCGTCGCCGAGGGCGAGCGGCAGCGTCGGGTGGACGTCGAAGCCCTCCAGGGTGAGCCCGGCCTTCTCGCGGCCCGCGCGGAGGTGGCGCAGCGCGGTCTCCTCCAGGTGCTCGGCGGCCGGGAAGATCAGCAGGGCGCCGTCCGCGATCTCGCCGGTCTGCTCGAGGTTCTTCGGGCCGATGGCCGCGATGTAGAGCGGGATGTGCGGGCGGGTCGGGTGGACCGTGAGCTTGATCGGCTTGCCCGGACCGTCGGGCAGCGGCAGCGTCCAGTGCTCGCCCTCGTAGGTGAGGCGCTCACGGGACATGGCCTTGCGGACGATCTCCACGTACTCGCGGGTGCGGGCGAGCGGCTTGTCGAACTTGACGCCGTACCAGCCTTCGGAGACCTGCGGTCCGGAGACGCCGAGGCCGAGGCGGAAACGGCCGCCGGACAGCGAGTCGAGGGTCGCGGCGGTCATCGCCGTCATCGCGGGCTGACGGGCCGGGATCTGCATGATCGCCGAGCCGACGTCGATCCGCTCGGTCTTGGCGGCGACCCAGGACAGCACGGTCGGGGCGTCGGAGCCGTAGGCCTCCGCCGCCCAGCAGACGTCGTAGCCGAGGCGGTCCGCCTCCTGGGCCACGGCGAGGTTGTCGCCGTCCATGCCCGCGCCCCAGTAGCCGAGGTTGATGCCGAGCCGCATGCCACGTACCCCTTACCCATCGGTAACGTCCCTGTGGGCGGGACTCTAGCGCGCGGCCCGGGCATTCGTCAGGAGGCGATCCGGGCCGGTGCGGGCGCCGGGCCGGGGCCGGGTTGTCCACAGGCTCTCTCCGCGTGGTGCCATGGCCAGTACTCTCGCGGCCATGGAGCAGAGGCATCTCGGACGTACCGGCCTGCGCGTGTCCCGGCTCGGGCTCGGCACCCTCACCTGGGGCCGGGACACCGACGAGCACGACGCGGCCGAGCAGTTGAAGGCGTTCTGGGACGCGGGCGGCACGCTCGTGGACACCGCGGACGTGTACGGGGGCGGCGAGGCGGAGTACCTGCTCGGACGACTCGTCGGCGACAAGGCCCTCGTCCCGCGCCGGGACCTGGTGATCTCGACCAAGGCCGGCAGCGTCCCCGACCCGGACCGGCGCACGGACTGCTCGCGCGGGCACCTGCTGGCGGCCCTCGACGCCTCGCTCGCCCGGCTCGGCACGGAGTACGTGGACCTCTGGCAGCTGCACGCCTTCGACCCGTACACGCCGCTGGAGGAATCCCTCCAGGCCCTCGACATCGCCGTCAGCACCGGCCGGGCCCGCTACGTGGGCGTCTCGAACTTCTGCGGCTGGCAGCTCGCCAAGGCCGGCACCTGGCAGCTGACCGGGGAACGCACCCGGCTCGCCGGGACGCAGATGGAGTACTCACTGCTGCAGCGGGGCGTCGAGCGCGAGGTGCTGCCGGCCGCGCTCGACCTCGGCGTCGGACTGCTGCCCTCCTCGCCGCTCGGCCGCGGGGTGCTCACCGGCAAGTACCGGCACGGCACGCCGACGGACTCGCGCGGCGGCTCGGAGGCCCTGGCCCCCTTCGTCGAGCCGTATCTCGACGACACGGCGAGCCGCATCGTCGACGCCGTCAGCACCGCGGCGGACGGCCTCGCGACGACCCCGCTCCAGGTCGCCCTCGCCTGGGTCCGCGACCGCCCCGGAGTGACCGCCCCGATCATCGGCGCGCGCAACGCGCAGCAGCTCACGGCCGCGTTGTCAGTGGAGAGCCTTAGTCTTCCTGACGAGATCTGCCGGGCCCTCGACGACGTGTCGGCGCCCGTGCACCGCTACCCGGATCACGACTGGAGCACCTTGTGACCGAGCCTTCCGGCGACACCCCGCCCGAGGCCGCCCCCACCGCGCCGGGCGAGCCCGACGAGTCCACGGCCGCCACCCCGACGGACGGCGCGGAACCGGCGGAGGCCGCGGAGGCGCCCGACACGACGGCCGCCCCGGGCCCCGAGGGCGACGGCGAGGACGGCGGAGCGGACGCGGAGTCCGGTGCGACGACGGCGGGCGAGGGCGAAGCCGCGGGTGCCGGGGCTCCCGAGCTGTCCGAGGCGCAGGCCGAGCTCGCGGCACAGCGCGAGTTCCGGGCGAGGATCGAGCAGCGGAAGGCCGGGCGGGTCGGGCCCGTCGAGGCCGGTGCAAAGCTGAGCGGGACGGCCGCCGATCTCCTCGCGGCGGTACGGGCCGTGGAGAGCGGCGCGAAGCCGGTGGCGGTCCCGCGCGTCGAGGAGCCCGCGTCACCCCGCCCGGCACCCGCCGCCGCGCCGGAGACGACCGTCCGCCCGCCGGCGCCCCCGGCCCCCGTGGTCACCGAGGAGACGACGGCGGCCGTGGGGCAGGTCCTCGCGCGGGGCGGGGCGCCCGAGACGCTCGCCGGACAGGTGGCCGCAGTGCTCGGCGAGGGCGCCGCGCGCGCCCTGGAGGACGACCCCTGGCAGCTGCTCTCGGTGCCGGGGGTGCGGCCCGAGCAGGCGGACGGCTTCGCGCGGGCGCTGCTCGGCGCGGCGTGCGGCCCCGCCGACCCGCGACGGGCGGTCGCCCTGGCCGCGTGGCTCCTGGAGCAGGCGGCGCTCAAGGGACACACGGCCCTGGAGATCGGCGCCGTGCGCGAGGGGCTGGCCAAGCTGTCGGTGCCCGAGCCCGACAAGGCGGTGGGGCTCGCGATCTCCGAGGCCGCGGTGCTCGTCTTCCAGGAGGAGCCCGAGGACGAAGAGGAGACGGCGTCGGAGTCGGAGTCCGACGGTGCCGCGGAACAAGGACCGCAGGCTCCCGTGCTCCTCGGTCTCGAGCGGTACGCCCTCGCCGAGGAGAGCCTTGCCGACGGGCTCGCCCGGCTCATCCGCACGGTCGAGGCGGCGGAGTGGGACGGGCCCGAGCTGGCCCGCGCCGCCGGCGCGCACGGTCTGGTACTGCACACGGGCGGCGAGGCCGCCCGCGCCGAGCCGACCGCCCTGGCCGAGGCCGCCCGCGCGCGGGGGCTCCGCGTCGCGCTCGCGGCCCACACGGCGCGCGACGGCGCCGTGCCCCTGGCCGCGCTGCTGTCCGGCGCGGCCGGCACGGGCAGGGACGCGGAGGGTGCGCTCGCCCTGGACCTGCTGTGCCTCCTGGACGCTCCGCAGCTCGACGTCGAGAGCGCCGCAGCGCTGGTCGAGGCGCTGCCCGACGGCTGCCGTCTGGTGCTCTTCGGCGACCCGCACGTCCTGGGAGCGGCCGGACCCGGCCGGGTCTTCGGGGACCTGCTGGCCACCCGGCTCGCCCCGCAGATCGCCTCGCGCACCCCGGACCCGGGCCCCCTCGGCGAGCTGGTCTCGGGCATCGGCATCGGCGAGCTGAACCAGGTCGACGCCCCCGGCAAGGAGGTCGTGATCGTCCCGGTCCGGGACGCCGGCGAGGCGGTGCACCGCACGGTCCAGCTGGTCGCCGACTCGATCCCGCGGGCGATCGGCGTGCCCGCCGAGCAGACCCAGGTGATCACGGTCGGCCACGGCGGATCGGCAGGCACCCGCGCCCTGAACGCGGCGCTCAAGCAGCGGCTCAACCCGGGCCCCGGCCGCTTCGGCGGCTACGACCCGGGCGACCGGGTGGCCCACTCCCCCTCCCCGGGCCGTACGGTCACGGGCACGGTCGTGTCGGCCGACGCCGCGGGCCTGCACCTGGACTGCGGAGGCGAGCGGGTCGTCGTTCCGAAGGAGCGGGTGGAGCCGGCGCTGCGGCACGGCTGGGCGCTGACCGCGCACCAGGCGGCGGGCGCGCGCTGGCCGGCCGCTGTCGTGGTGCTGCCGGGGGACGCGGCCGGGGGCCTGAGCCGGGCCTGGGTGTACACGGCGTTCGGCCGGGCGGAGCGGCACCTGTCCGTGGTGCACGGCGTGGACCAGGCACTGCAGCGCGCGGTGGCCGAGGGCCTGCCCGCGGAGCGCACGACCAGGCTCCGTCCCCTCCTGGAGGCGCTCCTCCAGGACGACGACGAGGGCTGAGGGGCGAAAGGCAGGAGCGCCCTGCCCGCGCGCACGCGGGCAGGGCGCCCGTGATCCGGTCCGCGGCGCCGGCCGTCACGTGCCGGCGCCGTGCGCTCCTGCGTTCCCTCAGACCCGGTGGACCCGCTCCGCCGGCTCCTGGTCCGCCTCGTCCTCGTCGTCGAAGACGGCGCTGACGTCGAAGCGGCAGACGATCCGCTCGGGATCGGCATGGTCGAAGGGGGCGTGCAGCCACTCGCCCGCTTCCGGGAGGTCCTCGGCGGCCTCGACCCAGAGGGTGGAGTCCCCCTCCTCCAGGCCGAATTCCTTGTGGCGGGACGCGATTTCGTCAGGTTCGTACTCGCCGAAGAGCACACCGAGGGCCGCGTGGGCCGTCCCCGCCTCCTCGTCCCGGTCGAGATCCGTGACGCGCCGGGCCTGCGCGATGAGCCGCTGCGGCTCCACCACGGCGTAGTCTCGGCGGATCAGCACGCTGATGGCGTGCGGCTCCTCCGGTCCCGCGTAGGGCGGCAGGGAGTCGTCGGCGCCGGGGATCTCGAAGGGTGTGACCTCGTCGTACCGGTCGTACAGGGCCTCGTCGTACGCCTCCGCCGCCGCGGCGAGCGCGTTGAAGGCCTCGTAGACGGCCGGGTCGTCGTCCCCGGTGCGGCGTTCGACCGCCTCGAGGTGACGGTCCAGTGCGGCTTTGACCGCCTCGGCGGCGGCACGTACCTCGGCAGCGGTGGGCTGCGCAGCATCAGACATAGGACAGACGCTATCCGTACCGACCCCTTGGCCGCACAATAGATGCGATGCCGGAATACGAATTTGTCGACGTGTACGTGCCGCGTGGCGTCTCCCGCAAGGAGGCGACGCGGCTCCTGACCGACCATGCCGAGTACGGACACTGGGAGTTGGACCGCCTGAGCCTCCACCGGGACGGCAGCCGCAGGGTGCGGCTGCGGCGGCGCATCATCCGTCAGATCCGCGCCACCTGGTGACATGAGAAGGGGCCCCGCAGAGCGGGGCCCCTCCGGTTTTCCTGCGAGGTCCGGGCTATGCGCCGCGGCGCGCCCGGCGGTAGATCACGGAGCCGGCGAGCAGCATGCCCGCGCCGACGGGGACGGCCACCCCGAGGGCCCCGGCACCGGTGTGCGCGAGCTCCTCGGTGGGCCGGTTCGGCGTGACCGTGTGCGTACCGGGCGTGTTCGGCCCGCCGGGCGTGCCCGGGTTCCCGGGCTGGTGCCCACCGGGGCCGCCAGGCGTCCCCGGGTTACCGGGGTTGCCAGGGTTACCGGGGTTGCCAGGGTTACCGGGGTTGCCCGGATTGCCGGGGTTCCCTGGGTTCCCGGGGTTCCCTGGGTTCCCGGGGTTCCCTGGATTGCCCGGGTTCCCGGGGTTGCCAGGCTCACCCGGATTGCCGGGGTTCCCCGGATGCGTCGGCTCGTCCCCGTAGCCGGAGGCGCAGTCGTTGTCGGAGACCGCGTTCCCCAGGCCCACGGCCGTGACGCTGTTGCCGCACACGTTGACCGGGGCGTCGATCGGGACCTGGACGTGATTGCCCGAGGCGACGCCCGGCGAGTTCGAGGCATGACCGCCGGCGGAGGAGCCGGAGCCCTGATCGTCGCCGTAGCCGCCGGTCGCACCCCCCTTGTTGGCGCAGGAGTTGCCGTACGCCGGGTTCATGAGGCCGATGCCGTTGACCGTGTTGCCGCAGATGTTGACCGGCGCGTGGACCGGGACCTGGACGTTGTTGCCGGAGGCGACGCCCGGCGAGTCGGACGCCGAACCGGTGGCGTGCGCGTCGGCGTGGGCGTAGCCGCCGCCGAGGGCGAGCACGCCGCCTGCCGCGGCGAGGGTGAAGATGCTCTTGCGCGTGATGCGTGTGACCTGTCGCATTGCTGATGACCTGCTTCCGTGCCTGCTCGGCTCGCGAGAAATGACCACCGGCCCCGGAGTGCATGGCACGCACTCCGGGGCCGGCCTTGGCTCAGACCCTCAGGGGTCGAGGCACAACGTCAGGCGTTGACGCAGGTGTTGCCGAAGGCGGGGTTCAGCAGCCCGATCACGGAGACCGTGTTGCCGCACACGTTCACGGGGATGTGAACGGGCACCTGGACGACGTTGCCCGAGAGCACGCCGGGGGAACCGATGGCGGCACCCTGGGCACCCGCGTCGGCAACGGCCATGCCCGCACCCGCGAGAACGAGACCGCCGGTGGCAGCCGCAGCAGCGACGACCTTCTTGATCATTATTCCTCCTTGTTGGCAATGCGGTCCCAGCCGCGGACCGCACCACCTGTAACGAGGGGGAACCAGGGGGGCTACGAGTCCCCTCGGGCATTCACTCTTTCCGGTAATCCGCGCACGCGCGGTCGATTTCCGCCGCTCCCGGGCGGACGTCAGGAGGCGTCGATGAACCGGTCGAGGACCCGGACACCGAACTTCAGGCCGTCCACCGGGACCCGCTCGTCGACGCCGTGGAACATGCCGGCGAAGTCGAGCTCGGGCGGCAGCTGGAGCGGCGCGAAGCCGAAGCAGCGGATGCCGAGGTCGTCGAAGGACTTGGCGTCGGTGCCGCCGGAGAGCATGTACGGCACGGCCCGCGCGATCGGGTCCTCGGCGCGCAGCGCGAGCTGCATCGCGTCGACCAGGCCCCCGTCGAAGCTGGTCTCCAGGGCCTTGTCGCCGTGCACGTCCTCACGCTTCACACGCGGCCCGAGGATGCGGTCGAGGTCGGCGAGGAACTCGTCCTCGTAGCCGGGCAGGAAGCGCCCGTCCACGTGCGCGGTGGCCTGTCCGGGGATGACGTTCACCTTGTAGCCGGCGCCGAGCATGGTCGGGGCGGCGGAGTTGCGCAGGGTGGCCCCGATCATCTTGGCGATGCCGCCGAGCTTGGCGAGCGTGGCGTCCATGTCCTCGGGATCGAGGGGGGTGCCGAGCGCGTCGGAGAGCTCGTCCAGGAAGGACCGCACGGTCTTGGTGACGCGCACCGGCCACTTGTGGCGGCCGAGCCGGCCGACGGCCTCGCAGAGCTCGGTGATCGCGTTGTCGTCGTTGGTCATCGAGCCGTGGCCGGCGGTGCCCTCGACGGTCAGCCGCATCCAGTGCATGCCCTTCTGGGCCGTCTCGACGAGGTAGAGCCGCAGGTTCTCGTTGACCGTGAAGGAGAAGCCGCCGACCTCGCCGATCGCCTCCGTCACGCCGTCGAACAGGTCGCGGTGATGGTCGACGAGGTGGCGGGCGCCGTAGGTGCCGCCGGCCTCCTCGTCGGCGAGGAAGGCGAGGACGATGTCGCGCGGCGGCTTGCGGCCGCTGCGCAGCCGGTCGCGGACGACCGCGAGGGTCATCGCGTCCATGTCCTTCATGTCGACGGCGCCGCGGCCCCAGACGCAGCCGTCGGCGACCTCGCCGGAGAAGGGGTGGTGGGTCCAGTCCTCGGCGTTGGCCGGGACGACGTCGGTGTGGCCGTGGATGAGGAGGGCCGGCCGCGACGGGTCCTCGCCCTCGATGCGGGCGACGGTGGACGCCCGCCCCTTGTGCGACTCGATGATCTTCGGTTCGAGACCGACCTCCGCGAGCTTCTCCGCGATGTACTCGGCCGCCGCCCGCTCGCCCGGGCCGGAGTGGTCGCCGTAGTTGCTGGTGTCGATGCGGATGAGGTCACGACAGAGGTCGACGACCTCGTCCTCGCCCGTGACGCCCCGGCCGGTGTTCGACTCGCTCACGCTGCTTCCTCCCACTACGTGCCCCACGTGGACTCCTGCTGATCTCCCCCATCCTCCCGCGAGCCCCGCTCGGCACCCAAGGGCGTCCGCCGACCGACATGCGGCCGTCACATGCCGAGACGGTCGGGGGTGGTGATCGGCCACCCCAGATGTTTGCTATGGTTTTCCTCGTCGGAAGGGCCCAGCGGCCGGGAAGACAAGATCACCTGTCCGGGTGGCGGAATGGCAGACGCGCTAGCTTGAGGTGCTAGTGCCCTTTATCGGGCGTGGGGGTTCAAGTCCCCCCTCGGACACCAGCGAAGGACCCCACATCATGTGGGGTCCTTCTTGTTAGGGCGGTAGGAACGGTGCGACGCAGATCCAAGGCTCCTTCCTCCCCCCTCCCCCAGCACGAAGGGATCGATGCCGCGCGGGTCCGACTGCCGGAGGACCCGGAGCGGGCCTGGGCGACCGTGCGGGAGCACCTGCTCGACCGGTACGCCGGGGCGGTGGGCGCCGAGCGGGTCGAGGAGATGCTGCGCGAGGGCAGGTTCGTGGGGGCGGACGGGACGGCGGTCGACGGGGAAGAGGCGTACGCCGCCGGGCGACACCTCTGGTTCCACCGGGACTTCCCGGCCGAGGAGCGGGTGCCGTTCGAGGTCGATGTGGTGTACCGGGACGAGCGGATCGTGGTGGCGGACAAGCCGCACTTCCTCGCGACGATGCCGCGGGGCCGCCACGTCACCGAGACGGCGCTCGCGCGGCTGCGGCGTGAGCTGGACCTGCCGGAGCTCCAGCCCGCGCACCGGCTCGACCGGCTGACGGCGGGGCTCGTGCTCTTCGTCGTACGGCCGGAGGACCGCGGTGCGTACCAGACGCTGTTCCGGGACCGGCTGGTGCACAAGGCGTACGAGGCGGTGGCTCCGTACGATCCGGCGAGGGAGCTGCCGGTGACGGTGCGCAGCCGGATCGAGAAGGAGCGCGGGGTGATGGCCGCCCGGGAGGTGCCGGGCGAGCCGAACGCGGAGAGCCGCGTCGAGCTCCTGGCGCAGGCCGGCGGGCTCGCCCGGTACCGGCTGGTGCCGGTGACCGGGCGGACCCATCAGCTGCGGGTGCACATGAACGCGCTCGGGCTGCCGATCCTCCACGATCCGGTCTATCCGGTGGTCCGTGAGGACGGGCCGGAGGACTTCGGGCGGCCGCTGCAGCTGCTCGCGCGGTCGCTGGTGTTCACCGACCCGATCACGGGGGAGCCGAGAAGGTTCATGAGCCGGCGGCCCCTCGGTGGCCTCGGGCCCGCGGCGGAGCCGCAGCTCTAGGTGTTCTGTCCAGGGAGGTTGTGGACGGGTGATGCAGGTCTCGGCTGAGGAATCTTGAAATGGGTGAGGGCCTTCTGGCCTGGTGTGGATTGCGACATCTGCACCGGCGACCAGAAAGGCCCTCATGGCCCACCGTAATGCACCCCTGACCGAGACCGGACGCCTGCGCCTGGCCCGCTGCGTGGTCGAGGACGGCTGGCCGCCGAACGCTTCCAGGTCTCACCCACCACCGTCCAGCGGTGGGCCGGCCGCTACCGGCTGCTGGGCGAGGCTGGGATGACCGACCGCTCGTCACGACCGCACCACAGCCCCCGCCGGACGCCGACCCGGACCGAGCGCCGGATCATCAAGGTCCGGCTCACGCGGCGGTGGGGACCGGCCCGCATCGCGCACCTGCTGGGCCTGGTGCCCTCGACCGTGCACCGGGTCCTGAACAGATTCGGCCTGGCCCGCCTGTCCCACCTGGACCGGGCCACCGGCCGCGTCATACGCCGCTACGAACGCGACCGCCCCGGCGAACTCGTCCACGTCGACATCAAGAAGCTCGGCAACATCCCCGACGGCGGCGGCCACAAGACCCTCGGCCGCCAGGCCGGCCGGAAGAACCGTGCAGGCGTCGGCTACAGCTACATCCACACCGCCGTCGACGACCACTCCCGCCTCGCCTACAGCGAGATCCTGGCCGACGAGAAGAAGGAGACCGCCACCGGCTTCTGGCAGCGGGCCCACGCCTACTTCACCAGCGTCGGGATCACCGTCGAGCGCGTCCTGACCGACAACGGAGCCTGCTACCGCTCCCGTGACTGGCGCGACGCCCTCACCCGGGCCGGGATCGCGCACAAGCGAACCCGGCCCTACCGACCCCAGACCAACGGCAAGGTCGAACGCCTCAACCGCACCCTGCTCGACGAATGGGCCTACGCGAAGCCCTACCGGTCAGAGCAGGAACGACGCGACGCCTTCCCCCACTGGCTGCACTCCTACAATCACCACCGCGGGCACACCGCGCTCGCAGGCAAACCACCCGCCAGCCGCGTCCCCAACCTCACAGGGCAATACATCTAGGGCAGCCACTCCTGGAGGTGCGGGGCCTCGGCGCCGATGGTGGTGGTGTCGCCGTGGCCGGTGCGGACCACCGTCTCGGGCGGGAGGGTGAGGAGCTTCTCCCGGATCGAGTCGACGATGGTCGGGAAGTCGGACCAGGACCTGCCGGTCGCTCCGGGGCCGCCCTGGAACAGGGTGTCGCCGGTGAAGACGGTGCCCAGGTCGGGGGCGTGAAGGCAGACGGCGCCGGGCGCGTGGCCGGGGGTGTGCAGGACGTGGAGGTCGGTCCCGGCGATCGTGAGGACCTGGCCGTCGGCGAGGTCTCCGTCCGGGGTGTGGTCGGGGTGGGTCAGCTTCCACAGCGGCTGGTCGGCCGGGTGGAGGAGGATCCGGGCGCCGGTGGCGGCTGCCAGGGCCGGGGCCGCGCCGATGTGGTCGTCGTGCGCGTGGGTGCAGACGATGGCGCGCAGGGTGCGCCCGTCGAGGGCGGCGAGGACGGCCTCGGCGTCGTGGGCGGCGTCGATGACGATCGCCTCGGTGTCGTCGCCGACGATCCAGACGTTGTTGTCGACCTCCCAGGTGCCGCCGTCGAGGCTGAAGGTGCCGGAGGTGACCAGGTGGTCGATGCGGGCCGCCATCAGAGGACCACCACCGAGCGCAGGACGTCGCCCTCGTGCATGCGGGCGAAGGCCTTCTCGACGTCGCCGAGCCCGATGGTCTCGGTCACGAAGGCGCCGAGGTCGATCCGGCCCTGCTGGTGCAGGTCGATGAGCATCGGGAAGTCGCGGGACGGCAGGCAGTCGCCGTACCAGGAGGACTTGAGCGCGCCGCCGCGGCCGAAGACGTCGAGGAGCGGGAGGTCGAGTCGCATGTCGGGGGTGGGGACGCCGACGAGGACGACGGTGCCGGCCAGGTCGCGGGCGTAGAAGGCCTGCTGGTAGGTCTCGGGGCGGCCGACGGCCTCGATGACGACGTCGGCGCCGAAGCCGCCGGTGAGCTCGCGGATCGCCTCGACGGGGTCGGTGGTGCGGGAGTTGACCGTGTGGGTGGCGCCCATCTCCGCGGCCTTGGCCAGCTTCCGGTCGTCGATGTCGACGGCGATGATCTTCGCGGCTCCGGCCAGGCGGGAGCCGACGACGGCGGCGTCGCCGACGCCGCCGCAGCCGATGACGGCGACGGAGTCACCGCGGCCGACGTTGCCGGTGTTGATCGCGGCGCCGATGCCGGCCATCACGCCACAGCCCAGGAGGCCCGCGATCTCGGGGGCGACGGCCGGGTCGACCTTGGTGCACTGGCCGGCGGCGACGAGGGTCTTCTCGGCGAAGGCGCCGATGCCGAGCGCCGGGGAGAGCTCGGTGCCGTCGAGGAGGGTCATCTTCTGCCGCGCGTTGTGGGTGGCGAAGCAGTACCAGGGGCGGCCGCGCAGACAGGCCCGGCACTGGCCGCAGACGGCACGCCAGTTGAGGATCACGAAGTCGCCCGGGGCGACGTCGGTCACGCCCGCGCCGACCGACTCGACGGTTCCGGCGGCCTCGTGGCCGAGGAGGAAGGGGAACTCGTCGTTGATGCCGCCCTGCTTGTAGTGGAGGTCGGTGTGGCAGACGCCGCAGGCTTTGATCTTCACGACGGCTTCGCCGGGGCCGGGGTCGGGGACGACGATCGTCTCCACCCGGACCGGCTCGTTCCTGCCGGGGGCGATGACCCCCTGGACCTGCTGCGCCATCGTGACTTCCTTCCTCCGAAACGGTGATCCGCGTAACGGATGTGACGATATCGGCCAGGTTACGCGCAGCTCGCGACCTTCGCCCGACGCTGCGAGGTCTTCTCCCGAACAGGCGTGACACGGCCTCAGGGGAAAGGCGGCGACCGGTGAACTGGAGCCGTCCGCCGACGCGTTGGCGCTCCGGCCGGTGGTTCCACCGGAGACGGCGGGGCGGCGGGCACGGCACCCGGCGGCGGCAACGGCGGGCGTCCGATGCGCGGGACCCCCGCGAGCAGGGAGGGCTGCTCGCGGGGGTCTCGCTCTTCCCGTGGGGGGAAGCGGGGGCCTTCCCGTTGGGGCGGGAAGGGGAGGTCAGTCCTCCTGGCGGTCACCCGCGGTCGCGCGGACCCGGCCGCGGACCAGGAACCAGCCGCCGACCAGCGCCGCGGCGACCAGCGGCAGGCAGTTGACGGTGGTGCGGCCGACGCCTCCGTCCATCCACATCAGGACCAGGACGGCGGCGAGGAAGCCGAGGGTCACGATCTGGGTGTAAGGGGCCCAGGGCAGCTGGTAGGAGGGGCGGACGAGCTTGCCCTCCTTGGCGCGGCGGACGAAGAACAGCGAGCAGATCATGATCATCGCCCAGGTGCCGATGATGCCGATGGACGCGAAGTTCAGCACCAGCTCGAAGGCGTCCTCGGGCATCCGGGCGTTGAGGACGACGCCGGCGACGCCGAAGCCCGCGGTGAGCAGGATGCCGCCGTACGGGACGCCGCCCTTGTTCATGACGCCGGTGAACTTCGGCGCGGAGCCGGCCAGCGACATCGAGCGCAGGATGCGGCCGGTGGAGTAGAGGCCGGAGTTCAGGCTGGAGAGGGCGGCGGTGAGGACGACGAGGTTCATCACGCCGGCGGCGCCGGGGATGCCGAGCTTGTCGAAGACGGTGACGAACGGGCTCTGGTCGCCGGAGTACGCGGTGTACGGGAGGATCAGCGCCAGCAGGATGACCGAGCCGACGTAGAACAGACCCACGCGCCACATGATCGAGTTGATCGCCTTCGGCATGATCTTCTCGGGGTTCTCGGTCTCGCCGGCGGCGACGCCGCACAGCTCGACGGAGGCGTAGGCGAAGACGACGCCCTGGATGAGCAGCAGCATCGGCATGACGCCGTTCGGGAAGATGCCGCCGTTCTCGGTGATGTTGGCGAGGCCCGGGGTGTGGCCGCCGACGTCGTGGGAGGTCGCGACGAGGAAGATGCCGACGAGCATGAAGACCACCAGGGCGGCGACCTTGACGATGGCGAACCAGAACTCCATCTCACCGAAGTACTTCACGGAGATGAGGTTGGCGGCGAGGACGATCGCGAGGGCGATCAGGGCCAGCACCCACTGCGGGATGTCGCTGAACATCGACCAGAAGTGGGCGTAGGTGGCCGCGGCCGTGATGTCGGCGACGGCGGTGGTCGACCAGTTGAGGAAGTAGAGCCAGCCGGCCGTGTAGGCGCCCTTCTCGCCCATGAACTCACGGGCGTAGGACACGAAGGCGCCGGAGGACGGGCGGTAGAGCACGAGCTCGCCGAGCGCCCGGACCACGAAGAAGGCGAAGAGGCCGCACACCGCGTACGCGATGAAGAGGGAGGGGCCGGCGTTCGACATGCGGCCACCGGCGCCGAGGAAGAGGCCCGTGCCGATGGCGCCGCCGATGGCGATCATGTTGATGTGCCGGGACTTGAGGTCCTTGCGGTATCCGGCGTCGCCTGCGTCGACGTGGGGGGTCGTCGACGAGGCCGTGGCTCCGGAGGCCGCCGGGGTGGCGGACAGCGGGTCGGCCGCAGTGATGCGGTCACTCATGGAGTTGTTCGCCTTCGTGAGGGGGAGGGTCTGTGCGGTACCCGGCCGTGCCCTTGTGGGGCTCCCGGCACGGCCAGCGCACATCCTCACGGCAACAACCGGTTGCTGACTGTGACCGATGTCACTGAACGCCCTTATTTGAGCTAGTTCAGAGGTTACCTGCGGGTGAACATCGTGTTACGGCGCCGTCACTGGGAGCGGCTACGGCGCGAGGACGTCCAGCTCCTTGAGCGCGCCCACCGCGATCTGCCGGGTCAGCTCCTCCGCGCGGGCCGCGTTCTTCTCCCGTACGGCCTCGGCGACCTGGACGTGGAGGGTGACGGCGGCCGGGTCGGGGTCCTCGAACATCACCTGGTGGTGGGTGCGGCCGGTGAGCACCTCGGCGACCACGTCGCCGAGCCGGGCGAACATCTCGTTGCCGGAGGCATTGAGGACGACCCGGTGGAAGGCGATGTCGTGCACCAGGTACGCCTCCAGCTGGCGGCCGCGCGAGGTGGCGACCATGCCGAGGGCCTGCTCGGTGAGCTCGCGGCACTGCTCGGGGGTGGCGTTCAGGGCGGCGAGCCCGGCGGCGACGGGCTCGATCGCGGAGCGCAGCACGGTGAGCGAGCGGAGCTGGCGGGGCCGGTCGGTGCCGGCCAGGCGCCAGCGGATGACCTGGGGGTCGTAGACGTTCCAGCGCTCGGTCGGCAGCACGATGACGCCGACCCGACGCCGGGACTCGACCAGGTGCATGGATTCGAGCACACGGACGACCTCGCGCACCACGGTCCGGGAGACGTCGAAGCGCTCGGCGAGCTCGTCGGTGCGCAGCACGCCGCCGGGTGGGTACTCCCCCGCGGTGATCGCGAGACCCAGGGTGGTCAGGACGTGCGGATGAAGCCCCTGAGCCGGTGTCGTCATGGTGATCAGCCTATGCGTGATCACACGTGTGATCACATCAGGAAGAAAAAGTACGACTTATTTGTCACACACTCTTGAATACGTCGTACCCAATGGGTTTCATGAGCGCGACGGATCGATGTCGAAGAAGACAGCGAGGCACCACCCATGAGCACCACCCCCCAGCCCGGCACGGCGGACCGTCCCCAGGTCGTCGTCGTGATGGGCGTCGCCGGCACCGGCAAGACCACGATCGGCCCGATGGTGGCCCGGGCGCTCGGCCTCCCGTACGCGGAGGGCGACGACTTCCACCCGCCGGCCAACGTGGCCAAGATGTCCGCCGGCGTCCCGCTCGACGACGCGGACCGCGAGCCGTGGCTCGACGCCATCGGGGAGTGGGCGCACGGCAGGGCCGGGCTCGGCGGCGTGGTGAGCAGCTCGGCGCTGAAGCGGAGTTACCGGGACCGGCTGCGGGTGGCCGCCCCCGGCGTGGTCTTCCTCCATCTGACCGGCGACCGGGAGCTCATCGAGGGGCGCATGGCCGCGCGCCAGGGCCACTTCATGCCGACGGCGCTCCTCGACTCGCAGTTCGCCACCCTGCAGCCGCTGCAGGAGGACGAGGCCGGTGTCTCCGTCGACGTCTCCGGCACGCCCGAGGAGATCACCGCCAGGGCCGTCTCCGCCCTGCGCCGTCTCGACGAGCAGGGCCGGTGCACCGAACCGGAGCAGGACCGGACCTAGCTCCGGGCCCCCGCACCACCGGACCCCCGCACCACCGGACCCCCGGCACCACAGGGACCGCTTGCCGAGGGCCCCGCACCGCCTGGACCCCCGCACCACCGGGACCCGCTTGCCGGGGACCCCGCACCACCCGGGACCCCGCTTGCCGGGGACCCGCCTCCCCGTTCTTCACCACCGGGGACCCCGCTTGCCGAGGACCCCGCACCCCCCGCACCCCCGCCCCCATCCCTCTGACCCCCAAGGGACCCCCCGTGACCAGTCTCAGCGTCGAGACGCTGGCGGCGGACGCCGCCGAACCGATCACCTCGGCGGGCAACGCCCAGCTCGGCATCGCCGTTCTCGCCGGTATCGCCGTCATCGTCCTGCTCATCACCAAGTTCAAGCTGCACGCGTTCCTCGCGCTGACCATCGGGTCGCTGGCGCTCGGCGCGTTCGCGGGTGCCCCGCTCGCGGACACCATCAAGTCCTTCACCACCGGGCTGGGCACCACCGTGGCCGGTGTGGGCGTGCTCATCGCGCTCGGCGCGATCCTCGGCAAGCTGCTCGCCGACTCCGGGGGCGCCGACCAGATCGTCGACACGATCCTCGCGAAGGCCGGCGGCCGGGCCATGCCGTGGGCGATGGTCCTGATCGCCTCGGTGATCGGTCTGCCGCTGTTCTTCGAGGTCGGCATCGTGCTGCTGATCCCGGTCGTGCTGCTCGTCGCCAAGCGCGGCAACTACTCCCTGATGCGGATCGGCATCCCCGCGCTCGCCGGTCTGTCCGTCATGCACGGGCTCATCCCGCCGCACCCCGGCCCGCTCGTGGCGATCGACGCGGTCGGCGCCAACCTGGGCGTCACCCTCGCCCTCGGCCTCCTCGTCGCGATCCCGACCGTGATCATCGCCGGTCCGGTCTTCTCCCGGTTCGCCGCCCGCTGGGTGGACATCCCGGCCCCGGAGAAGATGATCCCGGTCCGTCCCTCCGAGGACCTGGAGAAGCGCCCCGGCTTCGGCGTGACCGTGGCCACCGTGCTGCTGCCGGTCGTCCTGATGCTGGTGAAGGCGCTCGTCGACATCGTCGTCGACGACCCGGACAACGGCCTGCAGAAGGTCACCGACGTCATCGGCTCGCCGCTGATCGCCCTGCTGACCGCCGTCATAGTCGCGATGTTCACGCTGGGCCGCGCGGCCGGCTTCACCAAGGAGCGCCTGTCCTCCACCGTCGAGAAGTCGCTCGCCCCGATCGCGGGCGTGCTGCTGATCGTCGGCGCGGGCGGCGGCTTCAAGCAGACCCTGATCGACATCGGTGTCGGCCAGATGATCCTCGACTTCTCGAAGGACTGGTCGATCCCGGCCCTGCTGCTCGCCTGGCTGATCGCGGTCGCGATCCGGCTCGCGACCGGTTCCGCGACGGTCGCGACCATCTCGGCGGCCGGCCTGGTCGCTCCGCTCGCCGAGGGCATGTCCACGAGTGAGGTCTCGCTCCTCGTCCTGGCGATCGGCGCCGGCTCGCTCTTCTTCAGCCACGTCAACGACGCCGGTTTCTGGCTGGTGAAGGAGTACTTCGGGATGAGCGTCGGCCAGACGGTCAAGACCTGGTCGGTGATGGAGACGATCATCTCGGTGGTCGGCATCGGTTTGGTGCTGCTGCTGTCACTGGTGTTGTGAGCTGAGCGGTACGCGAAGTCCGGAGGGCCGGTCGGGCCGACGTCAGGTCGGATCCGGGCGGCCCTCCGGTGTGAGGACGGCCAGCAGGGACGCGGCACGGGAGGCGATCTCCGCCGAGTCGTTCACGGCGGCGTGGCGGAGGAACGGGACGACCTCGGGGTCGTCACGCCGGACGTCGGCCAGGAACCGGAAGGCGGTCTCGCGGACCTCCTGGTCGGGGTCGTTGTCGTACCGGTCCTGGGCGAGGGTCCGCACTTCGGCCAGTTCACCGCACCGGGAGGTGAGCATCGAGAGGGAAAGGGCCCGCACCTCGGCGGCCTCGTCGGCCGCGGCCCGGTCGATCACGACGCCGACCGCTTCCGGGTCCTCGGCGTATCTGTCGAGCAGGAGATAGGTCATCAGTTCCGCCCTGATGTCGTCATCGGCGTTCACGGCGAGATCGAGGGCCAGTCCTCGTGCCCGGGCAGGGTCGAGCGTGTCCAGGGCGTCCAGGGCACGCAGGCGGGTGTGGGCGGTCTCCTCACCGCTCGTGGCGCGCTCGACGCACAGACGTTTCGCCTCCGCTTCGGCGGCGTGCTTCACGAACTGCTCCAGAGCCGTCGCCCGGACGCCGGAGTCCTCGTCCTCGCGCACGTGGTGGAGGAGCAGCGCGGACAGACCCTCGTCGGACGGTTCGGTGTCGCCGAGACAGCGCAGCGCGGCGGACCGGACCTCGGACGAGGGATGGGCGCACCGCTCGTGGAGCAGGGCGTGCATGCCGGGGTCGTCCGATCCGAGGGAGCCGACGGCCGCGATGGCGGCGGCCACCACCCCTGGGGCGCGGTCGTTCCGTACCCGGTCCGCGACGAGCGCCCGGGCCGTCGGTGCGTCACCGGCGTGTGTCGCGGCGGCGGAGAGGGCCGCGGCGCGGATGCCGGCCGCCTCGTCGCGCAGCGCCTCTCCCAGAACGTCACCCGGCTCGTTGCCGGCGAGGGCGATCAGGGTGCCGAAGGCCTCTCCGCGGATCTCGTAGTCGGTCTCCCGGGTGGCCCGGGCCGCCGCGGCGCGGGCCACGGGAGCGCCCGCGCCGTGTTGGGCGATGCACTCCAGCGCCGCCAGGCGGACGTCGCGCGCGTCGTCGTGGAGCAGCCGGTCGACGGCGAGAGCCGTCTGCGCCTCGGGGTCGAGGCCGGTCGTGTAGGCGAGGCTCCTCAGGAGCGACGACCTCACGCGAGGGCTCGGATCTTCCCGGACGTGGTGCCGTATCACCTCGAACCAGTCCGGGCCGTGCGTGGTCCGCCGCCTCAGCACCTCGAGGGCGACGATCCGCAGTCTGGGGGAGCCGCTGCGCAGGTGCGACCCCTCGCCGCCTTCGATGTGCAGCAGGATGTCCGTCGTCAGGCGCGTCGTGGAGTTGAGCGGCTCGACTCCGTTCCCGGCCGCGCTCCAGCGGTGTAGCCGCTTCTCCTGCCAGTGCAGGTATTCCGTCCGGCCCGCCCAGTCGTCGCCCAGGGCCGCGAGGGCCGGTCCCAGGCCCTCCAGCCTGGAGTAGGGGTAGAAGAAGGTCACGTCCAGCGCCTCGGCGACCTCCACGCACCGGATCACCCGCCGCACCAGCGTCGCGCTCTGCGTCGCGAGCATGCCGGGGCGGCGTACCTCCGCCAGGCAGCGGGCCACGAACAGCGGTACCGCGAACGCCGCGTCGCCCTCGCCGGTGACGGGGACCGCGATCGCCCCCGGCGCCAGCAGCCGGTCGAGCACCCCCGCGACGAAACGCTCGTCCAGGAGACCCACGAGCAGCAGCAGGACCTCCTGCCAGGCCGGATCGTGGACCTTCGCCGCGAAGAGGTACTGGAGGTCCGCCTCCGAGAGCTCGCGCTGGTGGTTGAAGCGGTGGGCGAGGTCCGTCGCCGTGAGGTACTCGAGGAACGCACGGTGGACGAAGCCGTAGACCTCGCCGCCGAAGCGGCTGAGGATGAAGTTCCGGTGGCGGAACTGGTCCAGCATGATGCGGGCCGCCGTGGCCGCGCGGTCCGGCGGGAGGGCGTAGCGGTCCCTCAGATAGTCCTCGAAGTGCTTGATGAGGTCGGGGCCCGCGATGTGGTTGCCCGCGATCCCGCCGTGGCCCTCCTGCATCCGTCGGGCGATGAGGCGCAGGAGTTCCCGCTTGTCCTCGGCGGCCAGGTACGGCAGGTGCTCCTCGACCCGGTGGTCCCTGAGGTACTTGCTGGGGTCCCAGTGCTCGACCAGGACGTCGACGGCGTGCTCGTAGACCGCACGCCGGTCGCGCGGGAGTTCGCGGCGGCGGCCGATGATGGCGAGGATCGTGAGGACGAGCGGGTTTCCCGCGAGTTCCCGGACGGACGGGGAACCGTCCACCGCCGAGGCCACCCGTGCGATCAGCTTGCGGGCGCGCCCGGGCTCCTCGGGGCAGGCGACGGAGAACCACTGCTCGGTGAAGGTGCCGATCTGTTCGCGGTCGAGGTCCTGGAGCATGAAGTTGGCGAAGCCGGCGCCGTCCAGGACCGCGCGCCGGTAGCCGTAGCCGCGTGAGGTGACGAGGACCCGGGCCCGGGGGTGGCGGGCGGCGAAGCCCGCGATGCGGCGGGTGACCGCGTCCCTGATGTCCTTCTCGAAGAGTTCGTCGAGGCCGTCGAAGATCACGAGGGCAGTCCGGGGCCCCTCGCCCGTGAGCGCGGCGGTGAGCAGCTGGGGCGGAAGACCGAGGCCCTCCGTCGCGTACTGGTGCCCCAGGAAGTCCTCGAAACTGCGCTCGCGCCAGGCGGCCTGGGCGTAGCTGCGGAGTTCGATGATCAGGGGAAGTCGGCCGCGCAGGGGCTCCAGGCCGGGCGGGGGCTCGGGGGCGGTGAGGGCGAGGGCCAGGTACCGGGCGAGGGTGGACTTGCCGGCGCCCGGGTTGCCCAGGAGGACGAGGTGGTCGTGGTGGGCGTCGGCGAGCACCTCGAGGACCGGTCGGGGCGGGCGCTCCTGATAGGCGCGGCGGACCCGGTCGACCGTCTCCCGGTCGACGCCGGGCGGCAGTTCGTTCGGCTCCGACTCGGCGGGGTCCGCCAGGCGGCGCAGGAGTTCTGGCGGCAGCTCGACGGGCGGCGGGTCGGCCCGTACGGACTGGGGGACGAAGACCTCTCGCAGCGGGACGACGGGATGCTCGCCCTGCTCCCGCAGCGGGGTGAGGACCTCCAGGTCGAGGCGGCCGTAGCACTGGCGAACGCGGGCGGCGTAGGTCTCGCAGGCCGACGCGGCGTCCGCGGCGTCCGTCCGCATGGGCGGCGTCCCCGAGACGACGGTGACGTTGCCCTGGACATGGCTGATGAGGGTGATGTCCCCCTCGGCGCTCGCACCCGCCGCGGACTGGGCGGCGGCGGCCTCGGCGCTCTTGCGCCGACGGGTGAAGAAGCCCCTCACGAGGCGGGACCGGGCGGTTCGATGCGGACCGAGCCGCCGACGCCGTCGATCTGGTGCAGGTCACCGCCCGCACGGGCGCCCTGGGCGGACTGGGTGCCTCCGCCCGGGCCCGACGCGGGGGACGCGGGGGTGGTGGGTACCGCGGGGGCCGCGCCTCCCCTGAGCGTGACGTCGCCCGTGACGTTCCGGATCTGGTGCACCGATCCCCCGGCCGCCGCCTGGTCGGCGGACTGCGCCGGGCCCCGGGAGAGGAAGCCCGCCAGGGCCAGCGCGAAGCCCGCAATCGTGAAGAACAGGCTGAGGACGCTGCTCCACTTGTCGGCGGCGTCGAGCCCCTGCAGGACGAGGAACGCGGCGAGGCCGCCCAGGGCCGCGACGGCACCAATACCCATGAGGATCATGCGTCTTGTCACTCCGTCATACTGCCCTGCGCCGGGCCCTGCCGTCAGCCCGCCGCGTGACCCGACGCGACCGGCCCGCCGCCTCGTCGCGCCGGTGTCAGCCCACGGCCTTCGCCGCCGCCCGCCCCGCCGCGCGGCCCGAGAAGAGGCAGCCGCCGAGGAAGGTGCCTTCGAGGGAGCGGTAGCCGTGGACGCCGCCGCCGCCGAAGCCGGCCGCCTCGCCCGCCGCGTACACGCCGGGCAGCGGTTCGCCGGAGGCGGTGAGGACGCGGGAGGAGAGGTCGGTCTGCAGGCCGCCGAGGGACTTGCGGGTGAGGATGTTGAGGCGTACGGCGATCAGCGGGCCGGCCTTGGGGTCGAGGATGCGGTGCGGGGCGGCCGTGCGGATCAGCTTGTCGCCCAGGTAGCGGCGGGCCCCGCGGATCGCTGTGACCTGGAGGTCCTTGGTGAAGGGGTTGGCGATCTCGCGGTCGCGGGCGGTGATCTCCCGGCGCAGCGCGGACTCGTCGACGAGGTCTTCGCCGGTGATGCGGTTCATGCCGCGGACGAGGGCGGCGAGGTCGCGTTCGACGACGAAGTCGGCCCCCTTGTCCATGAAGGCCTTCACCGGTGCGGGGACGTCGGCGCGGGCGCGGCCGAGGACGTCGCGGACGGACTTGCCGGTGAGGTCGGGGTTCTGCTCGGAGCCGGAGAGGGCGAACTCCTTGCCGATGATCTTCTGGTCGAGCACGAACCAGGTGTGGTCGTGGCCGGTCCGCATGATGTGTTCGAGGGTGCCGAGGGTGTCGAAGCCGGGGAACAGCGGCACGGGCAGCCGCTTGCCGGTGGCGTCGAGCCAGAGGGACGACGGGCCGGGCAGGATGCGGATGCCGTGGCGGGCCCAGATGGGGTTCCAGTTCTCGATGCCCTCGGTGTAGTGCCACATCCGGTCGCGGTTGACGTGGTGGGCGCCGGCGTCCTCGGCGATGCCGAGCATCAGGCCGTCGACGTGGGCGGGCACGCCGGAGAGCAGCCGGGCGGGCGGGGTGCCGAGCCGCTCGGGCCACTGCTTGCGGACCAGGTCGTGGTTGCCGCCGATGCCGCCGGAGGTGACGATCACCGCCTGGGCGCGGTACGAGAACTCCCCGACGGCCTCGCGGCTGCTGGCGGTGCCGCGCGGGACGCCGGAGGGGGCCAGGACCTCGCCGGTGACGGTGTCGACGGCGCCGGCGGTGCGGCCGAGTCCGGTGACGCGGTGACGGAAGCGGAAGCGGACCAGGCCGCGGGCGACGCCCTCGCGCACCCGCCGCTCGAACGGGGCGACGAGGCCGGGTCCGGTGCCCCAGGTGATGTGGAAGCGGGGTACGGAGTTGCCGTGGCCGTTGGCGTCGTAGCCGCCGCGCTCGGCCCAGCCGACGACCGGGAAGAAGCGCACCCCGAGCCCGTGCAGCCAGGCCCGCTTCTCGCCGGCGGCGAAGTCGACGTACGCCTCCGCCCACTTGCGCGGCCAGGCGTCCTCGGGCCGGTCGAAACCGGCGGTGCCGAGCCAGTCCTGGAGGGCCAGGGCGTGGCTGTCGCGGATGCGCATCCGGCGCTGCTCGGGCGAGTCGACGAGGAAGAGCCCGCCGAAGGACCAGTGCGCCTGGCCGCCGATGGACTGCTCGGGTTCCTGGTCGAGCAGGATCACCGAGCGGCCGGCGTCGACCAGCTCGGCGGTGGCGGCGAGGCCGGCGAGGCCGGCCCCGATGACGATGACGTCGGCGTCGTACGACTCGTGGGAAGACATGGACCGCATCTTGGATACACCGATGTATCCAGTCAACGGTCCGGCCGCGTTCCGGGCCCTCCCGTTTTCTAATGCCGAGCATTAATATGGTGGGCATGGCAAGGACGTCAGGGCCCGAGACCCGGGAGAAACTGATCCGCGCGGCCGAGGAGGTCTTCGCGGCCAAGGGCGTCGACGGCGCCCAGCTGCGGGACATCGTGAGCCTCGCGGGACAGGGCAACCCCTCCGCCGTGCAGTACCACTTCGGCTCCCGCGCCGGACTGCTCGACGCCGTGATGGCCGGCCGGCAAGAGCGCACCGAGCAGGTGCTCGCCCCGCTCCTCGACGCCGCCGCCGACGACACCCACGACCTGATCGGCGCCCTCGTCACGGCCGAGGCGACCGAGCTGCGCAGCGACCGGGGCCGCCGCTGCCTGCGGATCTCCGCCCAGCTCAGCCACGAGAGCGGGGTCCGCACCCGCACTCCGCACCCCACGCTCGCCGGCACCTGCTACTGGCGCCTCATCGAGCGGATCGAGGGCTGCCTGGCCGCGAACGGGCTGCCCGGGCCGCTGCGCCTGGAGCGGCTCGACCTGGCGCTGACCGTCGTGGGCGCGGCCATGGCGGACCGGGCCCGGCAGTACCTCGACGGCACCGAGCCGCTGACGGACGAGGCGCTCTTCCTCGCCGATCTCGTCGAGACCACCACCGCACTCCTCCGGGCCGCACAGCCCCGGAGCGTCTGACACCCGAGACGATCCCGAAGGGACCCCCATGAACGACCTCACCGGAAAGACCGTGCTCATCACCGGCGGCGCCCGCGGCCTGGGCGCCGAGGCGGCCCGCCGGGCCGTGGCCGCCGGCGCCGACGTCGTGGTCACCGACGTCCTCGACGAGGAGGGCAAGGCGACCGCGGCCGAGCTCGGCGAGCGGGCCCGCTTCCTCCACCACGACGTGACCTCCGAAGAGGAGTGGGCCGCCGCCGTCGCGTACGCGGTCGCGGAGTTCGGCGGGCTGCACGGTCTGGTGAACAACGCCGGCATCTCGACCGGCGCCTTCCTGGAGACGGAGTCGGTCGAGCACTTCCGCAAGGTCCTCGACATCAACCTGACCGGGGTGTTCATCGGCATGAAGGCCGCCATACCCGCCATGAAGGAGGCCGGCGGCGGCTCCATCGTGAACATCTCCTCCGCGGCCGGCCTCATGGGCCTGGCCCTGACGGCCGGCTACGGCGCCTCCAAGTGGGGTGTGCGCGGACTGACGAAGATCGGCGCCGTCGAGCTCGGCACCGCGAAGATCCGCGTCAACTCGGTGCACCCAGGCATGACGTACACCCCGATGACCGCCTCCGTCGGCATCGAGAAGGGCGAGGGCAGGTACCCCAACACCCCCATGGGCCGGGTCGGCGAGGCGGACGAGATCGCGGGCGCGGTGGTCTTCCTGCTCTCGGACGCCGCCTCGTACGTGACCGGCGCCGAGCTGGCGGTCGACGGCGGCTGGACCACCGGCCCGACGGTGAAGTACGTCATGGGCCAGTGACGGGCCGAGCGGTGGCGGGCCGGCCGCACCGACCGGCCGACGTCGGTGAGCGGCCGACGTCGGCGACCGGCCGGCGTCAGTGAGCCGGCGGCGGTGATTTCATGGGCGTCATGAGCGCCTCTGACGAAGTACTCGACGTCGTCGACGAGCACGACCGGGTCGTGGGCCGGGCTCCGCGCGGCGAGGTGTACGCGCGGGGCCTGATCCACCGCTGCACCTTCATCCAGGTGCGGGACGGCCAGGGCAGGATCTTCGTGCACCGACGCACCCCGACGAAGCTGGTCTTCCCCTCCCTGTACGACATGTTCGTCGGCGGGGTCGTCGGCGCCGGCGAGTCCTACGACGACGCCGCGCTGCGCGAGGCCGAGGAGGAGCTCGGCGTGTCCGGGCTGCCCCGGCCCGTACCGCTGTTCCGCTTCCTCTACGACTCCGAGGGCGTCGCCGGGAAGTGGTGGTCGGCGGTCTACGAGGTGCGCTGCGAGCTGCCGGTGCGGCCACAGGCCGAGGAGGTGGCCTGGCACGCCTTCCTGCCGGAGGAGGAGCTGACCGCGCGGCTCACCGAGTGGGAGTGGGTGCCGGACGGCCGCGCCGCGTACGAGCGGTTGCTCGCGCGGCGGGGCCGTTAGGGTGCGTGCGTGAGCGACTTCGTACAGAGCCTGCGGCTGTGGTTCGCGCCGCAGCGCCTCCGGGAGGAGGGCGAGACCCCGGACTACCGCTTCTCCCTGGCCAACGAGCGGACCTTCCTCGCCTGGATCCGGACCGCGCTCGCCCTGATCGGCGGCGGTTTCGCCGTGGACCAGTTCCTGCCGGACCTGCGCTGGGGCGTCCGGGTCGGCCTCTCGCTCGCCCTGCTCGCGGCCGGTGTGCTGTGCGCGGTGCGCGCCGTGAACCACTGGGTGCGCTGCGAGCGGGCCATGCGGCTCGGGGAGGACCTGCCCGTCTCCCGCTTCCCGACCGTGCTCAGCCTCGCGGTGGCGGTGGTCGCCGTCGCGATGGTGGTGGTCGTGGTCTTCGGCTGGGCCGGGCGATGAGTCCCCCGGCCGTGCGGGACCCCGGGCTGCAGCCCGAGCGGACCCGGCTCGCGTGGCGGCGTACGACGCTGTCGTGCACGGTGACGGCGGTGCTCGCGGGCAAGCAGGCGATCCACGACGGGGTGACGGCCACCGGGCTGGTCGCCGCGGGCCTCTCTGCCCTGGTGTGGGTCGGCTTCCTGGCCGTCGGCCACCGCAGGATCCAGGCCCTCGACACGGCCCGTCCGCGACCGCTGTCGCACCGGGGCGCGCTGCTCGCGGCGGCGTGCACGGTGGCGTTCGCCGGGTTCGCGGTCGCCGTGGTGATCTGACCGGCAGCACCTGGTCCGGGCCGGGCGTGGCACCTCGACGGCGGCTGCGACACCGCCCTACGGAACCTGCCGAAACGGACATTCCGGTCTAGTCTGAGGGCGTCACACCACCCCTCGCAGAGGCGGAGCCATGACCGCTGTCCACCACGAGCACGCCACCCACGCGCACACCCACGGCCCGTCGTGCGGGCACACCCCCGTCACCCACGGGGACCACGTCGACTACGCCCACGACGGGCACCTGCACCGCGAGCACGCCGGGCACTGGGACGAGTGCGAGACCACCTCCCACGTCGCGCACACGCATCCCGACCACGCTCACGGGCCGGACTGCGGGCACACCGCCGTCGCCCACGGGGACCACGTCGACTACGTGCACGACGGGCACCGGCACGCGGAGCACGGCGACCACTGGGACGACCACTGACCCCGCTCCCGGTCCGGTCCCCCGACCGCCCCGGCTTCCCCCGGACCCGCGCCGACTGGCACTCTTCCCCTGTCCAGTTGGGCTCTCATCCGGGGGATTTCCTTTGCCTGCCACCGATCCTTACGTGGTCGCGCTCGCGCCGAACGTCCACGCCTTCGTCCAGCCCGACGGCGGTTGGTGCCTGAACAACGCCGGCTTCGTCGGGGACGCAGACGAGACGCTGCTCGTCGACACCGCCGCCACCGAGCGCCGGGCCCTGCTGCTGCGCGACGCCGTCCGCGACGCGGGCCTCGCGGCGCCCGGCACGATCGTCTCCACGCACCACCACGGCGACCACACCTACGGCAACGGGGTGTTCCGGCCCGAGGCCCGGATCGTCGGGCACGAGAACTGCCGGTCCGAGCAGCTCGCCGCCGGACGTCAGCTCCATCTGCTGTGGCCGCAGACCGACTTCGGGCGGGTCGACATCCTGCCGCCGCAACTCACCTACCGGGACCGGCTGACGCTGTACGTGGGCGACGTCGAGGTGCGGGTGATCCACCCCGGCCCGGCGCACACCACCGGCGACTCGATCGTCCATCTCCCCGAGCAGGGCGTGGTGTTCACCGGCGACCTGGTCTTCCACGGCGGCACGCCCTTCCTGCCGATGGGCTCGCTGGCCGGCTCGCTGCGCGCGCTCGATCTGCTGCGCTCGCTCGACGCGCCGACCGTGGTGCCGGGGCACGGGCGGGTCACCGACCCCTCGGCGTACGACACGACCGAGCGCTATCTGCGATGGGTGCTGGAGCTGGCGGCCGAGGGCCACGCGAAGGGCGCGACGCCGCTGGAGACGGCGCGCGCCGCCGACCTCGGCGAGTTCGCCGCGTGGCAGGAGAGCGAACGGCTGGTCGCCAACCTGCACCGCGCGTACGCGGAACTGGACGGCCTTCCGGAGGGGCACCCGCTGGACCCGGCCGCCGTCTTCGGGGACATGGCGGCGATGAACGGCGGCGTGCCGGTGGCCTGCCACGCGTAGCGCGCGGCGCGGGCGGTCAGCGCGACAGCGCGCGTCGCATCGCCGCCGCGTCGTCGCGGTCGCGCAGGGTGCCGTCGTCGTCCCGCCAGCGGCGGTGCAGGTCCGCGAGCCGGTCGTGGTCGAGTTCGACACCCAGACCCGGCGCGTCGGAGACGGCGAGGCGGCCGGCCCGGAAGAGCGGGGCGGTGGTGACGACGTCCTCGGTGAGCCACGGGTGGTGGGTGTCGCAGGCGTGTTCGAGACGCGGCAGCGTGGCGGCGACCTGGGTCATGGCGGCGAGGCTGATGCCCAGGTGGGTGTTGGAGTGCATGGACAGCCCGACGCCGTACGTGCGGCAGAGCGCGGCGAGTTCGCGGGTGCGGTGCAGTCCGCCCCAGTAGTGGTGGTCGCAGAGCACGATCCGCACCGCGCCGGACGCGAAGGCCTCGGGTGCCTCCTCGAAGGTCGTGACGCACATGTTGGTGGCGAGCGGCACGTCCGTACGGGCGGCCGTCTCCGCCATCGCGGCGGTGCCGGTCACCGGGTCCTCCAGGTATTCGAGGACGTCGCCGAGTTCGCGGGCGACGGCGAGGGCGGTGTCCACGGACCAGGCGCCGTTGGGGTCGAGGCGCAGCGGACGGCCGGGGAACTCCTTCGCGAGGGCGCGGATGGCGGCGACCTCCTGCTCGGGCGGGAAGACCCCGCCCTTGAGCTTGAAGGAGGGGAAGCCGTGGACGCGGTCGAAGCGGCGGGCCTGCTCGACGACGCCGGCCGGGTCGAGGGCCGCGCCCCACACGTCGGGGCCGGAGCCCGGGTGGGCGGCCCACTTGTAGAAGAGGTAGGCGCTGTACTCGACCTCGTCGCGGACCCTGCCGCCGAGCAGCGCGTGCACGGGCAGGCCGAGGGTCTTGCCGAGGGCGTCGAGGCAGGCGGTCTCGACGGCGGAGACGACGGAGAGCCGCAGCTTGTCGGCCGTACGGACGCCGCGCAGACCTCCCGCGTCGACCCGCTCGTCCACGGCACCGGCCCCCTCCGGAACGCAGACCTCGGCGGCCAGTGCGAACAGGCAGTTCACATCCGTGATCGAGCGGCCGGGCAGTGCCTCGGCCAGCGGCCGGGCGAGGTCCAGATAGGTCGTGTCGCCGTAGGTCTCGCCGAGACCGGTGATTCCACCTGCGGTGATCACCTCTACGACGAGGCGCGGCGTGAAAGGCTGATGGACGCCCTGGGTGTTGAGGAGGGGTGGGTCGGCGACGAGGACGGGGGTCAGGCGGACATGATCAATGCACAGCGCTGAATCCATATGTGAACCCTATTCAGGGAGGGGGACGCACCGCCAGAGGCGCGCGAGGTTTCCCCGACGTGGGCCGGGGTCGGCCCGAAAACAGACCGAGGGCGGGGCGGGGGCAGGCCCAGGCCGGGCCGTGGGCAGGCCCAGGCCGGGCCGTGGGCAGGCCGGGCCGAGCCGGGGGCAGGTCGGGGCGGAGCCGGGGGCAGGTCGGGGCGGAAGGGGAACGCCCGGATGCTCCGGTCGGGCCCCTTCCGCGCGGGGGCAGGCCTGGCGGGGGCAGGCCGGGCGGGGGCAGGTCAGGAAGGGACCCCCCTGGACGACATACCGACTGGTCGGTCATGATGGGCGCGACGCCGACCCCGGAGGTACGCCCGCATGAGTTCGCCCTCGCAGCACGCTGCCCCGCCCCCCGGTCTCGACCTCGAGCGGCTGCGCGGCCACCTCGACCGGGAGCGCCCCGGCCTGGTCGCCGGCCCGCTGGAGGCGCGGCTGATCGAAGGCGGCCGCTCGAACCTCACGTACCTCGTGACCGACGGCACCGGCCGCTGGGTGGTGCGCCGCCCGCCGCTCGGCCACGTCCTCGCCACCGCGCACGACATGAAGCGAGAGCACCGGGTCATCAGCGCACTGCACGCCACCCCCGTGCCCGTGCCCGAGGTCGTCACGCTGTGCGAGGACGAGTCGGTGCTCGGAGCCCCGTTCTACGTCATGGACTTCGTCGAGGGCACCCCGTACCGCTCCGCCGCCGAACTCGCCCCGCTGGGCCCCGAGCGCACCCGCGGGGCCGTCCTCGGCCTGGTCGACACCCTCGTCGACCTGCACGCCGTGGACCCGGCCGCCGTCGGGCTCGCCGACTTCGGCCGCCCCGAGGGCTTCCTCGACCGGCAGCTGCGCCGCTGGGGCAAGCAGCTCGCCGCCTCGCGGGGGCGCGAACTGCCCGGCGTCGACGAGCTGCACGCCGCCCTCGGGCGCGGCCTGCCCGACTCCCCCGCCGCCACCGTCGTACACGGCGACTACCGCCTCGACAACGTCCTCATCGGGGCCGACGACCGCATCCGGGCCGTCCTCGACTGGGAGATGTCGACCCTCGGTGACCCGCTCACCGACCTGGGCCTGCTCGTCATGTACAGCACGCCGCTCGACCTGCCGAACTCCCCCATCTCCACCACCGCCTCGGCCCCCGGACACCCGAGCAGCGCGGAGCTGGTCGAGCGCTATGCCGCCCGGTCCGGCCGCGACACCGGCGCCCTCTCCTGGTACACGGCCTTCGCCTGGTTCAAGCTCGCCGTGATCCTGGAGGGCATCCACTACCGCTACACCCTCGGCCAGACCGTCGGCGCCGGCTTCGACCGGATCGGCGAACTCGTCCCGGTCTTCATCGACCACGGCCTCACCACCCTCCAGGAAGGCTGATCCGCCATGCACTTCGCGTACGACGCCCGCACCGAGGAACTCCGGGCGAAGCTCCTCGCCTTCATGGACGAGCACGTGTACCCGGCCGAGGCCGTCGCCGAGGAGCAGCGGGCCCGGCTCGCCTCCCCGTGGGACACCCCGCAGATCGTCGAGGAGCTGAAGGCCGAGGCCCGCCGCCAGGGCCTGTGGAACCTCTTCCTGCCCGACGCGGAGTACGGGGCCGGGCTCACCAACCTCCAGTACGCGCCGCTCGCCGAGATCACCGGCCGCAGCCCGCACCTCACGCCGACCGCCCTCAACTGCGCGGCACCCGACACCGGCAACATGGAGGTGCTCGCCCAGTTCGGCGACGAGGCGCAGAAGAAGCAGTGGCTGGAGCCGCTGCTCGCGGGCGAGATCCGCTCCGCCTTCGCCATGACCGAGCCCGAGGTCGCCTCCTCCGACGCGACGAACATCGAGACCCGGATCCGTCGGGACGGCGACTCGTACGTCATCGACGGGCGCAAGTGGTACATCTCCGGGGCGATGAACCCCGAGTGCAAGATCTTCATCGTCATGGGCAAGACCGACCCCGACGGCGCCGACCCGCGCCGCCAGCAGTCGATGGTCCTGGTCCCGCGCGACACCCCCGGTGTCGAGGTGCGGCGGGCGATGCAGGTGTACGGCTACGAGGACCACTCCCACGGCGGCCACGCCGAGGTGGTCTTCCACGGCGTCCGGGTTCCCGCCGCGAACCTGATCGGCGAGGAGGGCGGCGGCTTCGCCATCGCCCAGGCCCGCCTCGGCCCGGGCCGCATCCACCACTGCATGCGCCTGATCGGCATGGCCGAGCGGGCCGTGGAGCTGATGTGCCGGCGCGCGGTCTCCCGTACCGCCTTCGGCAAGGCCCTCGCCCAGCAGGGCGTCGTCCAGAACTGGATCGCGGACGCCCGGGTCACCATCGAACAGCTGCGGCTGCTCGTCCTGAAGACGGCCTGGCTGATGGACACCGTCGGCAACCGGGGCGCCCACACCGAGATCCAGTCGATCAAGATCGCCACCCCGCGGGCGGTCGTCGACATCCTCGACAGGGCGGTCCAGGTGCACGGCGCAGGTGGCGTCTCGCAGGACTTCCCGCTCGCCGAACTGTGGGCCGCGGCCCGCACGCTGAAGCTGGCGGACGGTCCGGACGAGGTCCACCAGCGGTCGCTGGCCCGCCGGGAGCTGAAGAAGTACCTGTAGGCGTCACCGGGTCGCCCGGGAGGGGACCGGCGCGGCCGGAGGGGTCAGGGCAGCCGGAGGCAGAGCAGACCCGTCGTGGTGTGCACGCAGAGGCGTTCGCCGTCGAGCCAGTCGAGGTCCAGGACCTCGCAGCCGAGGAAGATCCGGTGCAGGACCTCGGTGGTGTCGGCGGCGAACAGCGTCAGCGTGCCGTCGGAGGTGGCGGTCAGGACGGTAGCCCGCCCGTGTCGGGTCTGCAGCCGCAGTCGGGTGACGGGCGCGGTGTCGGGGCGGGGCAGCACGCGCGGCGGATGCGCTCGCCGCTTGATCCCGCGGCCCCGCCGGCCCGTACGGGTCTCGATCGCCTCCCCGAGCCTGGTGCGGACGGTGAGGTCGCCGTCGTCGGTGACGATGCCGAGAACCGGGCCCTCCGGCCAGCTGCCGAGGTCGTACGTCTCCTCGCCGCTCTCCAGCTCCACGTGCCGCACGACCTCGCCGTGCGGCAGGCCCCGGAGGACCACCCGGTGGAACGGCCCGGAGAACTCGGTCATCCCGTCGTCGCCGGCGTCGCTCACGTAGACCTTCGAGCCGCGGGCCGCCGCGAGGACGCCGTTCTCGGTGGGAACGAGCCGGAGTTCGTGCACCCGCCCCAGGGGCAGCGAGAAGCGGCCGGTCCACTCCCCGTCGGGGGTGCGCAGGTCCAGCCACACGTCGGGGTCCATCCGGGTGTCACCGAAGGCGAGCAACCGGGGTGCCCCGTCCCCCGGCGCCACGCCGAGCAGGCGTATCCGGCGCAGGGGCTGTCCCGGCAGCGGGACGTCGCCGCCGGGGACCCACAGCGAGGCGTCGCGGCCCTTCGGCCCGGTCCGGCGCACCACCGGGGCCCCCGTGCTCCCGGCCACCAGCAGCGCCCTGTCCGGGTCGGCCACCTCGTCGAGGAGGGCGCCGGTGACGCCGTCCAGCATCCGTACGCCGGTTCCCCTGCGGCCCACGACGACCGGCCGGCCGTCGCTCGTCCCGACCACCATCCAGTCGTGGAACGCGGGTGCCCGCTCGGCGACGGAGCCCAGCCGCCAGACCTTGGCGGAGAAGGCGCTGCCGCTCCAGGAGACCAGCACGGGCAGGCCGTCGCCGTCCCCGTCGCCCAGGGCGACCAGTCGGCGCACGGCGGCGTCGGTGGGCGTCCGGCCCACCGTGCGGCCCGCGGCGTCCCGGGCCAGGACCTCGTCCGAGGTGGCATCGAGGCAGAGCGGACCGGCGGCGATGAGCAGGGCGGGCGCGGTCTCCCGGCCGGACCATTCGATCAGCCGCAGGCCGTCGGCCTCGGTGGCGAGCGCCTTGCGGCCCCTGGAACTCCACCGGAGGGCCTTCTCGGAGGCGACGCACAGCACGCCGTCCCGGAACGCCAGCGCCGAGACGGTACGGCCGCGCAGCAGGTGCCGGCGTTCGCCCACGACGGAGCCGTCCGGGGCGAGTTCGGTGACCGTGAGCAGCGCCCGGCGGCGCGGGGTCGCCCGGGGGTGGCACCAGGCGACGGCGACGCGCAGACCGCCGTCCGATCCGTGCCGGGCGACGGCGATCCGGACGGGGCGGAGGGACCTCGGGGCCCGCGGGCGGTGCCTCAGGTCCCCGGCGGTCAGCGTGCCGGACCCGTCCACGGTGACCACGACGCAGTCGTCCCCGCCCGGGACGAGGGCGCAGTCGACGACGCCCGGCACCTCGGCGGCGCCGATCAGGTCGCGGGTCTCCAGGTCCCACAGCCAGACCCGGCCCTCGGTGCACAGCGCCGCCCAGGGGCGGCCGGGCGCGGTGCGCACGGCGCGGACCCGGCCGAAGTCCCCGGGCAGCGAGCCGCGCGGCCCGCCGTCCGCGCCGTCCCACACCCGTACGCCTCCCCCGGCGTCCTCGGCGGTGACCAGGACCGGGCGCCCGTGGACGGTCGCGACGGCCGCTGCGGTGACCCGGCCGGTGAAGGTGCCGATGGTGCGGTACGGGACGGGTGCCAGCTCGGCCCACTCGCTGTCCCACGGGAGCGCCGGCCACCGCTCCCGTACGGCGTGGGCGAGCGCTTCGGCGCCCGTCTGGAAGGCGGAGAGGCGGAGTTGGGCGGCGCGGGTGCCGGGGTCGTCGAGGCTGCACAGGAGCGCGGCGCAGTGGCCGAGGGCCCGGGCGGCGGCCCGGGCGGGCCCTGACCCGGCGCGGTTCAGGACGCGGTGGAGCGCGGAGGGCTCGGCGGCGAGCAGCAGGGCCGGGTCGAGGGCGAGGGCGTCGAGCAGGGTGGTGCCCTCGGCGTGCTCGATCAGGTGCCGCAGGACGTAGGGCGGGGCGGCCGACCAGTCGCGGCCGCCGCCGGGCCGTTCGGGCACGAGGGCGTGGAGCGCGTGCGCGGCCCGTTCCCGTACGTCCCGGTCGAGGGTGGTGCGCAGGGCGTCGGCGTACGCCTGGTGGTAGAGGCGGTAGACGGCCCGCCCGTCGGTGTCGAGTTCCTCGACGAGGTGTTCGCCGGCGAAGGTGAGGAGCTGGGCGAGCTCCTCCCAGGCGAAGGGCTCGTGGGGCGTGCCGGGTGGCAGGCAGGCCGCGGCGAGCGCCCGCCACACGCGGTCCGGCGGGAGGCCGGGGCCCTCGGCGAGGGCGAGGGCGGCGAGCAGGGCGTGCGAGCGCTCGGCCGCGCCGGGAGGTGCGGTGGCGAGCCGGCGGCGCAGGACGCGCAGGAACGTCACACCGGGGGTCTCGCCGAGCTCGGGAACCTGGTGGCGCCAGTCCGGGTCGGCGAGGTCGAGGGCGCGGGGCGCGCGGGCGAGGGCCCGGGCCGCGATGCGGGCGGAGAGGAAGGCGCCGCGGGCCCGGGCGGCGATCTCCTCGGCGACGGGTGCGGCCGTGGCCGCGTCGTACGGGCTGGTGCTGCCGGGGCCGTCGGGGGCCTGGAGCAGGCTGCGGGCGTAGTGGGCGACGTCGGCGGTGGTCGCTTCCAGGGTGGCGTCCAGGTCGAGGACGGAGAACTCTCCGTCGAAGGCGTCCAGGACGTGGCGACGGGTGCCGACGAGGAGCCGGACGCAGGGGATCCGGACGAGGGGGACCAGGAGTTCCGTGGCGATGCGCCGGGACTCCGAGGCGTCCGGCGCGTCCGCGGGGTCGGCGGCGGCCGCGGACTGCCCGCCCTCACCGGTCTCGCCGGCCTCGTCGAGGGCGTCGACGAGGACGTGCAGCGGTTCGCGGCGGGCGGCGAGGGCCGCGAGGAGTGCCCGCGGGGCGGTGGCGGCCTCCCCGTCGAGCCCGGCGGCGTCGGCGATGCCCGCCGTGACGTCCTCCAGGAAGCGGTGCCGGGCGTGGATCGCGGTGTGCACCTCCTTCCCCGCCCCGAGCAGCAGCCGCCCCAGCAGGGCGGACTTGCCGACGCCGGGCCCCCCGGTGACGGCGACGCCGCGCCCCCAGGCGCCGTCCCGGTGGCCCAGCCAGGCGGTGAGCCGGTCGAGCTCGGCGGTGCGGCCGACGAAGTAGGAACCGGTGCGGGCGCCCTGGGCGCGGGTGAAGCCGCGGCCGCGCGGGGCGAAGTGGTTGTCGAGCTCGGCGCGCCTGCGGCGGCCCTCGGGGCTGAGCCGCACCCGCAGTTCGGCGAGGTCGTGGGCGTCGTCCCGGGCCTCGGGGCGGTAGCCGGAGTTCTCGAAGGAGAAGAAGGCGTAGCCCTCGGTCTCGACGTGGGCGCGGGCGGTCTGCTCCAGGCCCGCGCCGCGGTAGACCTCGTTGACGGTGTCGACGACCTGCTCCACGGACAGGCGGCGCTGCTTCCGGGAGACCGACAGGCGGCCGAGTGCCGTCTCCAGGGCGGTGGTGAACGCCATGGTGTGGGCGAACTGGTCGGCGCGGGCGACGGCGACGACCGCGAAGTCGGTGAGCGTGCCGCGCCCCTCGGCGGCCCCGGCGCGGACCGCGGCGCGCAGGCTCTCGGCGACGGCGGAGGCGTCGGCGCCGCCCTGCCCGGCGTGGCAGGTGTCGATGACGAGGAGGACGCGGCGGGCGCCGGACTCCAGGACGAAGCGGGTGACGTCCTCGGCGGCGATCGCCGTCCCGGCGAGCCGTCCCTCGCGGCTGTCCCGGCAGAGCAGGTAGTGCCGGCCGGCGCCTTCGACGCCGTGGCCGGTCCAGTAGAGGACGACGGCGGTGGCGGACCGGTCGGCGCGGTAGGCCCAGTCGAGGAGCCGGGAGCGCAGCTCCTCGGCGGTGGGGTCGTCGATCCGTTCGTCGAGGCGGTAGCCGAGCCCGCCGAAGAGGCGGACGGCGGAACGTAACTCCTCGGGCACGGGCTCCAGTTCGGCGGCGTGGTCGTACCTGCCCACGCCGACGACCACGAGCCCGCGGGCCGGCTCCCGCCGCACCGCGCCGCTCGTGTCCCCGTCCCCCGTCGTGCTCTCCGTGTCCCCCGCCACGGGGCAGTTATACCGCTAGGAGGTGCGGATCACGGGCGGAGGGCCCGCAGCAGCAGGTCCGCCAGATGGTCGGCGACCTGCTGCGGGGTCAGCGGGCCGTCGGGGCGGTACCAGGTGGACAGGTGGTGGACCGAGCCGAAGTGGTAGTCGACGACGAGGTCGGCGGGGGTCGCGCTGGAGAACACCCCGGCCTGCTGCCCCTCCTCGATCAGGGCGCGGAAGCGCTCGTGGTAGCGCCGCCGCTCGACGCGCACCTGCTTGTTCTTCTCCGGGCTGAGGTGGT
The DNA here is from genome assembly GCF_040680975.1 of Streptomyces sp. NPDC051921. NCBI lineage: Bacteria > Bacillati > Actinomycetota > Actinomycetes > Kitasatosporales > Streptomycetaceae > Streptomyces > Streptomyces sp. NPDC051921. The sequence continues at coordinate 53,891 of NZ_JBFAXU010000020.1, forward strand.
GCATCGAGCGGAAGAAGATCGACGCGTCGTCGAGGTTCTCGATGGTGGTGACGACCACGTCGGCGGCGGCGCCCCGGAGGCGCTCCTGGACCGGCGCGTCGGCGTCCGCGAAGGCGTCGAGCCGCTCCTGCTGGAGCCGCAGCACCCGTGCGTAGACCTCCTGGAGCAGGTCCTCCTTGGAGCCGAAGTAGTGGTAGAGGGCTCCCTTGGTGACGCCCGCCGCCTCGACGATCTCCTGGACGGAGGTCCGGTCGTAGCCCTGCTCCGCGAAGAGCCGGGTGGCGGCGGCGAGGAGTCGCTGGGGCACGGGGGCGCCGTTCCCGTCGGTCGTCCTTGCCATGCTGTGCCGCCTTTCCTTCATGCTCGTGCTCACTTCCGGGAACGCAGGTCCCGCCTGAGGATCTTCCCACTAGTGGTCTTGGGGAGCTCCGGCAGGATCTCGACCTCGCGCGGGTACTTGTACGCGGCGAGCCGCTGCTCGCAGTACGCGGAGAGCTCGGCGGGCTGCGTCTCCGCGCCGGGGCGGAGGCTCACGTACGCCTTGACGGTCTCGCCGCGGTAGGCGTCGGGGACGCCGACGACGGCGGCCTCACGGACGGCCGGGTGGGTGTAGAGGACGTCCTCGACCTCGCGCGGCCAGACCTTGAAGCCGGAGGCGTTGATCATGTCCTTCTTGCGGTCGACGACGTAGAGCCAGCCGTCCTCGTCCATGAAGCCGATGTCCCCGGTGCGCAGCTCGCCGTCGGGGAAGGCGGCGGCGGTGGCCTCGGGCAGCCGCCAGTAGCCGGGGACGACCTGGGGTCCGCTGACGGCGATCTCGCCGTGCGCGCCGAAGGGGACGTCGGCACCGTCCTCGTCGACGATGCGGACGAGGGTGTCGGGGCCGGGGACGCCGACGGAGAGGGTGCCGGAGGCGGGGTCGACGGGCGCCTCGTGCTCCGGTGGTACGGAGGCGCAGGGCGCGGTGCACTCGGTGAGGCCGTAGCCGTTGCGCAGGTACGGGCCGAAGCCGGCGCGGAACTTCTCGACCAGGGCGGGCGGGACGGGGGCGCCGCCGGAGGACATCACGAGGAAGGACGAGAAGTGGTCGGGGGTGGCGGCCGGGTGCGCGGCGAGCGCCATGAAGGCGGTGGAGGGGCCGACCGTGTAGGCGGGCCGGTGCTCCAGGAACGCGTCGAGGACGACCCCGGGCTCGAAGCGGTAGGCGAGGGCGAGGGTGCCGCCGTTGGCGAAGCTGGTGGCGAGCTCGCAGACGAGTCCGGTGATGTGGAAGAGCGGCGCGAGGACGAAGTAGACGCTGCCCGGGGGTATCGGGTGGCCGGTGCGCTGGCGCTCGGCGTTGTGCACGATCCCCCGGTGCAGGTTGAGCGCGCCCTTGGGGGTGCCGCTGGTGCCGGACGTGTAGCTGATCAGGGCGATGTCGTCGGTGGCGAGCTCACGCCCTTCGGGGGCCGGGTGGCCGGCCCGGGCGGCCGCGAGGAGGTCGTCGGCCTCGGTGGGGACGGGCTCGAAGCCGAGGACGCGGGCGTCGTCGCGGGTCTGCAGCTGCCGCTCGTCCGCGGTGAGGGCGATGGCGACACCGGTCTCGGCGGCGGTGTCGCGGACGTAGGCGCCCCAGGCGCGGTCGGAGCAGATCACGGCGCGGGCACCGGAGTCGCGCAGGGCGTGGGTGACCTCTCCGGCCTTGTACATGGGGTTGAGCGGGACGACGGTGGCGCCGGCCTTCCAGGCGCCGAGCAGGGCGAGGACGAAGTGCGGGCTGTTCTGGAGCATGACCGCGACCCGGTCGCCGCGCTCGACTCCGCGGGCGGCGAGGTGGCCGGCGACGGAGTCGGAGAGGGCATCGGTCTCGCGGTAGGAGATCCGGGCGTCGAAGTAGGCGAGGGCGGGGTGGTCGGGGGTGCGGGCGGCGGCGGCCCGGAAGGCGTGCAGCGCGGTCGGCGGCGGCGTGACGGGGGCGCGCTGGGCGTCGGTGAGCCGACCGAGCCAGGGCCTGGCGGCGTAGATCGAGTCCGTACGGGCCGAGCCGGCGTCCTGGGTCGTCATGCCTGTGCCCCTTCCCACTTCTGCTGGATGTGGTTCATGTTGCCGATCCACCGTTCGGGGTCGGTCGCCCGGGCGCGGTAGTAGTCCGCGACCTCGGGGTGCGGCAGGACGAGGAAGCGGTCGGCGTCGATGGCGTCGAAGAGGGCGTCGGCGACGGTCTCCGGCTCGATGGCGGTGGGGGCGAGCACGAGCTCGCCGGCCGAACCGGCCGCGGTCAGCATGTCGGTGCGCACGCCCTGCGGGCAGATGGCGTGCACCTTGACGCCGCGGTGGCGGTAGGTGAGCGAGAGCCACTCGGCGAAGGCGTACGCGCCGTGCTTGGAGACGCTGTACGGCGCCGCGCCGACCATGGTGAGCAGTCCGGCGGCCGAGACGGTGGAGACGAAGCGGCCCGTGCCGCGCTCCAGCCAGTCGGGCAGCAGGGCCCGGGCCGCCCGGACGTGGGCCATCACGTTGACGTCCCAGGCGGCGGCCCAGACCTCCTCGTCGGCGAAGGCGTCGCCCGGCGAGGCGAGTCCGGCGTTGGCGCACCAGACGTCCACGGTGCCGCCGAGCGCGGCGCGGGCCTCCTCGACGACGGCGGAGGCGTCGCCGGGCACCGCGAGGGCGCGGATCTCCTCGGCGACGGCCTTGGTGCGGCCGGGGTCGAGGTCGTTGACGACGACGCGGGCCCCTTCGGCGGCGAACCGGCGGGCGAGCGCGGCGCCGATGCCGCCTCCCGCGCCCGTGACGACGACTCCCGCGCCCTGCACCGTACTCATGGGGCCCACCTTTCCGTTGCGTCCGTGCGGGCAGACTAACCAGTCGGTATGGAGTCGGGGAAGGGGTCGGCGCTCGTGCCTCGTTCCGCGTGGCCGCGGCGGGCGCTAGCGTGCGTGGCCATGTCAGGGAAGGCGATCAAGGAGGTTTCCATGAGCCTGTCCAGACGAGGCGTGCTGGCGGCCGGCGGCGCGCTGGCCGCCGGGTCGGCCGCCGGAGCGGCCCCGGCGGCCGCCGACGCGCCGCCCGGCCGGGGCCGGCGGGTCCGCACCGGCTTCGAGCGGCTGGCCGCCGACGGGTACACGGCGCTCGCCGGGCAGCGGGTCGGCGTGGTCACCAACCCGACCGGGATCACGGCCGGGGCCCGGCACGTCGTGGACGTCATGCACGCCGACGAGCGGGTGGACCTGGTGGCCGTCTTCGGCCCCGAGCACGGCTTCCGCGGCACCGCCCAGGCCGGCGGCTCGGAGGGCCGCTACGACGACCCGGCGACCGGGCTGCCCGTCCACGACACGTACCTGAAGAGCGGTCAGCCGCTCGCGGACGTGTTCACGGCTTCTGGCGTGGACACGGTCGTCTTCGACATCCAGGACGTCGGCGCCCGCTTCTACACGTACATCTGGACGCTCTACGACTGCATGGCGTCCGCCGCGCTCGCGGGCAAGCGGTTCGTGGTCCTGGACCGGCCGAACCCGGTGACCGGGCGGGCCGCGCTGGGGCCGGTCCTGGACCGGGCGTTCGCGACCTTCGTGGGCCGCGAGCCGATCGCGCAGGCGCACGGGATGACCGTGGCGGAGCTGGCCCGGCTGTTCAACGGCGAGTTCCTGGCGCGGCCGGTACCGCTGGAGACGGTGGCGGTGAGCGGCTGGCGGCGCGGCGACTTCTTCGACGCGACCGGTCTGCCGTGGGTGCCGCCGAGCCCCAACATGCCGACGCCCGACACCGCGCTCGTCTACTCCGGCACCTGCCTCTTCGAGGGCACCAACCTCTCCGAGGGACGCGGCACCACCCGCCCCTTCGAACTGCTCGGCGCGGAGGGGATCGACGGCCGGTGGGCGGAGGCCGCGAACGCGCTGGACCTGCCGGGCGTCCGCTTCCGGGAGGCGTACTTCACGCCGGCCTTCTCCAAGTTCCAGGGGAAGACCGTGGGCGGGGTGCAGCTGATGGTCCACGACCGCGAGGTCTTCGACCCGGTGCGCACCGGGATCGCGCTCCTGGTCACCGCCCGGCGCGCGTGGAGCGGCTTCGCGTGGCGGACGGACCGGTGGATCGACAAGCTGACCGGCTCGGACCGGGTGCGCACGATGATCGACGCGGGGGCGCCGGCGGACGAGGTGGCGGGCGCCTGGGAGGGTGACCTGACGGCGTTCCGCGCGGTGCGGCGGGAGTACCTGATGTACCACTGAGGGGGCCGGCCCCCGTGTGGACCCCGGGCGGGCGGGATGTCCCCGCCCGCCCCGGGCACGGACGCTGGGATCACGAACGTTTTCCTACGACGACGCCGTCGCTCCCCCGCCGCCCTCCTCGCCGCGCTGTGCGTGGGCCTCGTGGCTCCCGCCGGCGTGGCGGGCGAGGCGGCGAAACCCGGTCCGGCCCGCGATCCCGCCCGTGAACTCGCTCTCACCGCGCGGCCGTTCACCGAAGGCCCGACGCCGGAGCGCATCGCGGGCCGGCCGATCCGGTCGCGGTAAAGCATGGCCTGCGCCGGGCTCGGCACCTCCTACGACGCGGTGGTGCACTTCCCCGTGGTCTCGGCGGCGCGGCTGCGCGGCTGACGACTGGCCGTACCTCCGCGCGGGAAGAACGTCCGGTGACGCCCGGGCAGCGGCGCACCTCGACGCGGAGGGACGGGGCCATGACGGTGACGAGTGTCGAGCCGTACTGCGAGGTCGTGTTCGACAAGGACGGCGACGGCCCGGCCGGCCAGGCGGACGCCCTGGCGGCCCTGGCCCGGCGGGGATGCACGGACCTGGTGCTCTTCACCCACGGCTGGAACAACTCGCCGTCGGTCGCCTCCGGCCTGTTCGACCGCTTCTTCCAGCCCTTCCCCGGGCTGACCGGCCCGGGCGTGCGGCTCGGCTACGCCGGTCTGGTGTGGCCCTCGATGATGTTCTCCGACGAGCCGGTCCCCGACTTCCGGACGCTGGCCGCGGTCGTGCCGGAACGGGCGGCGACGATCGGGCGTCTGGCGGAGCTGGTCGCGGAGGAGCCGGAGGAGGAGGCCGGGCTCGCCGAGTTCGCCTCGCTGCTGCGGGAGTTGACGGAGATGGACCAGGAAGGCCTGGTGGCCGCCGAGGCACCCGGGTTCCTGGTCGAGGACCCGCTGACGGTGTACGGGGCGTTCGCCGACGCGCAGGAGGGCGCCGGGGGCGCGTCGGACGCGGAGTCGCTGTTCGGCGGGGGCGACCGGATGAAGCGCCTGTGGAAGGGCGCGCGGGAGGCGCTGCGGCAGGCCACGTACTACACGATGAAGCGCCGGGCCGGGGCGGTCGGCGAGCGCGGCCTGGGCCCCCTGCTCGGCGACCTCTCCCGCACGGCACCGGCGATGCGCGTGCATCTCGTCGGGCACAGCTTCGGCGGCCGGCTCGTCGCCCACGCCCTGCGCGGACTGCCCGCCGGGGCCCGCAACGTGAAGTCGGTCACCCTCTTCCAAGGGGCGTTCTCCCACTACGCCTTCGCCGCCCGCCTGCCGCACGACCAGGGCCACGGCGGCTCGCTCCGGGACCTCCAGGCCCGGGTCGACGGCCCCCTGGTGGCCTGTCACTCGCACCACGACACGGCGCTGCGCGTCTTCTACCCGCTGGCCTCGCGCCTGTCCCGGGACGACCGGTCCCTCCTCGGTCAGGAGGACCGCCGCTGGTGGGCGATCGGCTACGACGGCATACAGGCCGTCCCCGGCACGACCGCCCGCACCCTGGCAGCGGCCCTGCGCGACGGCGTCCCGCCGTCGGGATGCGTGAGCGTGGACGCGGCCCAGGTGGTGTCCGAGCACAGCGACATATGCCACGAGGAGCTCGCCCTCCTGGTGGCCCGCGCGGGCCGCTTCGGCCGGTGAACCCGAGCCCCCCGGACACCGCTGATGGCTTCCATCGCCCATTCGATGGAACACGGCGGGCGGCTCGTTCGTCCATCTCATATCGCCGGTGCTAGCGACGGAGGTGGCAGACGATGGCCGGGTTCCGGAGTCTTGCGAGACAGGTCCGCGATCCTGGGAGCGACACGGCGCTGCGGCGCTACTCGCTGCGCAAGTGCCTGGAACGGTTCGCGCCGTACGGGCATCGCGCGACCTGGGATCATCTGTGCCGAAGGCACGGGTTCGGGCCGGAGGACCGTGAGGCCGATCCGGGGCGTCTGGTGGCGGCGCTCGACGAGCTGGAGGCGGCGCGGGCGGTGTGGCTCGCGTACGAGAGCGAGTTCGCCGAGCGGCGACGGCGCGAGAAACAGGACGGTCTGCGCCGGCCGGGCGCCCTCGACGAGTGGCACCGCAGAATCTGGGGCGGCAACGGGGTGGCCCGCTGCGACGACCCCGCCCACCACCCGACGGCGCCGCTGCCCGAGGTCGTGGGCCGGCTGGTGGACGCGCTGCGCAGCGGCCCGGGCGAGCAGTGCCCGGCGTGCGCGGGGCCGCGCATCGAGTGGCGGGCCGAGCTGCGGGACGAGCCGTGGTTCGGGCCGGTGTGCGCGGACTGCGGGGTGCTGATACCCCGGGCCGTGCTGACGCCCCGGGCGCTCGCCCGGACACGCGGCGAGGACGCACCGCGGCTGGCGTCGGTGGCCTGATGCTCCAGGTCTGTCTCAACGGGGGCCGTGGCCCCGGGGACGCGGCGGCGGTGCCGATGTCCCCGGTCGCGATGGCCGAGGCGGCCTCGGCGGCCGTGGCCGCCGGTGCGGACGAGGTGCACGTCCACCCCAAGACCCCCTGCGGAGGCGACACGCTCTCGCCGCGGGTGCTCGCCGACACGCTCGCCGCGATCCGCGCGGCCGTGACCGTGCCGGTCGGCGTGACGACCGGCACGTCGGCGGAGCCCGACCCGGTCCGCCGGCTGGCCCGGGTCCGTTCCTGGACGGTGTCGCCGGACCGCGCGACGGTCGCCTGGCACGAGCCGGGCGCGGAGGCCCTCGCGGCGGCCCTGCTCGACCGGGGCGTCGCCGTCGACGCGGTCCTGCGCCAGGGCACCGACGGCCCCGCCCGCTTCCTGCGCTCCTCCCTGGCACCGCGGGTGCCGCGCGTGCTCGCCGAGGCCGCGTCGGAGGAGGCGGCCCTCGCCCTGCTCTCAGCCCTCACCCGCTCGCCGCACACCCGCCCGGTCCTGCTGTACGGCCGCGAGTCCGCGGCCTGGCCGCTCTTCCGGCTCGCCCGCCGGCTCGGGCTCGCCGCCCGTACCGGCCTGGAGGACACGGTCCTGCTCCCGGACGGCACGCCGGCCGGCTCCAACGCTCAGCTGGTGTCGGCGGCCCTGGAGGAGAAGCCGTCCGCGACCCTCTCCGCATAGACCACCCATCGCTCCTCGGGCGGCAGGGCGAGCAGCGGGACCCGGGCGTCGAGGTGGGCGGCGTGGCGCACGAGCCAGGCCTGGAGCTCTTGCGTGGGGTCGGGGGCCCACCAGGCGAGCGACGAGCCGTCGTCCCTGAGCAGATCCTCGATCCACCGCTCCACCCACGCGGCCAGATGCCGGTCCGCGACGCCTCCCGGCTCGCGGTCGGCCCAGGCGGCGAGCAGCGGCGTCACGGACTGGTGCATGTCGTGGCAGAGTTCGAAGACCGCCTGCACGCCGGGGACGGGATCGGGCACGGCCAGCGTCTCCGCCCACCAGGTGGAGAGGAACCCGTCGATCGCCTCGGCCTGCTCGCGCGGCCACTCCCGCCAGGCGGTACGGCCGAGGCCCGTCGGCGCGTACCCCGCTCCACCGAAGCGCCCGCTCGCCGCGTACCCGAGGAACTGCGGCAACAGGCGTCGCACCACGGCCGGATGGTCTTCGAAGTGGTCGGGGACCTTGTGGAAGAACCTCGCGAGCAGGTCGTCATCGAGCCGTGCCCCCGGCACGGCCAGCAGGGCCGACTCCTCGGCGTCGAAGCAGTGGAGACAGCCCCGGGAGCTCGCGGTCATGCCGCCGAAGACCTCTTCGACGCGGCGAAGGGCGGCGGCGACGGCGGGCGGGAGCGACGTGTCGGTCACGGTCACGGTCCTGACGGGACTCCGCCGGCCGGTGGCCCGCGAAGAGGCCGACGCTACCAGCCAACAATCCGTTCGCCCACCGGAATTCGTCCTCGGCAGAGTGTGCGGCGATGACCACACACGGGAAACCCGCCGAGCAACCGGAGTACTGACATGTCGACCCTGCGCGTCACCGCCGAGACCCTGACCGTCCACGACCACCCCGACGCCGACGCGCTCGAACTCGCGCAGGTCGGCCTGTATCGGGCAGTGGTCGCCAAGGGGTCCTACCGGACGGGCGACGTCGCGCTCTACATCCCGGAGCAGGCGGTGCTGCCGGCCGCGCTCATCGACGAGCTGGGCCTCACCGGACGGCTCGCCGGGAAGGCGAGCGACCGGGTCAAGGCGGTACGGCTGCGAGGGGAGTTGTCGCAGGGACTGGTGTGCCTGCCGAAGGCGGTCGACGGGGTCGATCTGCGGCAGGCGGCGGAGGACGGCACGGATTTCGCGGAGCTGCTGGGGATCACCAAGTGGGCGCCGCCGATCCCGCCGACGATGAGCGGGGACGTGGAGGCCGCGCCGGACCTGCTGCCGTGGGTGGAGATCGAGAACCTGCACCGTTTCCCCGACGTCTTCGAGCCGGGCGAGCCGGTGGTCCTGACCGAGAAGCTGCACGGGACGGCCTGCCTCGTCACGTATCTCGCCGAGGCCGACCGGACCCTCGTCTCCTCCAAGGGCTTCGGCGCCAAGGGCCTCGCCCTGAAGGAGGACCCGCGCAACCTGTACTGGCGCGCCGTGCACGGGCACGGCGTGCCCGACGTCGCGGCCCGGGTCGCCGAGCGGCTCGGGGCGACCCGCGTCGGCCTGTTCGGCGAGGTGTACGGGGCGGGGGTGCAGGACCTGGCCTACGGGGCGAACGCCCGGGCCGAGGACGGGCTCGGCTTCGCCGTGTTCGACGTGTCCGCCGAGATCGACGGGCAGGTGCGCTGGCTGGACCCGGCCGAGGTACTGGAGCCGGGCGAACTGCCGCTCGTACCGCGCCTGCACACCGGCCCGTTCGACCTGGACACCGTCCTCGCGCTGGCGAGCGGCCGGGAGACGGTCTCCGGCCGTGCACTGCATCTGCGCGAGGGGGTCGTGATCCGCCCGGTGACCGAGCGCTACAGCCCCGTCGTCGGCGGGCGGGCGATGGCCAAGGCGGTCAGCCCGGCGTACCTGACCCGCAAGGGCGGCACCGAGTACGAGTGACGCCCGCGTCCTGAACCGAGCAGGGGCCCACCCACGGGGGTGGTGGGCCCCTGCTCCGCTTCCCCGGTGCCGGACGGCGTCACCCCGGCCACGCCTCCGCCCTGCCCGCGCCCGTGCCCCTGCCCGTGCCGGTCCTGCCGGTTGAGCCCTGCCGGCGTCAGTCCTGCCGGCTTGAGCCCTGCCGACGTGAGTCCTGCCGGCTTGAGCCCTGCCGGCGTCAGTCCTGCTTGTGCTCGGGCAGCAGGCGCGAGCCCGTCAGGCGCTCGCCGAAGACGTCGTCGGGGTTGGAGAGGACGCAGTTCTCCAGGGACAGACAGCCGCAGCCGATGCAGTCACTCAGGTGGTCCCGCAGCCGGCCGAGCTGCTTGATCCGCTCGTCGAGCTCCGTCCGCCAGGCCGCCGAGAGCCGGGCCCAGTCCTCGTGCGTGGGCGTGCGCTCCTCGGGGAGCTGGGCGAGGGCGGCGCGAACGGTGGCGAGGGGGATGCCGACCCGCTGCGCGGCGCGGATGAAGGCGACCCGGCGCAGGATGTCGCGGCCGTACCGGCGCTGATTGCCGCTGGTGCGGCGGCTGCTGATCAGGCCCTTCGCCTCGTAGAAGTGCAGGGCCGAGACGGCCGCCCCGCTGCGCGCGGAGAGCTGTCCGACGGTGAGCTCGTGGATCTTCTCGGGAATCTGCGGCACTCGGCCGAGCCTACGTCAGGACCCTTGCCTCCCGGCGCCCCCTCCGGTGCCCTTCCGTCGCCCCTCCGGTGCCCTTCCGTCGCCCTTCCAGCGCCCTTCCGTTCGCCTTTCCGACGTCCCTTCCGATGCCCCCTCCGTTGACAAGGCGAGCCCTCCCCACACATCCTGAGCAAGCGCTTAGACATTGCCTGTGGGACTGCCGAGAGACGGGACGAGGAACATGGCCGAGCCGAGGATCTTCACCTCCGCCGAGGAGCTGCGCGCCGGGGTCGGCGAGCAACTGGGGCCCAGCGAGTGGCTGGAGATCGAGCAGAAGCGGATCGACCAGTTCGCCGAGGCCACGGGCGACCACCAGTGGATCCACGTCGACCCGGAGCGCGCCGCGGCCGGCCCGTTCGGGAGGACCATCGCGCACGGCTACCTCACCCTCTCCCTGCTGCCGACCTTCGTCCCGCAGGTCATGCGGGTCGAGGGCATGAAGATGGGCATCAACTACGGCACCGAGAAGGTCCGCTTCCCCGCCCCGGTGCCGGTCGGTTCGCGACTGCGCGCCACCGCCGTCCTCACGGACGTGACGGAGGCCGGTGGCGGTGTGCAGGTCACCGCGACGGTGACCGTGGAGCGCGAGGGCGGCGACAAGCCGGTGTGCGTCGCCGAGTCGGTGTCCCGCTACTACTTCTGAACGCCCACCATCCGCAGCACGAGGTCGGCGTACAGGGCGCCGACCTCGTCGGCCGTGTGTCGGCCCTGGGTGTTGAACCAGCGCGAGACGTCGATGCAGAGGGAGAGCACCGCGACCGTGGTACCGGCCACGTCGGTGACGTCGAACTCCCCTGACGCCACACCCTCGTTGATGATCCGCCGCACGGTGGCCTCCGACTCGCGGCGCAGCGCCACGATCTCGGTGCGGTGCTCGGGGCCGAGGGCGTCGAGCTCGTACTGCACGACCCGGGCGGTGGTGTGCCGCTCGGCGTGCCAGCGGACGAAGGAGCGCACGGCGTCGGCGAGGCGCTCGGCCGGCAGGCCTTCGCCGTCGGCGGCGGCCTGCAGGATCTCCAGGGCCCTGTCGTGGCCGATCCGGCTGATCCGGTGGAGCAGCTCTTCCTTGGTCTTGTAGTGGATGTACAGCGCGGCCGGGCTCATACCGGCCCGGCCCGCGATGTCACGGGTCGTGGTGGCGTGGTAGCCGCGCTCGGCGAACGCCTCGACGGCCGCGACCAGCAGGCGCCGGGCGGCCTCGGGCGTGACCTCGCCCCACGGCATGTCCTCGCCGCCGGGCGTCTCCTCCGCCGTGCTCATCGCACACTCCTTCTCGGGCCGTCCAAGGACGAACACCATACAACGAAGGTGAGCAAGCGCTTAGCCCTCACGGCACCGGAGGTTCCGGTATCGATGCTTCCGGATCAGCGTGCCCCGGCCCCGCTCGGCGCCCCCGGTCCCGGATCAGAGCTTCTGGAACGGGTCGTGCTCGGCGAGGAGCTTCTCCAGGCGGGCCTGGTCGACCCGGCTGACGATCTGCCCCGCCTCCTGCCGGTCGCGGACGACCTTGGCGAGGGTGAAGGCCGAGGTGGTGAGGTAGAGGACGGAGATGGCGAGGAAGGCCCGCACCCAGGCGCTCGCGTCCAGCTTGTAGACGCCGATGCCGACGGCGAGCAGCGCGAGGCCGAAGGAGATGACGGCCTGCGCGTAATAGGCGGCGGTGTTCTGCTGCTTGACCGTTGTGTCGCTCATGACCGACAGCATCGGGCGGATGTGGCCCCGGCCACATCCGCCCGGATACTCAGCGACGCGACGGGGGTACTCAGAAAGCCGACACGCCCGTCAGCGCGCGCCCGATGATGAGCTTCTGGATCTGGCTGGTGCCCTCGTAGAGGGTCATCACCCGGGCGTCCCGGAGCAGCTTGCCGACCGGGTACTCGTCGATGTAGCCGTAGCCGCCGAAGACCTGGAGGGCGTTGTTCGCCGAGCGGACGGCGGCCTCGGAGGCGTACAGCTTGGCCTTCGACGCGGCCGTGGCGAACTCCTCGCCGCGGTCGATCAGATCGGCGACCCGCCAGGTCAGCAGCCGGGCCGCGTCCACGTCGACGGCGATGTCGCTGATCAGCTCCTGGACCAGCTGGTACGAGGCGATGGGCTTCCCGAACTGCTCGCGCTCCCCCGCGTACCTCACCGCCGCGTCGAGGGCGGCCTGGGCGATGCCGACGCAGCCGGCCGCGACCGACATGCGCCCCTTGGCGAGGGCCGACATCGCGAGGGAGAAGCCCTTGCCCTCCGGGCCGATCATCGCGCTCGCCGGGACGCGGACGTCCTGCAGGGCGAGCTCGGCGGTGGCCTGGCCGCGCAGGCCGAGCTTGCCGTGGATGGTGCGGCGGGTGAGGCCCGGGGTGTCGGTGGGAACGAGAAAGGCGGAGACGCCCCTGTGACCGGGGGTGTCGTTGGTGCGGGCGAAGAGCAGCACGACATCGGCCCAGGTGCCGTTGGTGATGAACATCTTGCTGCCGTCGATCACGTACGTGTAGCCGTCGCGGACCGCCCGGGTGGACAGGTTCCCGGCGTCGGAACCGGTGCCCGGCTCGGTGAGGCCGAAGCAGCCGAGGGCGTCGCCGGCGGTGAGCCGGGGCAGCCAGGTCCGCTTCTGGTCCTCGCTCCCCCAGGAGGCGATGGTCTTGGCGACCAGGCCGAGCGAGACCGAGACGATGCCGCGGACCGAGGAGTCGCCGCGGCCCAGTTCCTCGGTGACGAGGCAGTAGGAGAGGTGGTCGCCGCCGGAACCGCCGTACTCCTCGGGGATCGTCAGGCCGAGGAAGCCGACGGCGCCGAGCTTCTTCACGATCGCGCGGTCGACGTCCTCGGCCCGGTCCCACGCGACGACGTGCGGGGCGACCTCGCGGGCGACGAAGTCCTCGGCGAGCTCCCGTACGGCCTCCTGCTCCTCGCTGAGCTCCAGATTCACCGCTCCACCTCGTCCCGGTCCCCTTTAATTACCACTGCTAGTTTTCTTGGCCACGCCTACTATGTGCGCCATGGCCCGACCGCGCAAGCCCCTCCTGAGCCGAGACCGCATCGTCGAGACGGCGGGAGCGCTCGTGGACGCCGAGGGGCTCGGCGCACTGTCGACCCGGAGGCTCGCGGCCGAGCTGGGCGTGAGCGGTCCTTCCCTCTACAACCACTTCCGCACCAAGGACGAGATCCTGGACGCCGTCGCGGACACGGTCAGCGGGAAGATCGACCTGTCGATGTTCGCGCCGGACGACCCCCGGGACTGGCGCACGGCGCTGCACGACTGGGCGGTCTCCTACCGCGCCGCGCTCGCCGACCACCCGAACGTCGTCCCGGTCCTCGCGCAGGGCCCGGGCCGCCGGCCCGCGGGCCTCAAGGTCGCCGACGCGGTCTTCGGCGCGATGGTCCGCGCGGGCTGGCCGCCGGCCCAGGCCACGTACATCGGCGCCCTGATGCGGTACTTCGTCACCGGCTCCGCGCTCGGCTCCTTCGCCCGTGGCTTCGTCGACGACGAGAACGCCTACGACCCCGCCGACTACCCGCACCTCGGGCAGGCCCACCTGCTCGCCGAGCATCGCGAGAAGGTCGACGAGGGCGCCTTCACGACGGGCCTGCGCGCGCTGCTCGACGGGCTGCAGGCCCAGTACGCGGCGTTCGGGCCCGTGCGGAACGCCGGGCGGCCCGACCGGGCGGACGGCACGCAGCGGCCGGACGGCGTGTAGTCGCCGCCGGCGGGACGGGGCGTACGCGTACGGCCGGACGGGGTCGCGCGCGACGGCGGGACGGGCGGCGGGGTGTGCCCTCGTCGCGGCCCGACCGGGCGGTCTCCTCGCGGCGGTTGCGGCCCCGTCTCGGCGGGGCCCGGAGCCCGGAGCGTGGGCCCGGAGCCGGAGTGGCGAGCGTGGGCCCCGGAGCCGGAGTGGCGAGCGTGGGGCCCGGAGCCGGAGTGGGGAGCGCGGGGCCCGGAGGGTGGGCCCGGGAAAGTTCGGTCGGTGCCGAACTGTGGCTGCGGCATCCTGAGGGCATGGCCCCCAAAGACCTCGCCTCCCTCGCCGCCCTCTTCGCCGACGAGACCCGCGCCGCCTTCCTGCTCGCCCTGCTCGACGGGCGGGCGTGGACGGCCGGGGAGCTCGCCCGGCACGCGCGGGTGGCGCCGTCGACCGCCAGCGAACACCTGGGGAAGCTCGTCGCGGGCGGGGTGCTCGCCGAGGAGCGGCAGGGCAGGCACCGCTACGTGCGGCTCGCCGACCCCGGGGTCGCCCACCTCGTGGAGGACCTCGCCGCCCGCTCCGAGCCGGCCGTGCCCGAGCCGCCGCGCACGCTGCGGGCCGCCGGCGCCGGGCAGGCGATGGCACGCGGACGGACCTGCTACGACCATCTCGCCGGGCGCCTCGGGATCACCGTCACGGAAGCCATGACCGTACGCGGACTGCTGCGCCAGGACACCGGGTTCGCGCTCACCGACGGGGGCCTGGCCTGGTTCGAGGAGCAGGGCATCCCCCTCGTGGCCGAGGGCCGGCGGCCCCTCGCGCGCGGCTGCCTGGACTGGACCGAGCGCAAGCCGCACCTCGCCGGGCTCGCCGGCGCGGCGCTGTGCCGGCACGCGATGGACGCCGGGTGGTGCGTACGGATCGGGTCCGAGCGCGCGGTGAAGGTGACCGCGGAAGGGGAACGCGCGCTGCACGCGGCCCTCGGCATCGAGCCGGCGGCGCTCCGATGACCCGGCCGGCGCCCGCGCGCGATATTGCGGTGCCGGCCGAACGGTCCGCGCCCTACGGTCGTCCCATGCCGAACCGAACCTCCCGTCTCGCGCTCGCCGCCGCCGGTGTCACCGTCGTCCTGTGGGCCTCCGCCTTCGTCTCCATCCGCAGCGCGGGCGCCGCCTACTCGCCCGGCGCGCTCGCCCTCGGGCGGCTCCTCGCCGGCTCCCTCGTCCTCGGGGTCGTCCTCCTGATACGGCGCGAGGGGCTGCCGCCACGCGCCGCCTGGAAGGGCATCGCCGTGTCCGGACTCCTGTGGTTCGGCGCCTACATGGTGGTGCTCAACTGGGGCGAACAGGAGGTCGACGCGGGCACCGCCGCGATGGTCGTGAACATCGGCCCGATCCTGATCGCCCTGCTCGGTGCGAAGGTGCTCGGCGAGACCCTGCCGCCGCGGCTGCTCGCCGGGATGGGCGTGTCCTTCGCCGGCGCGGTGGCCGTCGGACTGTCGATGTCGGGCGGCTCCGGCGAGAGCCACGCCTCGGTCCTCGGCGTGGTGCTCTGTCTGCTCGCAGCGATGGCGTACGCCGGCGGCGTCGTCGCCCAGAAGCCCGCGCTCGCGCACGGCAGCGCGCTGCAGGTGACCACCTTCGGGTGCCTGGTCGGCACGGTGGCCTGCCTGCCGTTCGCCGGGCAGCTCGTCGAGGAGGCGGCCGAGGCCCCGCTGTCGGCGACCCTCAACATGGTCTACCTCGGCGTCTTCCCGACCGCCCTCGCCTTCACCACCTGGGCCTACGCCCTTGCCCGGACGACGGCGGGACGGATGGGCGCGACGACGTACGCCGTGCCCGCGCTGGTGGTGCTGATGGCCTGGGTGCTGCTCGGCGAACTGCCGGCGCTGCTCACGCTCGGCGGCGGCGCGCTGTGCCTGGCGGGCGTGGCGGTGTCGCGGTCCCGGCCGAAGGCCGCCGTGGCGGCCCCGGCCGGATCCGCGGAGTCGGCGGCCCGGCAGGAGCCGACGGCCCGGCAGGGGTCGTCCGCTCAGCAGGAGCCGGCCGCCCCGCAGGAGTCGGCCTGACGTCCCGCGGGGCGGCGGACCGCCCGGACCCGTCCTAGAAGACGACGAGCGCACGGCCGCCCTTGCCCGCCAGCATGTTGTCGAAGGCGCCCGGGATGCCCTCCAGGGTGATGCGCTCGGTGACCAGGGCGCCCAGGTCGAGGCGGCGGGCGCGGATGTGCTCGGCGAGGACCGGCAGGTCCTTCGCCGGGTCGGAGTTGCCGTAGACGCAGCCGGACAGCGTGCGGCCCCAGTGGAAGAGCTCCAGGGCGTGGAAGGTGACCTGCTGCTCCTTGCCGCCGATGCCGACGACCGTGGTCCGGCCGCCGCGGCGGGTGGCGTCCCAGGCGGCGCGGATGGTGACGGCGCGGCCGACGCACTCGACCGAGACGTCGACGCCGTGGCCGCCCGTCAGCTTCCGGACGTCCTTGGCCGTGGTCTCGGAGGCGACCACGTAGTCGGTGGCGCCGGCGGCCCGCGCCAGTGCCTCCTTCTCGGGCGAGACGTCGACGGCGACGATCGTCGAGGCCCCGGCGATCCGGGCGGCCTGGAGGGTCGCGAGACCCACACCGCCGACCCCGAAGACCGCGACGGTCTCCCCCTCCCGCACCCGGGCGGAGTGGTGCACGGCGCCCCAGCCGGTGAGCACCGCACAGCCGAGCAGGGCGGCGTCGGTGAGGGGGACTCCGTCGGGCACGGGCAGCACGCAGTTCGCCGCGACGACGGTCTCCTCGGCGAAGGCGGCCACGTTGAGCCCGGGGTGGAGCTCGGTGCCGTCCTCGGTGCGGGCGTGGACGCTCGCCGCGCCGCTCATCGCCTGGGCGCAGAGCCAGACCTCGCCGAGCGTGCACGGGTGGCAGGTGCCGCAGGACGGCGCCCAGTTGAGGACGACGCCGTCGCCGGGGGCGACGTGGGAGACGCCCTCCCCGACGGAGACGACCGTGCCGGCGCCCTCGTGCCCGAGGACTGCGGGGACGGGCACCCGCATCGTGCCGTTGGACAACGACAGGTCGGAGTGGCAGACGCCGGCGGCGGCGAGCCGGACCCGCACCTGGCCGGGGCCGGGCTCGGGCAGTTCGATGCCGATGATCTCCAGGGGAGAGCCGACGGCAGGCAGGACGGCGGCGCGGATCACGCTCGTGTCTCCTCGGTTGCTCAGAACTGCAGGGACTTGGTCTGGAGGTACTCGGCGAGGCCGTGGGCCCCGAGCTCGCGGCCGACGCCGGACTGCTTCCAGCCGCCGAACGGGGCGAGCGGGTTGAAGCGGCCTCCGTTGATGTCGACCTGGCCGGTCTCCATGCGGCGGGCGAAGGCGACGGCCTCCTCCTGCTCGCCCCAGACGGCGCCGGCCAGCCCGTAGACGGTGCCGTTGGCGATGGACAGGGCGTCGGCCTCGTCCTCGTACCGGATGATCGACACGACCGGGCCGAAGATCTCCTCCTGGGCGATGGTCATGTCGGGGGTGACGTCGGCGAAGACGGTGGGGGCGACGTAGTAGCCGGTCTCGCGCGGGGCCTCGGGGCCGCCCGCGACGATCCGGGCGCCCTCGGCGACGCCCCGCTCGATGTAGCCGCGGACCCGGTCGCGCTGCTTCGCGTTGACCAGCGGGCCGACGCGCTCGCCGGGGACGTACTTGGCGACGGCCGCGGCGGCCAGTCCGACCGCCTCCTCGTACCGGTCGGCGGGGACCAGCATCCGGGTCCAGGCGCTGCAGGTCTGACCGGAGTTGGACATCACGTTGGCGATGCCGACGGCGACGGCCTTGCCGAGGTCGGCGCTCGGCAGGATGACGTTGGCGGACTTGCCGCCGAGCTCGAGGGCGACCCGCTTGACGGCACCGCCGGCGAGCGCGCCGATCTTCCTGCCGACGGCCGTGGAGCCGGTGAACGAGACGAGGTCGACGTCGGGGTGCTCGGCGAGGGCCTGTCCGGCGACCGCGCCGTGGCCGGTGACGAGGTTGAAGACTCCGGCCGGGACGCCCGCCTCGTGCACGGCCTCGGCGAACAGCTGGGCGGTGAGCGGGGTGTCCTCGGCGGGCTTGAGGACGATCGCGCAGCCGGCGGCGAGGGCGGGGGCGACCTTGGCGACGATCTGGTGCAGCGGGTAGTTCCAGGGGGTGATCGCGGCGACGACGCCGACCGGCTCGGAGTAGACGGTCGAGTTGCCGACCTTCTCCTCGAAGGGGTGGGTCGCGGCGAGCTCGGCGTACGAGCCGGCCACGGCGATCGGGAGCCCGGTGTGCACCGCGGCGGCGAGCTGCGGCGGGGCGCCGAGCTCGGTCGTCACGGTCGCGGCGATCTCCTCCGCCCGCGCGGCGAGCGCGTCGCGCAGCGCGGCCAGCCGGGCGGCCCGCTCGGCCGGCGGCGTGGCGGCCCAGCCCGGGAAGGCGGCGCGGGCGGCGCGCACGGCGGCGTCGACGTCCTCGGCGGTACCGGCCGGAACGTGGGCGACGACCTCTTCGGTGGCCGGGTCCAGCACGGCGATGGTCTCCGTGGAGGCGGCGGCGCGCCACTCCCCGCCGATGTACATCGCGTCGTGGGCCTTCATCCGCTGTCTCTCCTCGCTGGTCGGGGCGGTCGGGCGTCCGCGCACACGGCTACGGCCGGGGCCGGGCCCGCGTGCGCGGGTGGCCGGGGCCGGGCGCGCGGAGGCGTACGGCCGGGGCCGGGTCGTGCGGTCGGCCGGCAGCCGTGGGCCGGTGCCGGGTCGTGCGCCCGGCCGGCTGCCGGGCCGGGGCGGTCGGTGGCCGGCCGGCGGTGCCTGCGGCGGCCGGGTCCGCGTGTGGTCCGAGCGGCGTGCGGGCCGGACCGGGCTACTCGCGGGTACCCCAAACTAGCGCTGTTAGTTTTCTGGCGCCAGGCCCTCTGCCCCGGTACGGACCGATCGTCGCCTCCCGCCGCCCGCCCTGTCCACGGCCCGCCCGGACAGCCCTGGCCCCCGCGAACTGGGGGGTTCCGCCTTGCCGGCCCCGCGGAGTCGGCCGTTCCCCGGTGACAGTCCTCCCCGGCCTCCGAGTCGAGCCCTCCCCCGCCCCGTCGGGCGGGGCGCCGGCCTCCCCCGTCACCGCCGTCGGAGGCGCCGACCCCGTACACCTGTCCCGTTCCCCCTCGGTCAGCCCCTCAGGTCGCCCCTCGAGCGCGGAGCCACCGCCGCCGCCGCGACGGTCACCGCGGGGCGGAGCGCTCGGGCGATCCGACCGCGTCGGTCCTCGAGCGGGCCGATCCCGCCGAGCCGCACCTTCTGACGGAGGAGTCGGCCGAGGCCCGGGAGCCGGCCCGGACGGCCGTACAGGAACGCGGAGTCGAAGGTCGCCCGGTGCCGCCCGTATGCGCTGAAGCCACCCGTACGCGCTGTGCCGCCCGTACGCGCGTGCCGCCCGTACGCGCTCGTGGCGCCGACGCGCGTGCGGGTGGGGGCGTCGGAGCCGGGTGCGGGGGCGCTGCTCGATCCGATGGACCGCTCCGGCCGGCCCAGGGCGACCACCGGGCGCAGTACGAGGTGCGGGCGCCGCGGGCGTGGCCGGCGGTGCGCGAGGGGCGCCCCGAGGAGGCGCTCGCGCCGTTCGCGGGGCAGCGGGAGACGGGTACGGCGCATGTCGCGGCCCGGGCACAAGTGGCGTGCGGACGCCCAAAGGAGGCCGCCGAGGTGGGGCGGACCCGGCGGGTCGGTGCGCGGCCGGCGGAGACGGAGGCCAGGACGGGGCACGCGGCGGCGCTCGACGCGCTCGGCCACGCGCGGGTGGCCGCCGAGGAGTTGGCGCGGGCGACCGGGCTCGCGGCGGAGCTGCCGTATCCGGCGGGCCCGCGCCGGCCGGCGTGGGCCCGCCGGGGCGGGGACGTCACTTCCCGGTCCGGTTCCGGTGCGCCCGGCCGGAGGGACCCACCGGGTCAGATCTCCCGGTCGACGTCGGTGAGGTGGGCGAAGACCACGATGTTCGAGGCGTAGCCCTCCTTGCGGTCGAAGGTTCCGCCGCAGGTGAGCAGGCGGAGTTCGGGCCGGCTCGTGGCGCCGTACACCTCCTCGTCGGGGAAGGCCGACTTGGCGTACGTGCGGACCCGGTCGACCGTGAAGACGGCGACGCGGCCGTCGGCGCGGGCGATCCGGACGGTGTTGCCGGGGGCGAGCGAGTCGAGGTTGAGGAAGATCGCCGGGCCGGTACGGGTGTCCCGGTGGCCGACGACGACGGCGGTGCCCCGTTCTCCGGGCGTCACGCCGTTGGAGTACCAGCCGACGACGCCGGGGTTGTCGGCGGGTGGCGTGGCGAGCCGTCCGGCCTTGTCGAGGCCGAGCCCGAGGACGGGGGCCTCGATGGTGATCGCGGGGACGGCGAGGACGGTGGGTCGGGAGCGGGCCAGCGGCGGGGGCGCGGGCCGGGGTTGGGGCCGCGGCCGGGCCCGGGGGGTGGCCGCGGCCTTCCGCGGACTCGCCTTCGGGGTGCCGGCGGGGACCGTCACGCCGTGCGTGGCGGGTCCGGCGGCGAGCGCGGGACCCGCCGGTTCCTCGTCCTGGGCCCACCAGACGCCGCCGACGACCAGGGACAGGGTCACGGCGACGGTTCGGGTGAGCCGGAGGAACCGGCGTTGCCTGCGGGTGGTGCGTCCGCGCCGGCCGGGCCCGCGCGGGTGGGGCCGGCGCGGGCACCGCTCGTACGGGGACGAGATCGGGGCCCGGCCGGCGGGGTCCGTCCCGCGCGGGATGAGCGACCTACGCGGCGCCATCGTTGCGGCGGCGCGACCGGCGGATGAGGATCAGACCGGCGGTTCCCGCGAGGCCCGCGGCGACGGCCGATCCGATGCCGAAGGCGGAGCTGTCGTCGGTGGGGACGGTGGGGTCGGCGGCTCCGCCGCCACCGGCGCCGACGGGGCCGTGGGGCGGCTTGTGGTGGCCGTGACCGGGACCGCCGTTGGCGTTGCCGCCGTTGACGGGCGGACTGGTCGGCGGGTTGGTCGGCGGGTTGGTCGGCGGCTGCGTGGGTCCGTTCGGGCAGTCGACCTGGAAGACCTTCTGTTTGGCGGCGCCTTGTTGGCCCTCGAAGGTCCACGCGAGCTTGTACATGCCGTCGGGCAGGGTCAGGAACTCGGCGGGGTTGACCGGCGTACGGCCGGAGCCGGCGTTCAGGACGATGTGACCGCTGAGCGTCGGGGAGTCGGCCTTGGGCGGCTGCGGCGTGATCTCCCAGTCGACTTCCTGGAGGGTGTCGAAGTTGAAGGCGGCCAGGGAGAACCTGCAGACCTTGGGGTCGTTGTTCTGGGAGGTGTCGTCCGTGCTCGAGTCGTGGACCTTGATGTCGCCGTTGTCCCCAGGGGCGGCGACCGCCGTCGGCGCGCCCGCCAGGGCGACGGAACCGAGGGCGAGCGCGGTGACGGTGGCGGAGAGCAGGGGGCGGAGCGCCGGAACGGTCATGCGGGAGTTCCTCCAGTCATGCAGGCGTACGACAGTCAACAGATAATCTGACTATCTGACATCGCATGACCACGGAGGGTGTTGGCGCCGCCGTGCCGTCCCCGACTCCACCCGTCCGGCCCCGAGCCGGACCGTCCGCCGGCCCGGCCGAGCCGCTCCGCGCCTAGACGATCCCGAACACGATCCCGGCGGCCAGGACCACCAGCGAGGTCAGCGCGGCCCACTTGACCGTGAACCTGGTGTGGTCGCCGAACTCCACCTTCGCCATGCCGACGAGCACGTACACCGCCGGGACCAGCGGGCTCGACATGTGGAGCGCCTGGCCGACCAGGGAGGCCCGGGCGATCTCCAGCGGGGACACGCCGTGGGCCGCGCCCGCCTCGGCGAGCACCGGCAGGACGCCGAAGTAGAAGCCGTCGTTGGACATGAAGTAGGTGAGCGGCAGGCTCAGCACACCGGTGACGAGGGCCATGTGGGGGCCCATACCCGCGGGGATGGCGCCGACCAGCCAGTCCGCCATGTGCTTGACCATGCCGGTGCCGGTGAGAACGCCGGTGAAGACGGCGGCGGCGAAGACCATGCCCGCGACGTTCAGCACGTTGTCCGCATGGGCGGCGATCCGGGCCTTCTGGTCGGCCATCTTGGGGTAGTTCACGGTGAGCGCGAGCGCGGCGCCGAGCAGGAAGAGCACCGGGATCGGCAGCAGCTCCGTGATCATCGCGGCGAGCAGGGCGACGGTGAGCCCGGCGTTGAACCAGTACAAGGTGGGTCGCAGCGTGTCGCGCTTCGGGTCGAGCCCCTGGAAGCCGCCCTCGCCGGTACCCGCACCACCCTCGGCCGCTCCTGCGCCCGAGCCGGAGCCGGTCGCGCCCGCCCCGTCGACACGGACGCCCCCGGCGGCCTCGCCGTTGCCGTTGCCGTTGCCGTGGCCGTGGCCGTGGCCGTTGCCGGTGCCGTGGCCGTTGTCGTTGCCGTTGCCGCCGGCGGCGACCAGGACCGTCTCGGCCTCGGGCACCAGCGCGTCGTCGAGGCTGAGGTAGCCGATGCGCTTGCGCTCGCGGCGGCCGAGGACGTAGGCGAGGACGAAGACGAAGAGCAGGCCGACGCCGAGCGCCGGGATCATCGGAACGAAGATGTCGGCGGCGTCCAGCTTGAGCGCCGTGGCCGCGCGGGCCGTGGGCCCGCCCCACGGGAGGGTGTTCATGACGCCGTTGGCGGTGGCCGCGACACCCGTCATGACGACGAGGCTCATCCCGAGGCGCTTGTAGAGCGGGTACATCGCCGAAACGGTGATCATGAAGGTGGTCGAGCCGTCGCCGTCGAGCGAGACGACGGCGGCGAGCACCGCCGTACCGACCACCACGCGCACCGGGTCGGCCTTGCAGAAGCGCAGGATGCCGCGGACGATCGGGTCGAAGAGACCGACGTCGATCATGACGCCGAAGTAGACGATCGCGAACATCAGCATCGCGGCCGTGGGCGCCAGCTTGCCGACGCCCTCGATGACGTAGTCGCCCAGCTGGGCGCCTTGTCCGACGGCGACGCAGAACAGCGCGGGGACGAGCACGAGCGCCGCGATCGGCGACATCTTCTTCATCATGATCAGGACCAGGAAGGTCGCGATCATGGCGAAGCCGAGGATGGTCAGCATGGGAGGACACCTCACGTTCACCCTTGAACTCCCGCCAGAGCGGCGGTGCGGATGACGGTAGGTGCCCCCTTCCGGCGTTAACAAGATGTTGACGCGTGAGCAATACGAGCAAAACCCCAGGTCACGGCAGGGGTGATGCGCCAGCGCTGACATGGACGGGAAATCCGTTGAGCACTGCGGTGCCCGACAGCGGGTCCAGCCGGGAGCCGTCGAGCAGCTGGTTCACGTTGACTCCGGGGCGCCCCGCGGCGACCCCGAGCCGGACGCCGGGACGGTCGTGGCCCCAGCCGTGCGGAAGGCTCACGACGCCCGGGCGGACGGTGTCGGTGACCTCCACCTCCGCCTCGATCTCCCCGCCCTCGCCCTTGATCCGGGCGGGCGCACCGGCCGCCAGGCCGAGCCGGGCCGCGTCCACCGGGTGGACCTGGAGCGTGCAGCGGTTCGAGCCGCCGGTGAGGGCGGGGATGTTGTGCAGCCAGCTGTTGTTGGAGCGCAGATGGCGCCGTCCGACCAGCTGGAGCGTGCCCGGGTCGGGTACGGCGTCGAGGGCCGCGCGCAGCCGGGGCAGATCGGCGGCGATCGGTGCGGGCAGCAGCTCGATCCGCCCGCTGCGGGTCTTGAGGATCCCCGGCAGTCGCGGTGCCAGTGGGCCGAGGTCGATGCCGTGCGGCGCGGCGCGCAGGGCGTCCAGGCCGAGCCCGTGCGAGCGGGCGTACGGGCCGAGGCGCAGCATCAGGTCGAGGCGTCGCTCGGGTCCGGTGGTGCCGGCGAGGCCGGCGGCCACGGCCTTGGGGTCCGCCCCGTACACCGGCGAGTGCTCGTGCGCGACGGCCTTGGCGAGCGTCGTGTCGATGGCGAGCTCGTCGACGGCCGAGGGCGGGGCACCGTGACTGCCGGACACCGCGAGGATCAGGCGGGCGTGGATCTCGCACTCGTCCATCCGGCCGGGGGCGAGGGGGACGGCGGCAGGGGTGTGGCGCACCTGGTTACGGACGGCGAACTGGTTGAAGGCGAAGTCGAAGTGCGCGCTCTGCGAGGGCGGCGGCGGGGGCAGGACGACATCCGCGTGCCGGGAGGTCTCGTTGAGGTACGGGTCGACGGCGACCATGAAGTCGAGGGACTCCAGGGCCGCGTCGAGGCGCCGCCCGTCGGGGGCGGACAGGACGGGATTGGCGGCGACGGTGACCACGGCCCGGATGCGCCCCTCGCCCGGGGTGTCGATCTCCTCGGCGAGGGCGGCGAGCGGAAGTTCGCCCTTGGCCTCGGGGTGGCCGGAGACCCGGCTGGCCCAGCGCCCCAGCGCGAAGCCCTTGCCGGGGCCCGCGGGACGCGGTGCGGGGGCGGTGGCGGAGAGCGGGAAGAGGACGCCTCCCGGCCGGTCGAGGTTGCCGGTCAGGATGTTGAGCACGTCGACGAGCCAGTTGCCGAGGGTGCCGTACGCGACGGTGGACGAGCCCATGCGTCCGTAGACGGCGGCGGTGGGCGCGGCGGCGAGCTCGCGGGCGACGGTACGGATGACCTCGGCGTCCAGGTCGCAGGCGGGGGCGACGGCCTCGGGGCTGAACTCCCGTATCGCCTCGCGTACTTCCTCGACCCCTCCTTCGATCGTGTGGACTTCGAGGGCACCGGGGTCGGTGAGCTCCTCGGCGAAGAGCGTGTGCACGAGGGCCGCGAGGAAGAGGGCGTCGGCGCCGGGGCGGATGGCGAGGTGACGGTCGGCCAGCCGGGCGGTGCGGGTGCGGCGGGGGTCGACGACGGTCAGCGTGCCGCCGCGGCGGCGCAGGGCCTTGAGCCGGCCGGGGAAGTCGGGGGCGGTGCACAGGCTGCCGTTGGAGTCGAGCGGGTTGGCGCCGAGCATCAGCAGGTGGTCGGTGCGGTCGAGGTCGGGCACCGGGATGGCGAAGGCGTCACCGAAGAGCAGTCCGCTGGAGACGTGCTTGGGCATCTGGTCGAGCGTGGAGGCGGTGAAGAGGTTGCGGGTGCGCAGGGCGCCGATGAGAAGGGGCGGGTAGAGGGCGCCGGCCACGGTGTGCACGTTCGGGTTGCCGAGGACGATGCCCACGGCGTCGGGCCCGTGCTCGTCGATCAGCGGGCGGACGCGGGCGGCTACGAGGTCGAAGGCCTCGTCCCACGTGGCCTCGCGCAGGACGCCGTCCGCGCGCACGAGGGGGCCGGTCAGGCGGTCGGGGTCGGCGTCCACCTCGGGGAAGGCGGCGCCCTTGGGGCAGATGAAGCCGCGGCTGAAGACGTCGTCGCGGTCGCCGCGCGCGGCGGTGACGCGTCCGTCGGCGAGGGTGAGGGTGAGACCGCAGGTCGCCTCGCACAGGGGGCAGATGCGCGGGGCGGTGGTCGGCGCGACGGCGTCGACCTTCGGGGCGACGGGATCCGGGGTGAGGGGCTCCGGGGCGAGCGAATCCGGCACGACGGGATCCGGGGTGAGGGGTTCCGGGGCGACGGGCTCCGGCGCGAGGGGCTCCGGCACGGACGTCTCCGACATGGCGGTCTCCCTGGGGCGGCGGCGGTGGCGCACGGGCAGGCGCGAGCATACCGACCGGTAGGGAGGTGCGACAGGGCCCGGGCCGGTTCCGATCACGGCGATCGGCCCGACCCGGGCCCTCCCCGTACGGCTCAGGCGCCGGGCGTCATGTCGTACGTCACCCACATCGTGCGCGTGGCCACCTGGTCGTACTTGGCGCGGGCGCGGTGGTTGTCGTCGGCCGTGATCCAGCGGACCACGGTCCAGCCGCGCTCCTCCGCGATGCCGCGCAGCGCGGCGAGCAGCAGGTCGGCGGCGCCGGAGCCGCGGCTCTCCGGGGCGACGAAGAGGTCGTCCAGGAACCCGCCGGTGGTGGCGGAGAGGGGGCGGGCGAAGGGGCGGTAGTGCGCCAGGCCGACGAGCCGGCCGTCGCCGTCCTCGGCGACGAGGGCGTTCACCTCGTGACCGGGGTCGTTCACCCAGGACCAGACGCGCTCCGCCATCTCCTCGGTCTGCTCGACGCGGTAGAAGTCGGCGTAGCCGCGGTAGAGGGCGCGCCACTGCGCGTGGTCCTCGGCGCGCACCGCGCGGACCGTGACACCAGTGGGGTTGTCGCTGCTCATGGGCACACCTTCTCGCTCGGGGGTTCCGGGCGATCATGATGCAGGAGGAGGCACGCCGCCCTCGCCGCGGTGTCGAAACGGACGGCCGCGGCGCGCCTTCCCGGACAGTTCACGGAACGGACCTCCCGGTCGGGCTCAGCGGCCGTCGAGGAGCGGGCGCAGTCCCGCGACGAGCCGTTCGTAAGCGGCGGGCTCGTTGTAGACCTGCCCGCTGACCCGGATGCCGCCGCCGTCCTGCCACGGCCAGATCAGCACCCGGCAGCGCAGCCTGGCCGCGATCTCCTCGCGCAGGGCGGCCGCCTCGGCCGGAGTGCGCGCGAAGCGGGCCGGCAGCCGCAGGGACCGCATGGCGAGCCGGTCGTCGGCCGGGAGCGGGGCCACGCCCGGGAGGCCGGCCAGCAGCTCGGCGCCGTACGCCGCCAGGGCACTGTTGTGCGTCCGCACCCGGTCCGCGTCCAGGGCGGCGAGCAGGTCGAGACCCTCGGGCGCGGCGAGCAGACCGGTGTAGTCGGCCGTCGCCCGGTACTCCAGCGCGCGCGGGAAGCCCTGGTGGTCCTCCCAGGAGGGGACGGGAGCGGGCACCCGCTCGCGGTGGGCCGCGGCCACCACGAGCAGGGCGCTGCCCGGCGGGGCGTACCCCCACTTGTGCAGATTGCCGAACCAGAAGTCGGGTGCGCCGGCGAGCGGTCGGGCGAGCATGCCGGGCGCGTGGGCGCCGTCGACGACGGTGACGACCCCGCGCTCGGCGAGCTCGGCCAGGAGCCGGGGCCCGGCGACGACGCGGGCGGTGGGAGAGCTGATCTGGTCCAGCAGGGCGACCCGGGTCCGGGGCGTCACGCCGGTGAGGACCGCCTCGCAGACCGCGTCCTCGTCGGGCAGCGCGGGGTCGAGCGCGACGGTGACGACGCGGGCGCGGCGGGCCGCCGCGGCGACGACGGTGCCATAGCCGTGGTCGGTGACCAGGACCTCGTCGTCGGGCGCGAGGCCCAGGGCGTCGAGGGCGAGGTTCGCGGCCTCGGTGGCGTTGGTGACGAGGGCGGCGCCGTCGCGGTCCGCGCCCAGGTGGTCCGCCACCCGGGCCCGGGCCTGCGCGAGGCGGTCCGGGACGCCGAGGAAGAAGGCGTCGGGATCGCCGGCGGCCTCCTCCGCGATCCGCCGGTGCGCGTCCGCGACCGGGACGGGGACGGCGCCGAAGGACCCGTGGTTGAGGTGATCGACGGCGGGGTCGAGCCGGAACAGGCCGGCGCCGCCGGGGAAGACGCCGGGCACGACGGACGCCGGGGGCACGGGGCCGGCTAGGCCCACGGGGCCGTTGGGGCCGGTGGGGCCCGCAGGGCTGGTGGGGCCGGTGGCGGGCGGCGGGGGCACGGGGCTCGCCGGGGGTGTGGGCATCGGACCTCCACCGTGACCGTGCGGCCGGGACGCACGGGGACGGAACGCTGGTGTGGGGACTCGGTCGATCACCACCGTACGGGCCGCCCGTGGCCGCGGTCCGCCGGACCGCCCCAGGGCCTGCCCCCTCGGATCAGGCCGGTCAGGGAGACCCGCCCGGCTCGATCATCGAGACGCCTCCTGGCCCAAAGAGGGTGCGAGGTAGGCGTGGAGGAGGGCGCGGGTCTCCGCGATGAGGGCGGGATCGCCGGCCGGGTCGCCGCGGAAGGCCAGGCGCAGGAGGGCGTCCGTGGCCTCGACGCCGACCAGGACCTTGCGCAGCAGGGTCGCGTCCGCGGGCCTGCCGAGCGGGGCCGCGAGCAGGCCGCAGATGCGGTCGGCCACCAGGAGGTTGGGGTTCTCTTCGGTCGGGTCCTCCCCGGTCGGACCCTCGCCGGCCGGTCCCTCGTCGCCCCGGGCGGCGGGGGCGCCCGGGTCGTTGGGCGCGGCGGCGGGGACACCGAAGTCGACGAGGCCGAATCCCGGCACGGTCCGCTTCATGGCGATGTACGCGTCGAGCACGGTGTCGATGACGCTCAGGGCATCGACGACGGGCAGCGCGGCGAGGCCGGCGCCGATCCGGTCGGCGTAGCTGTCGAGGTTGCGGTGGGCGAGGGCGGCGACCATGGCCCGCTTGTTGCCGAAGAAGCGGTAGACGGAGCCGATGGGGACGCCCGCGCGGGCGGCGACGGCGCGGGTGCTCAGCTGCTCGTAGCCGGTCTCGTCCAGGAGTTCGGCGCAGGCGTCGAGGATCCGGGCGAGGCGTTCCGCGCTTCGCTGCTGGACCGGGGCTCGGCGGAGCGCGGGGGCCTGGCCCTGGGCGGGCGGTGACTTGCGGGTGGGCTGGGGCACGGGGACCATCATGCCGCTCCGGTGGACGTCAGGCGATCAGCAGGCCGATCCCGCCGAGGGTGTAGGCGATCATCAGGGCGAACAGCGGGAGTTGACCCGCGACCGCCCGCGCGGGCGGGAAGAGGCGGACGGAGCGGTCGTGGCCGGCGACGACCCCGAGGACGTGGCCCGTGACGATCGCGGCGACCTGGAGGACGGCGAGGCCGCCCGGACCCAGGGGTGGAGCGGGCGCGGGGGCGTTGTCAGTGCCCGCTGCCATGATGACGGTGCGTGGCCCCTCGGTGACGAAGAGTGTGAAGTAGTGGGCGACGAGGTAGCCGAGGGCGATGGGCAGGAGCGAGTGGGCGAAGGAGGTGAGCGGGGTGGTGAGTTCGCGGTTGAGCAGGCGCAGCGCGCCCGCGCACAGCCCGTAGAGGGCGGCGACGAGGGCGACGGCGGCGAGCAGTCCGAGGGTGGCGGTGGGCGTGCGGCCGAGGACCGACGTCTGGAGGGTGGTGATCCAGCGGGGGTTGTCGGAGAGGCCGTCGTAGGCGGTGGAGCCGAGGAGGACGCAGACCGCGGCGACGAGGCCGGGCACGGGCGGCGTGGCGTCCAGACCGTTGAAGGGGGAGCGAAGGACCAGGCGCCCGTCGGCGCGGCGGCCGAGCGGGGAGAGCCGGGCGAGGAGTGAGGAGTAGACCTCGAAGGGGTCGGCGTGGGCGAACCAGTCGGGGCCGTGCCGGGCGGCGCCGAGGAGCTGGACGGCGGCGTGGACGGCGAGGGCCGCGAGGAGGACGGGGGTGGCCGTGTTGTCGGGGGCGACGAGTTCGAGCCAGGTGAAGAGGAGGAGGCCGGCGGCCGCGGGCCGGATGCCGAGCCGGGCGGGGATCGGACGGGGCGGGCGCCGCGCGGGGAGGAGCGCGTGCAGGGTACGCAGCGGGTTGAGGAGCCGCCAGGCGGGTCCGAGGAGGAGGGAGGCGGGGACGAGGCCGACCCAGAGCAGGACGTACACGGCGCCGGGGGCGGGGTTGCGGTCCGGGTCGTCGGGGCCGAGGAGGAGGTGCAGGAGGAGAGCGAGGGCGGCGGCGGCGCCGAGGGCGCGGAGGGCGGTGCGGGTGGCCGGGGCGTCCGCGAGGCGCTGGACGGCGGCGGGGACCGGCCGACCCGCGTCGGCCCCGCGGAAGCGGGAGGAGGGCCAGAGGAGGCCGAGCGAGAGGAAGGAGACGAAGAGCGCGGCGAAGGCCCCCGCGTACGCGTAGAAGGGCGAGAGGGGCAGGTCGTGCTGGGCGCCCACGCCGTGGGCGAGCGGCAGCGGGACCGGGGTGCCCGTGGGTGCCGTCATCGGACGACGAGTTGGGTCAGCAGGAGTCCGGACTCGTGGGTCTCGACCTCGAAGAGGCCGGTGCGGTCGGCGGTGAGCGTGAGCGTGCCCTGCCGGCCGGCGGGCAGGTCGATCTCGCGGTCGTAGCCGTGGACGTGGAGGGTGTCGGCGCGGTCACTGGTCACCCGGAGGGTGAGGCGTTCACCCTTCTTCAGCTCGACGCGGGAAGGGGGTGGTTGTACGGAGTTCCCGGTGACGGTGACGGTGAGGGTACGACCGGCCGGCGCGGCGGTCGCGGTGGTGGGGGTGGCGCCCGTGCCGGGGGCGGCGCCCGCGCCGGGGGCGGCGCCCGTGGCGGAGGGGGCGCCGGTGGGTGCGCCGGCCGAGGGCGCGGCGTCCAGGCGGACGGTGGCCTCGACGGGGCGGCCGGCGACGGCCCAGGTGGTGTGGTCGTCGGCGAGGAGCCGGGCGGTGAGGGTGCGGGCGCCGGCTGCGGCGGGGACGTGCGCCCAGGGGCCGTAGGCGCGGGCGGTCTCGCGGCCGTCGACGAGGAGGCGGGCGTGGCCGCGGCCGAGGAGGGCGGCGCCGCCGGTGCTCTCGGGGGTGAAGCGGAACCCCACCACGAGGAGGTGGACGTTCCAGCCGCCCTCGCTGTCGGACCGGGCCTCGATCCGTACGGCCGGCGCCCCGGCGGCGGGCACCTCGCGGAGGCGGTGCCCGGTGCCGTCCTGGGCCGTGAGGAGGGTGCCGTTGCCGCCGGTCGCCTCCTGGTGGCTGGTACCAGGCTTGTGGTGGGTGGTGGGGCGCCCGCCGCAGGCGGTGACCGATGCCGCGCCCAGGGCCAGGGCGAGCAGCGCCGTCGCCGCGCGCACGACCGCGCGGCGGGCGCCCCGGCGACCGCCGGTCGCGCGCCGGCCGGTCACACCCCGGCCGGTCACACCCCGGCCCCGCGCCCTGCGGCCGGTCACGAGGCACCGCCAGCGGGCGCGGCACCGCCGGCGGGCGCGGGGGTGGGATCGGGGTCCGGGCTCGGGTCGGGGTCCGGGCCCACGGCGGGGTGCGCGTCCGGGCCGGGGCGACGGGCGCCGGCCACGATCACGGCCCAGAGCACCCAGACGACGGCGAGCAGTCCGCGCAGCCAGGCCGGACTCAGCGGGATCCAGGGGATCATCAGGACCGCCTTGTCGAAGGCGTCGAGGAGGGTGAGGGCACCGAGGGCGACCGTGGTCCACGCGAAGACCGGCCGGTGCGGCCGCAGGGCGAGGCCGAGCACCGTCCACCACAGGCCGGTCAGGAGGAGGGCGAGGGCGGGGAGGAGGGTGGGGGTCAGGGCGAGGGTCGAGCCGGCGACGTCGAGGGCCAGGCCGAGCAGGCCGAGGGCGGTGGCCACGCCGGCCGGCCGGTGGCCGCGGAGCCGGCGCCACCACAGGAGGGTTCCGACGAGGGCGAGGACGGCGGCGGTGCCGAGGGCGAGCTGGGTCTCGACGCGCTGGACGCCGCGCGCGCCGTACCAGTCGCAGCCCGCGGGCAGGCGGCGGGCCTGGACGTTGTAGTCGGCGCAGACGAGGAGTTGGGCGAGCTTGACGGGTTCGCCGACGAGGCGGCGGGTGTTGCCGGAGACCTCGCCCCAGCGGGGGCCGCAGGCGGGCACGGCGTACGGGGTGGCCGCGCCGGCGTCGGACTGCCAGCAGTTGCCGCTGCCCTGGCCGTCCCACCACACGTCGCTGCGGTTGGGGCGGGCGGTGCCGTCGCGGTCGACGCCGAGGTGGTTGCCGGCGTAGCGGTTGTGGTGGGACGTGTCGGTCTGCTTGCCCCACTCCGATTCGCCGCGGATGAAGGCCGGGACGGCGCTCAGGAAGAAGGCGGAGCGCTGGTGGCCGTAGATCCAGTTGTTCTCGTACAGGTTCCAGTTGCCTCCGGCGGTGATGATGCCGGTGCCGGGCGGCATGGAGATCTGGGGGCAGACCACACCCTGCTCGTAGCCGCGTTCGACGGGCGGCTTGGCGCAGGTGCCGTCGGCGACGTACGGGTAGTAGTTCTGGTTGTTGTCGTGGATCAGGTTCCGCTCGAAGCGGGCGTGGTTCTGCGGGAGTCCGGGGTGGCCGGGGAAGGCGGAGTCCATGGAGGCGCCGCCCATGTTGTGGTCGAACTCGTTGTCGTGCACGTGGACGGAGTCTCCGGCGGTGCCGCTGTAGCCGACCATGTTGTGGTGGCTGCGGCAGCCGGTGATCTCGATGGAGTGCCGGGGGACGTCGTAGCCGCGCCCGTCGTTGATGTTCGAGGCCGAGCCGGGGTAGATGCCGGAGTCGCCGTTGCCGTAGGACTCGCAGTTCTTGTAGAGGCCGTGGTCGGAGGCGAAGGTGAGGAAGCCGTACTCGTCGTTCCAGCGGGTGAGGACGTCGTCGATGACGAAGCCGTCGCCGGCGAGGACGTAGAGCGAGTTGAAGGTGGTGCGCTGGGCGGTGAAGTTGCGGAAGTAGACGCCGTCGGACCTGTCGGCGCGGATCGCGTTGAGTTTGGCGTACTTGGCGTCGATGACGACGTCGAGCCGGGAGGCCCCGGTGCCCTCGATCTGGAGGTCCTTCTTGCCGAGGATCGCGACCAGGTTCTGGTTGTGCGGGCACTGCCGCTGCTGTTCGTAGCTGAGGATCTGGTAGCCGAGCGCCGAGTTCGGGGCCTCGAGCGATGCGCACGCGCCGGTGGGCGCGGGCAGGGAGGGCTCCTCCTCGTAGAGGCCGGGCAGGATCGCGATGGTCATGCCGGGCCGGTCCACGGCGTCGACGGCCTGCTGGAGGTGGCGGTAGCCCTGCCGTCGGCAGCGCTCGTGGAGGGCGAGGTTGCGCGTCTTGAGGTCCGCGGGGTAGCCGGCGATCCGCCGCGCGAAGTCGTCGCGGTCGGTCTTGCACACGAGCAGGTCGGGCTCTCCCGTGCGCAGGACGGGCACGCTGCCGGAGCCGTCGGGGAAGGTGACGGGCCGCTCCTCGTGCGCCTGTGCGGCGGGGGCGGTGAACAGGGCGGCGGCGAGTGCCGCCAGCACGACCGAGAGCGCGAGAACGAACCGGCGGGTCCATGACATGCGCGTGAGAGTAGAGCAATGTTCATCTTTTGGAACCCCCCGTGCACGCACCACGTCCAAGACGCCCCCGGAAGGGCCCGGGAAAGGCCGGGTAGGGCCCGGAAAGTCACCGTTGACGCGAGCGGGAGCGGAATCCTACGGTCATGCATAGGATTGTTGTGAGCGTCAGGACAGGAGCACGCGATGAACGCGGAGATCAACGCGGAACGGGCGAGAAAGACGGCCGAAGCGCTGACCTACAGCACGGGTTTCGGCAACGAGCACAGTTCCGAGGCCGTGCCCGGCGCCCTCCCCGAGGGCCGGAACTCGCCGCAGCGGGCCCCGCTCGGCCTGTACGCGGAGCAGCTGAGCGGCAGCGCCTTCACCGAGCCCCGGGCGCACAACCGGCGCTCGTGGCTGTACCGGATCCGGCCCTCGGCGGCGCATCCGCCGTTCACCCGGATCGACAACGGCGCCGTGCGCTCCGCGCCCTTCACCGAGACCGTGCCCGACCCCAACCGGCTGCGCTGGAACCCGCTGCCGGACCCGGCGCCCGGCACCGACTGGCTGGCGGGCCTGTGGACCCTCGGCGGCAACGGTGACGCGACCCAGCGCGCCGGCATGGCCGTGCACCTCTACCACGCGAACGCGTCCATGGAGCGGGTCTTCAGCGACGCCGACGGCGAGCTGCTCATCGTGCCCGAGCGCGGCGGGCTGCTGCTGCGCACCGAGCTCGGCAACCTCGCGGCGGGCCCCGGAGAGGTCGCGCTGATCCCGCGCGGCGTCCGCTTCCGCGTCGAGCTGCTCGACGACACCGCCCGCGGCTACGTGTGCGAGAACTACGGCGCCCCGTTCCAGCTGCCCGACCTGGGCCCGATCGGCGCGAACGGCCTGGCCAACTCGCGCGACTTCCGGGCGCCGGTCGCCGCGTACGAGGACGTCGAGGGTCCGGTCGAGGTGGTGAACAAGTACTGCGGCAACCTGTGGTCCGCGACGTACGCCCACTCTCCGCTCGACGTCGTCGCCTGGCACGGCAACCACACCCCGTACGTCTACGACCTGCGCCGCTTCAACGTCATCGGGACGATCTCCTACGACCACCCCGACCCGTCGATCTTCACGGTGCTCACCTCGCCCTCCGACACCCCCGGCCTCGCCGGCGTCGACTTCGTCGTCTTCGCCCCGCGCTGGCTGGTCGGCGAGGACACCTTCCGGCCCCCGTACTTCCACCGCAACGTGATGAGCGAGTACATGGGCCTCATCGAGGGTGCGTACGACGCCAAGGCGGAGGGCTTCGTGCCGGGTGGCGGTTCGCTGCACAACATGATGTCGGCGCACGGTCCCGACCGGGAGACCTTCGACAAGGCCAGCGCCGCCGAGCTCAAGCCGCAGAAGATCGACGACGGCCTGGCCTTCATGTTCGAGACCCGCTGGCCGGTCACCGCCACCGCCCAGGCGGCCGGTGCCGACCACCTGCAGCGCGCCTACGACGACGTATGGCAGGGTCTTGAGCGCCACTTCCGGCCGTGAACAGCCGTAACATCCGGCCGGGTGTCTCGTAGTCGTCGTTGGAGAGAGCCGTGACCGCCTTCGCTCCCGACTCGCTGGTCCTGAACCGGAAGCTGCCGCTCTGGTACCAGGTCTCGCAGTCGCTGCGCGCCTCCATACTGGGCCGCACCCCCGACGCCTCGCTGCGGCTGCCCACCGAGGAGCAGCTCGCCGCGCATTACGGCGTCAGCGTGCTGACCATGCGCCAGGCCCTCAAGGAACTGGAGGAGGAGGGCCTGATCAGCAGGCACCGGCGGCGCGGCACCTTCATCGAACCGGGCGCCCGGCGCTCCACCCCGCGCCGGCTGCTCGGCTCGATCGACGCGATCGTGGCCCAGCAGTCCGGCGAGCGCACCACCGTGCTCGGCCACGGCACCGAGCCGGTCCCCGGCGAGCTCGCCGAGTACTTCCCGGGCGCGTCCGAGGTCGGCGTCTTCCGCCGCCTCCGCGCGGACGGCGAGAGCGGCGAGCCCACCAACTGGGCGGAGAACGCGGTGCTGCCCGAGGTCGCCGCGGGCATCGACCCGGCCGACCTGGAGCGCTGGCCGATGACGAAGGTGCTCCGCGACGTCGTGGGCGTCAGGATCAGCCGGATCACCGACACCGTCGAGGCCCGGCTCGCCGACCCGGAGACGGCCAACCTCCTCCAGGTGCCGCTGCTCTCCCCGATCCTCCACTACACGGGCGTCACCTACGACGCCGACGGCCGGGTCGTCGACGTGGCCCGCATCCGCTACCGCGGCGACCGCTTCTCCTTCACGGTGACGGTGGAAGCGCAGTGAACACCCCGTCCCGCCCGTGACCGGACCGCGGCCCCCGCACGGGAGGGGCCGCGTCACCCCCTGCCGCCGCTCCGGCGACCGGGCGCCTTCCCGGTGGCGGTGGATGTCTGCCGATCGCGCTCACTAGCATGCGGGGCGTGACGGAAGACGCGGCGCCGGAGGACCTGCCCCTGCTCGACGAGCTGATGCCCTGGGCCGTGGCACCGTTGCGGCTCGGGCGCGCGTGGATCGTCGCGCCGGACGTGCGCACCCTGCGGGCGCGCTGGGAACGGCTCGTCGCGGCGGAGGGGGCGGAGCGGGAGGCCCTCTTCCGGTCCAGTCGTGCGCGGACGCCGGGGAGTTCGGTGGCCGCGCTGCCGGGGCAGCGGACCGGGACCGTGCGACTCGCTCGGGAGCCGGGGCCCTGCCCGGAGCCGGTCCGGCTCGCGCACGGGCCGTTCGACGAGCAGTGGCTGCTGCCCGACCACCGCCTGATCGACGCCGCGCGGCCGGAGCTGTGGCGCGTGGCGGACGACCGCCAGCTCTTCGCCGTCGAGCAGGGGTACGTGCCGGGGGCCTCCGGCCCCGCGCTGCTGGTGACGGCCGCGCTGCCCGACGGGCGCTCCCCCGCGGGGCGACCGGGCCGGATCCGCCCGTTGTACCGCCGGCCCGGTGGTCTGGAGCCGAACCTGGCGCCCGGCCTGCTGCCGCTGTTGAGCGCGCGGTACGGGCACGAGGTCGACGCGGCGGACGTGCCGGCCTGGGCGGTGGCGGTGGCGCTGCCCTCCCCCGCCGGCTGCCGGGTGCCGCTGCCCGCGGACCCGGAGGTGTGGGCGGCGGGCGTGGCGCTCGGCCGGGAGCTCGTCGAGGTGCAGCTGCGCGGGGCCCGGGGCGGCGCACGCCCCCGGCTGCCGGGCGGTCGCCGGCCCTACGTGCGGGCCGCGATCCCGACCCGGCCCACGACGCTCGGGTACGACCCGGACGAGGAGACGCTGAGCCTGGACGAGGGCCGCGTCTCGCCCGTGCCGGCCCGGGCGTGGCAGTTCGAGGTGGGCGGGGTGCGGATGATCGAGCAGTGGTTCGCGCACCGGACCGCGCCCGCCGAGCAGGGCAGTCTGGAGGCGATCGGTCCGGCCGGCTGGCCGCAGGAGTGGACCTCGGAGCTGCTCGAACTGATCACGGTCCTCGCCCTCCTCGCGGAGCGCGAGGAGGAGCGCACGGCGCTGACGGCACGCGCGACGGCGGACGGGGTGACCCGGGGCGCCCTGCGGGAGGCCGGGGTGCTGCCGGTGCCGGACGGGGCCCGTCGGCCCGCGTCCGTGCTCGACCATCAGGAGGAGGGGCCGGAGGGGCAGTTCCTGCTGCTCTGATCAGGGCGGCCCGGTCCCCGCCGGTCACGGGCCGGGCGGGGCGAAGGAGTCCAGCAGGCGGGCGATGGTCAGCTCGAAGATCTCCTCGGTGTCGGCGGGTGCCGGGGACGCGGCGATCAGCGCGGCGAGGTGCGGGTAGGCGCCGGTCGCCAACTGCTCCATGAGGTAGGCGCCGCGCACCGCCTGCTCCTCCTCCTCGCTCCAGGGCAGCCCGCGGGCCCGCTCGGCGATGGCCTGCTCGTTGCGGACGGTGGCCATCACGGTGCCGTTGACCATCGCGATGAGCTGCATCCTCTGGCCTGGTTCCACGTCCAGCGGTGCCAGGGCGCCCAGGCACCACTCCAGGTAGCGCAGGGCGTTCGGGCTGAAGCCGTAGGCGGTGGTCATGACCCGGGTCAGCCAGGGGTGCCGGTACATGATGGCGCGGGTCTGCCGGGCCAGGTCGGTCATGTCGGCCCGCCAGTCGCCGCTGGGCGCCTCGGGCAGCTCGTACTCCTCGCCGGCCGCGTCGACCATCAGCTCGTACAGGTCCTCCTTGCGCGGCACGTAGTTGTACAGCGACATGGTGCCGCAGCCGAGGTCGGCGGCGATGCGGCGCATGGAGACCGCGTCGATGCCCTCGGCGTCGGCGATGCGGACGGCCGCGGCCACGACGTCCCGTCGGCTGTAGGCCGGTTTCGGGCCTCGGCCGGTGCGCTCGGGGCGCGCCCAGATCACTTCGGGTTCGGCCGCTCGGCCCGCCATCGGTCATCACCCTTCCTCGCCCCGCCGCCCATCGTAGTGACCGGCGCGGTTACGTACACCGTACGTAGTGCGCTAGGGTCACCCCATGACAACTACGTACGCTGTACTTAGTGAGGGGCTGCAGAAGCGGTACGGGGAGGTCCAGGCGCTGCGCGGACTCGACCTCGCCGTCCCCGAGGGCACGGTCTGCGGCGTCCTCGGCCCCAACGGGGCCGGCAAGACCACCGCCGTGCGGGTGCTCACCACGCTCGCGAGGCCCGACTCGGGCAGTGCCCGGGTCGCCGGGTGCGACGTGGTCCGCGACCCGGCCGGGGTGCGCGAGCGGATCGCGGTCGCCGGGCAGTACGCCTCCGTCGACGGCGACCTCACGGGCGCCGAGAACCTGCGCCTCTTCGCCCGCCTGCTGCGCGCGCCGCGCTCCCGCGCCGACGAGCTCCTGGAGCGCTTCGGGCTCGCCGGGGCCGCCGACCGGCCGGCCCGCACCTACTCCGGCGGCATGCGCCGCCGCCTGGACCTGGCGGCGAGTCTCGTCACGCGGCCGCGCGTGCTCTTCCTGGACGAGCCGACCACCGGCCTCGACCCGCGCAGCCGCAACGAGATCTGGGACGCCGTACGGGGGTTGGCGTCCCAGGGCACGACGGTGCTGCTGACCACGCAGTACCTGGAGGAGGCCGACCAGCTCGCCGACGAGATCGTCCTCGTCGACGAGGGCCGTGCCGCCCAGCGGGGCACGCCGGCCGAACTCAAGGCACTGATCGGGCACTACGCGGAGGTCGTGGTCGCCGACGCCTCGTTCCTGGACGCCGCCGCCGCGGTGCTCGACCGGCTCACCGGCTCCGCCCCCCTGCTCGACGCCGGGCGCCGCACGGTCGGCGCGGTGACCACCGACACCACGCTCACCCTGCCGCGGATCGTGCGGGAGGCCGACGCGGCCGGGGTCCACCTGGTCGACGCCTCCCTGCGCCCGCCCACCCTCGACGAGGTGTTCCTGCGCCTGACCGGCCGCGCGCCCCGTCCCGAGCCCCAGGAGGCCGCCGCATGAGCGCCCTCGTCCACGACGGCACCGCGATCCTCGGCCGCCATCTGCAGCGGATCCGGCACGCCCCGGCGATCACGGTCATGACGCAGACCATGCCGATCGTCTTCCTGCTGTTCTTCGGGTACGTGTTCGGCAGCGCGCTCGCCATGCCGGGCGCCGACTACCGGGCGTTCCTGGTGCCGGGCATGCTCGTGGCGACGGCCGCGAACGGCGTGATGACCGGCATGTTCCAGGCCGCACAGGACACCCACCGCGGGGTGACGGACCGGCTGCGGACGATGCCGGTCAGCCGGGCCGCGGTCCCGCTCGGCCAGGCGCTCGCCGATCTGGTGACCAGCGCCGCGGGGATGGTCCCGCTGCTGCTCGTCGGGCTCGCGATGGGCTGGCGCGTCGAGGGAACGGCCCTGGACGCGCTCGGCGCCCTCGGACTGCTCCTGCTGTTCCGCTTCGCGACGACCTGGGTGGGCATCCTGCTCGGCCTGGCCTCGCGGAGCGAGGAGGCGGCCGGGCAGCTGGGCAGCGCCACCTTCATGCTGCCGCTGCTGTCCAACGCGTACATCCCGACCGAAGGAATGCCGGGCTGGCTGCGCACGGTCGCGGAGTGGAACCCGATCTCGGCGGTGACGACCGCCGTGCGGGAGCTGTTCGGGAACGCGTCCGTGCCGGCGGACGCGGCCTGGCCGGTGGCGCACCCGGTGGCCGGGGCGCTGCTCTGGTCGCTGGCGCTGATCGCGCTGTGCGCTCCGGCGGCGGTCGGGCGCTACGCCCGCACCTGACGCCGCTTCGGGCGGTACGCCGGGGGCCGTGGACAGGAGGAAGCGCCGGACGGGCGGGGACACGTCCGGCGGGCGGTCAGGAGTTCAGGGGCCGAGCGGGTGCGGGCGGGGTGGTGCGTCGGGGTACGCGGGTGCCCGGCCCGGACGACCTGTCAGCCGTGGCTGCCGAAGAGCGAGCGGCGCAGTCGGCGCAACGGGGCGAAGAGCGAGACCCGCGCGCTGCGGCTGCGGTGACCGTGCATCGGCACCTCGCGCGTACGCGATGTCAGTTCCCGCATGAGCAGCGTCGCCTCGGCCGCCTCACGCTGGGGCACGGCGGGACCGCCGAGCACCGCGAGATGGCGGTCGAGTCGCGAACTCGTCGCGCTGCTCCCGCAGGTGATGGCAGGCACTCGCGGCCTGCTGCGCATTGCTATCTGTTCCATGTCACTCCCCACCCGTACGAGGGCACCCGGCCCGGGCAGGTTAACCCTATCGCCCCGCTACGACACCCGTGTATTCCGGCCGCAGGATTCACCGTCTGTGTACGGGGGTTGACGATCACTGTCCGAATCCATCTGATTCCAGGGTGAGTTGGACAGCGATCGAACACCTGTCGAACCGTCACGAACCATCCTGCACGCGCGGCCCCCACCAGGAGGCCCTTCACCGGGTGTGATCTCCGCCACCAAAATCGGCGGGGCTCGGCTACCGTGGAGTGATGACGCTCATCGCGGGTCGTTACCGACTGCTCGACGTGCTCGGCGAGGGCGGGATGGGGACCGTCTGGCGGGCCCGGGACGAGGTCCTCGGACGCGAGGTGGCCGTCAAGGAGGTCCGGGCGCCGGCCGGGCTGCCCACCGAGGACCGCGAGCGGCTGTACGCCCGCCTGGAGCGTGAGGCGAGGTCCGCCGCGCGGATCGCGAACCGCAATGTCGTCACCGTCTACGACGTGGCCCTGGACGACGGGCGCCCCTGGATCGTGATGGAGCTGGTCCGCGGGCTCACCCTGGCCGAGACGCTGGAGGCCGAGGGCCCCATGCCGCCGCAGCGGGCCGCGCACATCGGCGCCGACGTGCTCGCCGCGCTGCGGGCAGCGCACGCGGCCGGGGTGCTGCACCGGGACGTGAAGCCGGCCAACGTCCTGCTGGCCAACGACGGCCGGGCGGTGCTCACCGACTTCGGCATCGCGGCCGTGGCGGGGACCTCCCCGCTCACCATGACCGGCGAGCTCATCGGCTCCCCCGAGTACCTCGCGCCGGAGCGCGCGCTGGGGCACACGCCGGGGCCCGCGGCCGACCTGTGGTCGCTCGGCGTGCTCCTGTACGCCGCCGTCGAGGGCGTCTCGCCCTTCCGTCGGGAGACCGCGCTCGACACCCTGCGGACGGTCGTGGACGAGGAACCCGCGCCTCCGGTGCACGCCGGGCCGCTGGCCCCGGTGATCGAGGCCCTGTTGCGCAAGGATCCGGAGCAGCGCCTCCCGGCGGACGCGACCGAGGAGCAGCTGCGGCTGATCGGCGCGGGCGGCACCCCGCGCACCGAACGGCTGCAGGTGACGGCGCCGTACGCGCCGCTCCGGACGGGCGGTTCGGACGCCGAGGGCGCGGGGCCGGCCGGGCCGGTGGGCCCCGGGCCGACGGCTCCGATGCCGGCGCCCCGGCCGGAGGAGCCGCGTCGGCGGCGCCGTGGCGCGCTGCTCGCCGGGATCGCGGCGCTGCTTCTGGTGGCGGGCGGTCTGACGTACGCGGCGCTGCGGGACACCGGTTCGGGCGAGTCGCCCACGGTGCCGCCGGTCACGACGAGCGCGCCCACGACGGCGCCCACCACTCCCCCGCCGACGACGCAGACCACGAGCCCCTCGCCCAGCGCGACGACGACTCCGCCGGTCGCGGTGCTGCTGTTCGTACGGGCGGTGCGGGACACGTACCAGGGGACGTGTCCGCCCGCGGAGGCCGCGGCCCCGGCGTTCACGGCGACGGTCACGGTGGACCGGACGCCGGCGACCGTGTCGTACCGCTGGGCGACGGAGAGCGGCGAGGCCCAGGACGCGCAGTGGCAGACGCTGGACTTCCCCGAGGGCGGGCCGACCGAGCAGCAGCTGGACCGCACGCAGGCGGCGTACGCGCCGGGCGCGGCGGTCATCGACCGGATCCGCCTGGAGGTCCGCACCCCGGTCGTGCGGCAGTCCAACTGGGTGGCGTTCACGGTGGAATGCGAGGAGACGACCCCGCCGTCGACGCCGCCGACGACGGCGACGCCTTCGGGCGGGACCGCCTCCCCGGGCGGGAACGCTACGCCGCCCCGTTGAAGCTCGGCAGGTAGCCGCCGGACTGTCCGGAGGCGGTGGGGTGGTACGACTCCCCGATGTTGAGCCAGTTGACGCTGTGCAGCCAGGCCGAGCCCGAGCAGATCTCGTGTCCCGTGAAGGCGGGGACCACGCTCGCGAAGGTGTAGCCGTGGTTGGCGGCACGCTTGGCGGTGGCCGCGTTGAGGTAGTCGGAGGCGTCGTTGATGGCTCTGCGCTCGTTCTCGCTCAGGCCGGCGACGCAGGTGCCGTTGAGCTGGTAGAAGCGCGGGTAGCCGAGGACGACCACATGGGCGTTGGGGGCCTTGTTCCTGATGGCCGTGTAGACCGCGTCGAGCTTGCCGGGCAGGGTCGTGTCGACGTAGCTCTTGGCTTGATTCACGCGATTGATACAGGTCGCCTCGGACTGCAGGACGCAGGTGGTCATGACGTCCGCGAATCCGGCGTCGTTGCCGCCGATCGTGACGGAGACCAGGTCGGTGGCGGTGGAGAGCGGTCCGAGCTGATTGGCCGTGACATCACCCGTTCGGGCGCCCGAGCAAGCGGTGAACGCGAAGGACGAGGGGGCGTTGGCGTTCTTCCAGAGGACGGGATACGCCTTGGTGGAGCGCTTGCAGTCGCCGCTCGCACTGTCGTAGCTCCCGGCCCCGACACCTGAGGAGTACGAGTCTCCGAGGGCGACGTAGTCGAGTGCGGCGCTCTCGGCGGCCTGAGCGGCTCCTGCCCCGGTGAGGGCGAGGACGGCGCCGAGGAGGAGCGAGGACGTGAATGCCGTGAATCGGGACAGTCTCATGGAACCTCCCTGTAGCAGGATCTCTGCGTTACCAGGTAGTAGCAGCGGATCTGCCGCACCGGAAGTGTCCATGTCAAAAGTAGGGGTGAACAGCTGCCGACACCTCCTCAGAAACCGTCGACTTCAAGCCAAGGGACGAACCGTCAAAAGTCGATGCGCCGGAGCACCGCCGTGGCCGATCATGGCGCCATGTCTGCCACCCACGGCGCACCGCGAGACCCGTCCCTGCCCGAGCGAGCCGTCCCCCTCCGCCTCCACCTCACCGGCGACGACGCACCCTCCGACGTCGTCGACGCCCTCTTCCTCGGCCGCTTCGCGACCGGGGAGCAACCCCACGTGCACAGCACCAGCCTGGAGCGCGTGAGGCCCGCCGCGACCCTGCTGCCCGCGGGCGCGCGGCTGTTGCGCGCGACCAAGGGCGACGACCGCAGCTCCGTGCTCGCCGAGGGCGAGGGCTGGACCGTACTCGTCTCCCGCTGGAGCCGGGGCGCCGACGTCACCGTCACGGCGACCGACGCGGAGCTCGCCGAACGGATCCTCAAGGAGGCCGTCGACGGGGCGAAGGACGAGCCCGAACCGCAGCCGGAGAACGTCACCATGGGCTTCTGGTACGTGTCGCCCCGACGCGGCCCGCACCGGACCACCCGTCAGATCGGCGCCGGCACCTGGCAGGAGGTCCGGCCCAACTACACGGCGCCCGTGGCCGAGGCCATGGACCGGCTGATGACCGTCACCCCCGAGGACATCACGGGCCGGCTGCTGCTGCTCCACGGCCCGCCCGGCACCGGCAAGACCTCCGCACTGCGCACCCTCGCCCGGTCCTGGCGCGACTGGTGCCAGGTCGACTGCGTCCTCGACCCCGAGCGTCTCTTCAGCGACGTCGGCTATCTCATGGACATCGCGATCGGCGAGGACGAGGGCAGCGCGAAAGGCCGCTGGCGCCTGCTGCTCCTGGAGGACTGCGACGAGCTGATCCGCGGCGAGGCCAAGAACGCGGCGGGCCAGGCGCTGTCGCGGCTGCTCAACCTGACGGACGGTCTGCTCGGACAGGGCCGCAACGTCCTCGTCGCCGTCACCACCAACGAGGACCTGGAACGGCTCCACCCCGCCGTCGTCCGCCCCGGCCGCTGCCTGGCCCGGATCGAGGTCGGGCGACTCACCCGGGCCGAGGCGGTGACGTGGCTCGGGCGCGAGGAGGGAGTGGGCCGGGACGGAGCCACGCTGGCCGAACTGTTCGCGTTGCGGCGCGGCACGTCGGCGGTGGGCCTGCCCGAGCCCCGCACGACGGACGCGGGGCTCTACCTGTAGGAGTCGGCTCGCCGCTCGGACCGGGGCGCCCCGCGGGGGCCCGGCACGACCGGCGAGCCGCCGCACGGG
Organism: Streptomyces sp. NPDC051921; assembly: GCF_040680975.1. Classification (NCBI taxonomy): domain Bacteria; kingdom Bacillati; phylum Actinomycetota; class Actinomycetes; order Kitasatosporales; family Streptomycetaceae; genus Streptomyces; species Streptomyces sp. NPDC051921. The sequence continues at coordinate 97,021 of NZ_JBFAXU010000020.1, forward strand.
GCGTCAGGCGTCGTACGCCGCCCTGAGGGCGTCCCGTACCGCCGCCTCCGCCGCGTCCCTCGTCAGGCCCAGGCGGTGGGCCTCCGTCGCATAGCCGGCGGCCGCGGTGGCGGCGAGGCGGGAGGCCGCGTCGGAGGCGGAGGCGACGAAGGTGCCGTTGCGGCCGCGGGTCTCGATCACGCCGTCCGCCTCCAGGGCCTTGTACGCCTTGGCGACCGTGTTCGCCGCGAGGCCCAGGTCCTCCGCGAGCCCCCGCACGGTCGGGAGCTTGTAGCCGACGGGCAGTTCGCCCGAGCGGGCGCTCTCCGAGATCTGGGCGCGCAGTTGTTCGTACGGAGCGGTGGTGGAAAGGGCATCCACGCTGATTCGAAGCGTCACCCGCCCGATTGTGCACCCGGCCCGCGGGAAAATGGGAGGCGCCCGGGCATGCCCGCCGCATAGCGTGCGGCACCATGACTGTGATCGTCCGCGATATGCGGCCCGGGGTCCCGGAGGACGCCGAAGGCTACGCCCGGGTGCGGCGCGTCGCCCTTCCCTTCATGCTCGCCACCGGCCCTCAGGTCGCCCACGACTGGACCCACGTCCATCCTGATGCCCAGGGCAGACCGCTGGTCGCCGAGATCGACGGGCAGATCGTGGGTACCGCTCAGGTGTCACTCGCGTACGAGTCCCCCGAGCCGGGCCTCGGCGACGTCAACGTCTACGTCCATCCGGACCACCGCGGCACCGGCGCAGGCGGTCTGCTGCTGCGCGCCGCCGAGGAGCACCTGGCCCGGGCCGGGGCGACCACGCTCTACAGCTGGGTGCTCGACGAGCCGGCGTACCGCTCCTTCGCCGAGCGGCGCGGGTACGCCCCGAGCCGGTCCGCCTACTTCCTGCGGCTCGACCTGAGCACGGCCGAGCTGCCCCGGCTCCAGGCGGCGCCCGCCGGCGTCGAGCTGCGCACGGCGGCCGACTTCGCCGCCGATCCGCGCCCGCTGTTCGAGCTGGACGCGCTCACCACGGCCGACGAGCCGGGTGACGTGGCGGCCGAGCTGACCGACTACGAGTACTGGCTGGCGACCACCTGGAACCATCCGCTGCTCGACCGGGCGCTCACCACCGTGGCCGTGGTCGACGGCCGTCCCATCGCGTTCAGCGCGGCGCGCACGGACGGCCTCGGCCGCTACTCGTCCGGGATGACGGGCACGGCCCCGGACTTCCGTGGCCGGGGGCTGGCCAAGCTGGTGAAGAACGACTCGCTGCACCGGGCCCGCGCGGCCGGCTGCACGGAGGCGTTCACCGGCAACGACACCGGGAACGACCCGATGCTCGCCGTCAACCGGTGGTTCGGCTACGAAATCTGCGCGACGGAGGTCCGCCATGTCCGCACCATCGGCTGAGGCCGCGAGCCGGATGGAGATCGCGCTCGTCAAGGCGGGCCGGACGAAGATCCGCTACCCCGCGGAGCTGCTCGCCGACGACGGCGTCCGGCTGACCGTCCGCGCGCCCTGGGCCGCCGAGGGCGTACGGGACTTCGGCTTCGTACGCTTCGAGCCGGGCGACGTGTTCACCGAGCACTACTGGCGCGACCGCTGGTACGCGGTGAAGGAGGTCCGCTCCGGCGACGGCACGCTCAAGGGCTGGTACTGCGACGTGACCCGGCCCGCCGCCGTCGACGGGAGCACCGTCGTGGTCGAGGACCTGGACCTCGACCTGTGGGTGTCGGCGGACGGCGCCGAGGTGCTGCGGCTGGACGAGGACGAGTTCGCGGCGAGCGGCCTGGCCGCCTCCGACCCGGAGGCGGCCGAGTGCGCCGTGACGGCCCTCGACGAGCTCGCGGCGCTGGGCCGGGACGGGCTGCTCGCCCTGCTCGTCCAGGGGGGGCGTCCTGCCGACCGGGCCGGACGGCGCCTAGGAGTCCAGCGTGACCTCCTGGCTCTCCTGGGCCAGGAAGCCGGGGAGCGGCAGGCCCATCGGCCCGGTGGGGGTGAGCTGCATCAGGGTGGCCTCCACCCGCGCCTCGCCGGCGCGGTAGCCGGGCTCCTTCACGACGGCGCTGTTGGTCCACTCGTGGACCAGTCCGTCGCAGACGGCCCGGGTGCCGCCGATCCCGGCTGAGCGGTCCTCCTGGATGAGCGTGGAGCTGACGAAGACCGGGCCCGCGCCGTCGTCGACGCAGCGGTAGGAGCCGGAGAGGGTGATCGAACCGTCCTCGGCGAGCGTCCCGTTCGGGTCGACGGAGAGTCCGTCGGCGGGTCCGGCGTGGGCGGTCGAGACCGTCGCGGCGGTGACGGCCAGCAGGGCTCCTGCGGCGAGGGCGAGGCGAGCGCGCATGGGTGGGGGTCCCTTCGGGGGTGGGGGGATGACGCTGCCCGCCAGGGATACCGGATCCGGCCTCCACTCCCCCGAAACTCACTCGATCGGGGGCGAGTTGAGGACGTCCTTACGGTAGTGAATACGGTCGTACGGTCCGTCCACGCGCCGCTCGGAGACCGCGTAGCCGTAGCGCTCGTACAGCTTCTGGTTCTCCCACATCATCGCGTTGGTGAGCAGCCGCACCTCGGGCAGGCCGAGCTCCCGGGCCCGCTCCTCGACCCAGGCCATCAGGGTCCGGCCGAGGCCGGTCCCCTGGGCGTCCGGGTGGACGGCGACGGTGTCGAGGTAGAGGTGGCCGGTCTCGGGGATCACGACCACGAGGCCGGCCACGGGCTCGCCCGCGACGAACACCCGCCCCGCCGCCACGTTCGCCGCGTGGTCCTCCTCCATCGGGGCCGGCACGACGCCGATCCGCTCGATGTAGTGGTGGAAGGCGGCGTCGATCACGGCCTTCACGGCGGGCACGTCGGCGGCGACGGCGGGGCGTATGCGTGTCATACCGTCACGGTACGACGGCGCGTGATCAGTTTCCGCAGCAGCGGCCAGGCCAGGAGGACCAGGACCACCGCGTAGACGGTCACCGAGAACGGGGTGTTCACGAGTCCCGCCGCCGAGCCGTCGCTGATCTGCAGGGCGCGGCGCAGCTGCTGCTCGGCGGCCGGGCCGAGGATGACACCGATCACGGCGGGCAGGACGGGCAGTCCGTAGCGCCGCATGCCGAATCCGATGAGGCCGATGACCAGCAGGATCACCAGGTCGAGGGCCTCGCCGCCAACCGCGTACGCGCCGACGGCGGCGAAGAACAGGATGCCGGCGTAGAGGTACGGACGCGGGATGCGGAGCAGCTTCGCCCAGACGGGCGCGAGCGGCAGGTTGAGCGCGAGCAGCAGCACCATGCCGACGAAGAGCGAGGCGATCAGGCCCCAGACCAGGTCGGGTTCGCGTTCGAAGAGCAGCGGGCCCGGCTGGATGCCGTACTGCTGGAAGGCGGCGAGCATCACGGCGGCGACCGCGGTGGTCGGCAGGCCGAGCGTGAGCATGGAGACGAGGGTGCCGGCGGCGGAGGCGGAGGCGGCGGACTCGGGGCCCGCGACGCCCTCGATGGCGCCCTTGCCGAACTCGTCCCGGTGCTTCGAGAGGCGCTTCTCGGTGACGTACGACAGGAAGGTGGGGATCTCGGCGCCGCCGGCCGGGATCGCGCCGAAGGGGAAGCCGATGAGCGGTCCGCGCAGCCAGGCCTTCCAGGTGCGCCGCACGTCCCCCCTGGCGAGCCACGGACGGCCCACGGGGATGGCCTCGCCCGCGGTGCGGCGCAGATGGGCGGCGACCCACAGGGCCTCGCCGATCGCGAACAGTCCGACCGCGACGATCACGACGTCGATGCCGTCGGCGAGCTGGAGCGAGCCGAAGGTGAGGCGCTGCTGGCCGGTCATCTGGTCGAGGCCGACCAGACCGAGGGTGAGGCCGATGAGCAGCGAGGCGAGGCCGCGGATCCGGGAGGAGCCGAGGACGGAGGTCACCGCGATGAAGGCGAGGACCATGATGGCGAAGTAGTCGGGGGCGCCGATGTCGACGGCGAGCGCGGCGACCGTCGGGGCGAGCGCGACGAGCAGGATCGTGCCGGCCAGGCCGCCGGTGAAGTGGCCCACGGCCGCGGCGGCGAGCGCCTGGGCGCCTCGGCCCGCCTTGGCCATGGGATTGCCCTCGATGGCCGCGACCACGGCCGCGCTCTCGCCGGGGGTGTTGAGCAGGATCGACGTGGTGGAGCCGCCGAACATCGCGCCGTAGTAGATGCCGGCGAACATGATGAAGGCGCCGGTCGGTTCGAGCCCGTACGTCACGGGGAGCAGCAGCGCGACGGCCATGGCGGGGCCGATGCCGGGCAGCACGCCGATGGCGGTGCCGAGGAGGACGCCGACGGCGGCCCACAGCAGGTTCATGGGGGTCAGGGCGGTGCCGAACCCGTCGATCAGCGAGGTCAGAGAGTCCATGGGTCAGAGCACTCCCATCAGCGGGCCGCCGGGCAGCGGGACCCCGAGGAGGTTGTCGAAGAGGACGTAGGTGAGGAGGGAGAGCACGGCGGCGATCAGCGGGTCGCGGTGGGGGTGGCGACTGCCGAGGGCGTGGGCCGCGCCCCAGAAGAGCAGGGCACCGGCGACGGGGAAGCCCACCGGGCCGATGAGGACGGCGAAGCCGAGGAAGACGCCGGCCAGCAGCAGCACGGTGCGCCGGTCGCTCGGCTCGGTCAGGTCGACGTCCTCACCGCCCTCGGCCTCGCCGCGGCCGCCGCGCAGGACGTCGATCGCGAGGAGGACGGCGACGGCGAGCAGACCGGCGCCGACGACGAGGGGGACGGTGCGGGGGCCGACGGGGCCACGCCGGCCGATGTCGACGTTCATGCCGAGGGCGTCGGTGAGGACGAGGGCACCGAGGAGCAGGAGGACGAGGCTCACGCCGAGCTCGGAGTGCTCGCGCAGCCAGGACTTCCGCACCGCATCCGGGGTGCGGGTGTCGCGGTCGGTCGTCGTGGTCACAGTCCCAGCTCCTTCAGGACGGATCCGACGCGACGGTCCTGTTCGGTGAGGAAGGTGCCGAACTCGTCGCCGGGCAGGAAGGCGTCGTTCCAGCCGTGGGTCTTGAGCGACTCGCGCCACTGGGGGGAGTCGTGCAGCTCGGTGACGAGGCCGACGAGCTTGTCGCGCTCGGCGTCGGACAGGCCGGGCGGGGCGACGACGCCGCGCCAGTTGATGAACTCGGTGTCGAGCCCGGCCTCGCGCAGGGTCGGCGCGTCGAGCCCGGGTACCCGCTCGGCGCCGGTGACGGCGAGCAGCCGCAGCTCACCGGACTTGATCTGGTCGAGGTACTCGCCGACGCCCGAGACGCCGAAGGCGACCTTGTCGCCGAGGATGGAGGCGAGCAGCTCGCCGCCGCCGTCGAAGGGCACGTAGTTGACGCTCTTCGGCGGGATGCCTGCGGCCTGGGCCATCAGCATCGGGGCCAGGTGGTCGGGCCCGCCGGGCGAGGAGCCGCCGCCGACGGGCAGCTTGCCGGGGTCCTCCTTCCAGGCGGCCAGCAGCTCCTGGACGGTCTTGTACGGGGAGTTCCTGCCGACCACGACGATGTCCTGCTCCATGGTGAGCCGGGCGATGGGGGTGGTGTCGGCGAGGGTCTTCGGGGTCTTGTTGGTGTGGACGGCGCCGACGACGCCGAGGCCCATGGACATGGCGAGCCTGCCGTTGCCGCGTTCGCCGACGAGCCGGGTGAGGCCGACGGTGCCGCCGGCGCCGGGCAGGTTGAAGACCTCGATGCCGGAGGTGAGTCCGGCGTCCTCGGCGTTCTTGGCCGCCGTACGCGCGGTGATGTCGTAGCCGCCGCCGGGGGTGTTCGGGACCATGAAGCGCAGGCCGGGGATCTGTGTGCCGGTGTCGGCGCCGCTGCCGGGCTTGAGCAGCGGCGGCCCCACGAGCACGAGCAGAGCCGCCCCGAGCAGGGCGAGGGGGGTGCGCAGACGCACGTGTGCCGCCTCTCGGAAGGTAGGGGTGGAGGTGTGAGGTGGCCCACATGTTGCCTGCGCGTTAAGAAGCTGTCTCGCTTCCGCAATCAACGGACGTTGTGGTCGTTGCGGTCGCGTCCTACCTTGTCGGCGTGACGAAGGTGCTGGTGGTCGACGACGACTTCATGGTGGCGAAGCTGCACTGCCGCTACGTGTCGGCGGTGCCCGGCTTCTCCGTCGTCGGTGTCGCGCACACCGGCGCGGAGGCGCTGCGCGCCGCGCACCGGCTCCGGCCCGATCTGGTGCTGCTCGACATCTTCCTGCCGGACACGGACGGGATCGCGGTGCTGCGCGAGCTGCGGGCGACGGGCCTGGCGGTGGACGCGCTGTTCATCACGGCGGCGCGGGACGTGGAGACGATCCGCTCGGCGCTGCGCGCCGGGGCCCTGCACTATCTGATCAAGCCCTTCAACCAGGCGGCGCTGCAGGAGCAGCTGCGCCACGTGGCCTCCCTGCAGGGCCGGCTCGACGGGCTGGCGCAGGCGGAGGCCCGCCAGGAGGACGTCGACCAGATCTTCGGCGCCCGCCCCCGCGGCTCCCGCGAACTGCCCAAGGGTCTCGCCGCCCCCACCGCGGAACTGGTCGACTCGGTGCTCCGCGCCCACCCGGAGGGCCTGTCGGCCACGGAGTGCGCGGAGCGGGCGGGCACCCTGTCCCGGGTGAGCGCCCGTCGCTACCTGGAGTACTTCGCGGAGACGGGCCGCGCGGAGGTCACCCTGCGGTACGGGGGAACGGGACGGCCGGAGCGGCGCTACCGGCGGCTGGGCTGACGACGACGCCGCCGGCCGATCAGGGCCCGCTGTTCGGCCTGGAGCCGGGTGAAGCCCTCCTCGGCGTACCGGTGTATGTCCCTGGCGGGGAAGGTCACCACCGACAGGTGCTCGCTGTAGTCGCCCTGCTCCCAGCGGGCGAAGATGATGTCGTAGCCGGCCACGTGTGCGTACAGCTCCAGGAGCACGGGGGGCATCCCCGGCTCGTCCAGCAGGTCCGCGTGCTCGACCACCACGTCGCGCATGGCGCGGATGTTGGGCAGGAAGACCGTGGTGACCCACAGCCGCCACTCGGCCAGCTCCGCCTCGGTGGGCGGGGTCTCGTCCCGGAAGGCCGACTTCCCGTTCGGCCGGGCGTGGTGGGTGAGGAACTCCTCGAACATGCGCGAGTTCGTGCTCGTCAGCGCGTACAACGGGCCGTAGAAGTCGCCGAGTTGCCGGTTGACCCGGGCCAGTCGCTCCTGCCGCTGGGACAGCCGGAGGCTGTTCAGGTAGGTCACGAGGTAGCCGACGAAGGCCAGGACGATGGTGACGACCACTGCGCTCATGAACGCGGATGCTAGTTCGGGTCGGGCGGACGGCGCTGTCTGTGGCCCCGCTTAGAGGCCCCTTAACGCGACCATAAGGATCGTCTTCTTCCGTTCCTCGGGCCGTTTTTCGTGGATCCCGCGGGCTAGCTTGCTGGACAACCCCCCACACCCACCCTCGTGAAGGAGTTGTCCCCCCATGACCTCACGCCGTACGGCCGCGGCCCTCACCACCACCGCGGCGCTCGCGTTCACCGGACTGGCCGCGGCGCCCGCGCTCGCGCACGGGTCGATGACCGATCCGGTGAGCCGGGTCGCGACCTGTTACGCGGAGGGGCCGGAGAGCCCGAAGTCGGCGGCGTGCAAGGCGGCGGTGGCCGCGAGCGGGACGCAGGCGTTCTACGACTGGAACGGGGTGAACATCGCGAACGCGGCCGGCAAGCACCGCGAGCTGATCCCGGACGGGAAGCTGTGCAGCGCCGGCAACGACAAGTACCGCGGCCTCGACCTCGCCCGCGCGGACTGGCCGGCCAGCCGGATGAACTCCGGTGCGCACACCTTCCGTTACAAGGGGACCGCGCCGCACAGGGGCAGCTTCGCGCTCTACGTCACGAAGGACGGCTACGACCCGTCGAAGCCGCTGAAGTGGTCGGACCTGGAGGAGAAGCCGTTCGCGACGGTGGCGGACCCGGGGATGCAGAACGGCGACTACGTGTTCTCGGGCACCGTGCCGAAGAAGTCGGGGCGCCACCTCATCTACTCGATCTGGCAGCGCTCCGACTCCCCCGAGGCCTTCTACACCTGCTCGGACGTGGTGTTCGGGGCGGACACCGCGCCGTCGTCGGCGCCGACGGCGTCCGTTCCCACCGCGGCCCCGACGGCGGCTCACGGGGGGCACGGCGGGCACACGGCCCCGAGTGGCACCCCGGCCCCGGCGTCCGCGGCCCCGGGCACCGAGGCTTCGGACACCGCGGTTCCCGGCACCGCGGCTCCGGGCACCGCCGCTCCCGCGCCCGCTCCGCAGGGTTCCGGTGAGGAGCTCGCCGAGACCGGCGGCGACGCCGCCACGCCGTATCTCGCGACGGGCGGCGCCGCCGTGCTCGCGCTGGGGGCGGCGGTGCTGTTCGCCACGGCCCGGCGCCGGTCGGCCGGGTCCCGGCGCTAGAGGCGCTGGAGGCGCTAGCCGACGACCGACAGGCAGGTGGTCGGGGTCGCGTGGGCCGGGTCGAGGGCGTTGTTCACCTCGTGGAAGACGATCCGGTCCACCGTCCCGATCGCCACGTGCTCGGACAGGTCGAGCGCGCACCGGTCCTGGAGCAGGACGTTGTCGACGTTCGGGCCGGAGAGCCAGCCCGACTGGTAGGGCGTGACGACCTCGTCGTAGCGGGTGGCGATCACCGTGTACCGCACGCCGGGCACGGTGTCGCCGCCCGCGTTCAGCTTGGTGAGGAACGCGGAGCCGGCGATCTGGTCGGCGAGCCCCGGGGTCGAGGCCTTCAGCAGGTCCTCGGCGCCCGGGAAGTAGGGCAGGAGCTTGGTGAGGCCGCTGAGGGTGGTGCCGTGGTTGTCGGGGGCGATGCCGACGAGGGCGTTCACCTTCTCGCCGCCGCCGAGGAACTTCAGGTAGTAGCGGGGCATCATGCCGCCCTGCGAGTGCCCGACGAGGTCCGCCTTCCGGGCGCCGGTGGCGGCGAGGACCCGGTCGACGTAGGCGTCGAGCTGTTCGGCGGACTTGTCGATCGGGCCGAGCCCGTGGAAGAACGGCACGTTCGGCAGCTGGCCGTAGTCGAGCGAGAAGACGCAGTAGCCCCGGTTGACGAGGTACGGCGCGAGTCCCAGCCAGTTGTCGACGGAGTTGCCGAGGGTGCCGTGGACGAGGACGACCGGGCGGGGGTGCTCGGCGGACGGCTTGCAGGAGAAGTCGTTCCAGCCGCGGCTCGTGGCGGACTCGGTCTGGGCGGTGTCCGCCTGGGCGGCGGTGGGGGTGAGGCTTGCGGCGGCGGTCAGCAGCAGGACGGACAGCGCTCTGACGGCGTGCTTCCAGGGCAGCATCGGGCGATCTCCTTGCGGCTCAAGGGGAAAGAGGGGTGCCTTACGCCCTGCGGTCCGGACCACAAGTGGGGATGCGCTTCCAGCCAAGCTACGCACCAGTAGGTTCGAGGGGAAGTTACGCGTCGGTAAAAAGTGCCGTGTCGACGCGGCTCCGTCCGACGCGCCGGTTCAGGCCGCCAGCGAGCCCGGCAGCACCGCCCTGGGGCCGTACTTCGCGCGGGCGCGGTCCGCCACCGCCTCGATACGGCGGGCCTTGTCGTCCGCCGGGTCGAAGGTCAGCTGGTGGGCGGCGCCCTCGGCAGGGGCCAGGCCCTCGGCGCGCAGGGCGACGCCCCGGACGCGGGCCCGCTGGAGACCGAACGAGGCGAGGATCGCGTACGCGAGCGTGGTGAGGTCGGTCGAGTGGGCTGTGGGTTCGCGCAGGGTGCGGGTGCGGCTCGACGTGGTGCGGTCCGCATAGCGCACGGTGACCGTCAGCGAGCGGCACACCTGGCCCTCGGCCCGCATCCGTGCACCCAGCTCCCCGGTCAGCGAGAGCAGCGCCCTGCGGTGCTCGCCGGGGTTCAACTCGTCCTGGGGGAAGGCGCGTTCGGCCGCCAGGGAGCGGGAGAGCTCGCCGGGGACGACGGGGGTGCGGTCGATGCCGCGGGCGCGTTCCCACAGCTCGCGGCCGACCTTGGCGCCGACGAGCCGCTGGAGGACGGCGAGCGGTGCGTCGGCGACCCGGCCGACGGAGTCGAGACCGTAGCCGCAGAGGGTACGGGCGGTGGCGCGGCCGACCCCGTCGAGGGCGACGACCGGCCGGTCCCGCAGGAAGGCCGCCGGGTCCTCGACGACCAGGGTGACGCCGGGCCGGGCCTCACGGGCCGCCATGCGGGCCAGCAAGGGGTTGGGTCCGGCGCCGATCACGCAGTCGACCCCGTACAGGGCGAGCGCCCTGACCCGGATCACCGAGGCCAGTTCGGCCGGGCTCCAGCCGAAGTAGCGCAGCGCGCCGCGCACGTCGGCGAGCGCCTCGCCGGGCGGGGCCGCCTCGACGACCGGGGTGAACTCGCCCAGGAGGTCGATCAGCTGGGGGAGCATCACCTCCCCCGCGCGCTCCAGTCGGAACCGTACGCAAAGGATCATCCCGCGCTCCCCGGACTGCTGTGCCACAGTTTCCGCGCCGGTGTGGCGGCGCCTTCCCCGGCCGGCTGGAGGTCGGCCCAGGGGTTCATCGTGTAGCCGGTGGACATCGTGATCCGGCGGCCGGTGCCGGCCTCTCCGGGAGACTCGGCGGCCGGCTCGGTCGCGGGCTCGGAGAGGCGCTCCCCCACCGCCTGCAGGCCACCGGCGGCCCGCAGTTCGGCCAGTTCGGCGAGGTTCCAGGCGGCGGAGCCGACCACGCTGAGGCTGCGCGGTCCGCGCCGCTGCACCACGCCCCGGACGAGCAGCAGCCAGGAGTGGAAGACGGTGTGGGCGCAGCGCTCGTGGGAGTCGTCGAAGAAGGCGAGGTCGATCAGGCCGGTGCCGTCGTCGAGGGTGGTGAAGATGACCCGCTTGCCCGAGCGGATCGGCGGGGTCTGGGTGGCCGCCTTGGCGCCGGCGACCAGGACGGTCCGGCCGTGCCGGGCCGAGCGCAGCTGCTGGGCGGACACGACGCCGAGTTCGCGCAGGAAGGCCCGGTGGTCGCCCATGAGGTGGCGGGAGGCGTCCATGCCGAGGATGCCGAGTTCGGCGCTGAGCCGTTCGGTCTCGTCGAGGTCGGGCAGGCCGACGGGGGCGGTCTTGCGGCCCTGGGCGAGCGGGAGCTGTCCGCCGTAGGAGGCGGTGCCGCGCTGGACGCGGTGCAGTTCGGTCAGGTGCAGGAGCAGGTCGCGGCGGTTGGCGCCGAAGGCGTCCAGCGCGCCCACCTGGGCGAGGCGTTCGGCGACGGGTTTGCGCGGACGGGCCCGCTCCCAGAAGTCGAGCAGGGAGGCGTAGGGCTGTCCGGCCTCGATGCGGGCGCCCTCGGCCTCGCTGATGCCGTGGACGTCGGTGAGGCCGAGCCGGAGGCCCCAGGCCTCCGTGCCGCCGCCGGCCACCCGCTCGATGCGATGGGCGACCGCCGACCGGTTCACGTCGAGCGGCAGCACGGGCACCCCGCGCCGCCGGGCGTCCGCGAGCAGCAGCCGCTTCGGGTACATGCCGGGGTCGTGGGTGAGCAGCCCCGCGTAGAAGGCGGCCGGGTGGTGCGCCTTGAGCCAGGCCGACTGGTAGGTCGGCACGGCGAAGGCCACCGCGTGCGCCTTGCAGAAGCCGTACGAGCCGAAGGCCTCGACGATCTCCCAGGTGCGGGCGACGACCTCGTCGGCGTACCCCTTGCGCCGTGCCTGCTCGGCGAACCAGGTCCTGATCCTCCCCTGCGACTCGGGGTGGGAGAGCCCGCGGCGGACCTGGTCGGCCTCGTCGCGGCCGCAGCCGGTCATGATGCTGACGATCTCGATGATCTGCTCGTGGAAGACGACGACGCCGTACGTCTCCTTCAGGGCGTCCGTCAGGTCGGGGTGGGGGTAGCGGACGGGGGCGCGGCCGTGCCGGGCCTCGATGAACGGGCGGACCATGTCGGCGGCGACCGGGCCGGGCCGGAAGAGGGAGATGTCGACGACGAGGTCGTGGAAGTTCTCGGGCTGGAGCCGGCCCACCAGGTCGCGCTGGCCGGGCGACTCGATCTGGAAGCAGCCCAGGGTCTCGGTGGAGCGGATCAGCCGGTAGGTGTCGGGGTCGCCGGGCGGGACGGCGTCGACGTCCGGGCGCGTGCCGGTGGCCCGCTCGACCTCGGCGACGGCGTGCGCCATCGCGGACTGCATCCGGACCCCGAGGACGTCGAGCTTGAGCAGGCCGAGGTCCTCCACGTCCTCCTTGTCGAACTGCGACATGGGCAGTCCCTCGCCGCTGGTGGGCACGACGGGGGTACGGCCGAGCAACGAGGCGTCCGAGAGGAGCACGCCGCAGGGGTGCATGGCGATGCCGCGGGGCAGCGCGTCGAGGGCCTCGACCAGCTCCCAGAAGCGGGTGTTCCCCGCCCGTTCGGCCTTGAGCTCGCGCAGTTCGGGCAGTTCGTCGAGGGCGGCGCGGGCGTCCCGGGCGCGGATGTGCGGGAAGGCCTTGGCGATCCGGTCGGTCTCGGCCGGGTCCATGGACAGGGCGGCGCCGACGTCCCGTACCGCGTGGCGGACCCGGTAGGTCTCGGGCATGGCGACGGTGACGACCCGCTCGGCGCCGAAGCGGTCGAGGATCGCCCGGTAGACCTCGATGCGGCGGGCGGACTCCACGTCGACGTCGATGTCGGGCAGGGCGGTGCGGCGCTTGGACAGGAAGCGTTCCATCAGCAGGCCGTGCTCGACCGGGTCGGCGTGGGCGATGCCGAGGAGGTGGTTGACGAGGGAGCCGGCGCCGGAGCCGCGTGCGGCCACCCGGATGCCCATCTCCCGTACGTCGTCGACGACCTGGGCGACCGTCAGGAAGTAACTGGCGAAGCCGTGGTGGGCGATGATGTCGAGCTCGTGGTGCATCCGGTCCCAGTAGGCGCGCCGGTCGGGGCGGCGGTCGTAGCCCTTGAGGACCATGCCGGCGGCGGCCCGGGAGGCGAGCACGCGCTGGGCGGTGCGGTGGGCGGCGCCGACGAGGTACGGCTCGGGGAAGTGCGCGGAGCCCATGCCGAGGTCGTCCTCGGGGTCGACCAGGCAGGCGGCGGCGACGGCCTCGGTGCGCTCCAGGAGCCGGTGCGCGGCGTCCTGGCGGAAGCCCGCGGCCTCGACGATCCGCTCGGCGCAGGCCAGCATGTCGTCGGCACCCTTGAGCCAGGCCTCGCCGCTGTCGAGCCCGGCGCGCGGGTCGACGGGGACGAGCCGGCGGGCGGAGTCGAGCACGTCGGCGACCGGGCCCTGACCGGGGTCGGCGTACCGGACCTCGTTGCCGAGCACGGGCCGGACGCCCTGCTCTGCGGCGAAGCCGACGGTACGGGCGGCGAGCCGCAGCGAGCCGGGCCCGGTGCCGGAGCGCCCGTGGTGCACGACCTCCAGGCACAGGGCGTCGCCGTACCGCTCGCGCCAGGGGACGAGCAGGCGCGCGGCCCGGTCGGGCCGGCCGGCGGCGAGGGCGCGACCGACGTCGGAGCCGGAGCCGAGCAGGACGAAGAGTCCGTCGCCGTGGTGGGCGGCCCGGGGCAGGACGGGCCGCCCTTCCCCCGCGTGGGCGTGGGCGGCGGTGACGAGCGCGCAGAGAGCGGCCCAGCCGGCCCGGGAGCGGGCGAGGAAGACGGCCCGCGGCGCGGACTCGTCCACGAAGGCCCCGCCCCGTACGGGCAGCCGCCGCGCGGAGGTCCGCCCGCCGCGGCCGCCACCGGGTGCCGGGCGCCCGTCCGGTCCCGCGCCGTCCGGTCCCGCGCCGTCCGGTCCCGCGCGGTCCGGTCCAGCGCCGCGCGGTCCCGCGCCGGGCGGGACGGGGGCCAGGAACGGCTCGTACGCGAGGTCGACGCCGAAGAGCGGGCGGACCCCCTCCTTCTCACAGGCCTTGGCGAAGCGGACCACGCCCGCGACGGTGTCGCGGTCGGTCAGGGCGAGGGCGTCCATGCCGCGCTCGGCGGCGCGCTCGGCCAGCCGGGCCGGGTGGGAGGCGCCGTAGCGCAGGGAGAAGCCCGACGCGGTGTGCAGATGCGTGAACCCCGGCATGCGCCACACCTCCCACACTCGAATTCGTACATACGTTCCCACCCCCTCGAACCCAGCGTAGCTCATTTTCGAACGTCCGTACGATAACCGTGCGACGTCAGCCGTTCAGACCCGCCCCACCTGCGCGAACACCCCCTTGCCCGGAGCGTGGGGGCATGAGTTTCGTCGACGAACTGAAGAGCGCCGTCACCCCCCGGGCAGCCCTGCTGGTCGTGGGCGTCTTCGCCCTCCAGCTCCTGTTCATCACCTCGTACGTCGGGGCCCTGCACGATCCGAAGCCCACGGACGTGCCCTTCGGTGTGGTCGCCCCGCAGCAGGCGTCCACCGTCCTCGTGAACCGGCTGGAGAAGCTGCCCGGCGATCCGCTCGACCCGCGCACGGTCGCGACCGCCGACGAGGCGCGGGACCAGATCCTGAACCGGGAGATCGACGGAGCCCTGATCGTCGACCCACGGGGCCGCACCGACACCCTGCTCGTCGCCTCCGGTGGTGGCACCGTGCTCTCCACCACCCTGGAGCAGATGTTCACCCAGCTGGAGGCGGCCAACCAGCGCGCCGTGCGGACCGTCGACGTGGCCCCGGCCTCCCCGCAGGACTTCGACGGACTCTCCGCCTTCTACCTCGTCGTCGGCTGGTGCGTCGGCGGCTACATCTGCGCCGCGATCCTGGCGATCAGCGCCGGTTCACGGCCGGCCAACCGGGAGCGGGCGATCATCCGGCTCGGGGCGCTCGCGCTCTACGCGGCCCTCGGCGGCCTCGGCGGCGCGATCATCGTCGGCCCGATCCTCGGCGCCCTGCCCGGCAGCGTCGCCGCGCTGTGGGGCCTGGGCACCCTGGTGGTCTTCGCGGCGGGTGCCGCCACCCTCGCCCTGCAGTCGGTGTTCGGGATCGTCGGCATCGGGCTGGCGATCCTGCTCATCGTGGTCGCGGGCAACCCCAGCGCGGGCGGCGCCTTCCCGCTGCCGATGCTGCCGCCGTTCTGGAAGGCGATCGGCCCGTACCTCCCGCCGGGCGCGGGCACCTGGGCGGCGCGCTCGATCGCGTACTTCAAGGGCAACGACATGACCGCCTCGATGCTGGTCCTGTCGGCCTGGGCGGTCGTCGGCACGGTCGTCACCCTGGTGATGTCCTCGTTGAAGCGGAAGCCGGAGCCGGAGCCGATCGCCTCGGAGGTGGGCGGGCCCGCACCGGCCTGAGACGGCCCGACGGAGACGAGGGGTGCCCCCGGCGCGTCCGCCGGGGGCACCCGTCGTGCTGTCGCTGCGCGTCGCCGGGGGCGACTCGACTCAGTAGACGCTCACGCCGTACGCGCTGAGCGCCTCCGTGACCGGCTGGAAGAAGGTGGTGCCGCCGGAGGAGCAGTTGCCGCTGCCGCCCGAGGTGAGGCCGATGGCGCGGCTCCCGGAGTAGAGCGGGCCGCCGGAGTCGCCGGGCTCCGCGCACACGTTGGTGCGGATCATGCCGTAGACGATGTCGCCGCCGCCGTAGTTCACGGTGGCGTTGAGACCGGTGACCGAGCCGCTGTGGGTGCCGGTGGTGGAGCCGCGGCGGGTGACCGACATGCCGACCGTGGCGTTGGCGGCGCTGGTGATGTCGACGCTGCCGACCGTGCCGGACTTGGTCACCGTGGTGTTGGTGTAGCGCACGATGCCGTAGTCGTTGGTCGGGAAGCTGGAGCCGGAGGTGGAGCCGAGCACCGTGGTCCGGCCGGAGTTGGACCACCAGGTGCCCGCGCCGTCGGTGCAGTGACCGGCGGTGAGGAAGTAGTAGTTCCCCGCACTGTCCCGGACGTTGAAGCCCAGCGAGCAGCGCCAGCTGCTCGCGTAGATGGCGTCACCGCCGGAGATCAGCTTCCTGAAGGTGCCGGAGGTGCGCTCGATGCGCAGGGCTCCGGCGTTGGCGCCGGCCTGGCGCTTGATCTTGGCTATCTCCGCCTGGGAGACGGTGGAGTCGACGGTGACGACCATCTTGTTGGTCGCCGGGTCGAGGTTCCAGGCGGTGCCCGGCACGTCGGCGGCGAGGACGGCGTCGCCCGCGGCCGAGAGCTGGGAGGCAGTGAAGGTGCCGGCCGACGCGGCGGAGTCGGCATTGGCGGCGGGAACGGCGATCGCCGCCGCGGCGATCAGACCGGTCGCCACGGCGAGCATCCGGATCGTTCTCGTGGGGGTGGTGCGCGTGGTCCTCACTTCTCGTTCCTCCAGAGGGGAATCGGGGGTCCGCCGTGGGGGTGGCCGGACCCGTGAGCCGCGGCCTTGGGGGGCCCGCGCTGTGGGGGAGTCTCAGGCCGTACGACTTCGCGCCGCAAGGGCTGCTTTCGGCCGTACATCCTTCAACTGACCAGCTTTATACGGGAGTTGCTCAGGTCTGCCTCGGCCTCGGTCCAGGACGCGACCTCGGTCCAGTCCTGGGCCTCAGTAGAGGCTGACCTTGTACTTGGCGAGCGCCTCCGGCACCGGCTGGTAGAACGTGGTGCCTCCGGTCGAGCAGTTGCCGCTGCCGCCGGAGGTGATGCCGAGCGCCTTGGTGCCGTCGTAGAGGGCACCGCCCGAGTCGCCGGGCTCGGCGCAGACGTTGGTCTGGATCATGCCGCGCACGGTGCCGCCACCGGAGTAGTGGACGGTGGCGTCGAGGCCGGTCACGGTACCGCTGCGGGTGCCGGTGGTGGAGCCGGAGCGCTTGACGGACTCGCCCACGTAGGCATCGGCCGCGGTGAAGCCGCCGGTGTGGCTGAGCGAGGTGTTGTCGTAGCGAACCAGGGCGTAGTCGTTGCCCGGGAAGCTGGAGCCGACGGTGGCGCCGATCAGCGTGGACTGCGCGGAGTTGGCGTACCAGGTGTTCGCGACGTTGCCGCAGTGGCCGGCGGTGAGGAAGTAGTAGGTGCTGCCGCTGCGGACGTTGAAGCCGAGCGAGCAGCGGTAGCCGCCGCCGTAGATGGCGTCGCCGGCGGCGAGCAGCGGCTTGAAGACACCGGGGGCCCGCTCGATGCGCAGGGCTCCGGCGTCGGCGCCGGCGGTCTGGCGGATCTTCGCGAGGCCGGCCTCGGAGACCGTGGAGTCGGCGGTGACGACGACTCTGCCGGAGGCCTTGTCGACGTACCAGGCGGTGCCGCCGACGTCCGCCTTCAGCACGGCGGCGTCCGCGCGGGCGAGCGCCGCGGCGCTCGCGGGTCCGGGAGCGGGGGCGGCCTGGGCGCCGGGCAGACCGAGGGCGGTGGCAGCCGTGACGGCGGCGGCGACGGCGAGCAGTCGGATGCGCGTGGTCCTCACTGTTCTCCTTCGGGGTACGGCGGAGGGACCCGTGGGTGACGGGCCCATGAGGCACCGTCAGGTGACGTGTTCCTGACATGCACCGCCAGCGATACTGGCCGCTCGAAACGGAACACACAAGACCGCCCGCACCCCTTGTCTACGCGCGCGGACACGCGCGGACGGCGCGGCCCCCCGTAGGCCCGCGCCGTCCGTGGCCGGCAGGTTCAGCCCTCGACGACCCGCCGCTCCCCCGCCGCGACCGCCGTGTCCAGCGTGTTCCCCGGCGGCGGGAAGGGGCAGATGAAGTGCGCCGCGAACGCACACGGCGGCAGCAGCGCCCGGTTCAGGTCCACCGTCACCGAGCCGTCCGCCGCCGGCGCGGGCGGCCGGAGGAACCGGAAGCGATAGCTGTCCCGCCCGCTGGTGGCGTCCGCGAAGACCGCCCAGAGCGTACCGTCGTCCTCCACCGCCACCTGCAGGCTGTGCTCGGCACCGTGCAGGTCGAAGACCAGCTCACCGGCGAGCCCCAGCCCGCGCTCCTTGCCGTCCGCGTTCTCCACCCGTACGTGCCGGTCCTCGGCGTACGGGCGGAACACCCCCGGCCGCACCCACGCGTCGTCGTACGGCGTGGCCTCGATGCCCCGGAAGGCGCGCCGCGCCTCCGACTCGGGGTCGAAGTCCCGCACCGCCCACTCCCCCTCACGCCGCAGGACGACGAGCCGGCGGCCGGCCGACTCGGCCCGTGACTCGTGGATCGGGGGGTGGTCGGCGGTCAGCCGCACGGTGCCGATCAGCGGCTTGCCGTCGACGGTGATCGCGTCCTCGGCACCCGCCGTCAGGACGACCTCGTCGCCCTCGGCCCGCCACTCCCCGGGAACGTCCGGAATTCGCCCTTCCGGGTAGTCCGAGAGCCAGTACGTGCCGGTCAGCGAGAGCGGTCCGTAGGACGAGGCGACCGCCGCCGTCCGCTGCTCGTGCCAGTGCTGCCACTCCTGCCGGGGGTCGTCGCCGTGCGCGCCCCGGGCTGCATCCGTACTCATGGTGTGTCACCTTTCCACACGTCAGTTCTTGGTGCGGGGCAGGCCGGGCGGGTTGGTCTCGGAGCTCGTCACCGCCTCGGTGCTCAGCCCCCAGCGCTTGAGGACCTGCGCGTAGGTGCCGTTCTCGATGACGTGGTTCAGAGCGGCGGCATAGGCGTCGACGAGGCCGCTGTCCTTCTTCGTGGTGGCGGCGATCTTGCCCTGGAGCCCGGCGCCGGCGCCGGAGAACTTGCCCACGATCTCGGTCTGGCCGGCCGAGGCGACGTGGTAGGCGGAGGTCGGGTTCGGGCCGAGGTAGGCGTCGATGCGGCCGGACTGGAGTGCCAGGTAGTAGTCGGTCTGGTTCTGGAAGTACGTGATGTCGACCGGCTTGCGGCCCGCCTTCTCGTTCTGCCGGCTCCAGTCGACCAGGATCTTCTCCTGATTGGTGCCGGAGCTGACCGCGATGGTCCGCCCCGCGACGTCGGCGGGGCCCGCGACCTTCCAGCCGGCGCCCTTCTTGGCCTCGAAGGCCAGGTCGTCCAGGCGGTAGGTGGCGAAGTCGTACTTGTCCTTGCGCTCCTCGGTGACGGTCACGTTGGAGAACACGCCGTCGAACTTGCCGCTGTCGAGGCCGACGAAGAGGTTCTCCCAGGAGACCGGGGAGAACTCGGGCTCCACTCCGAGGGTGTCGGCCACGAGGGTGGCGATGTCGAGCTCGGCGCCGATCAGGGTTCTGTCGTCGGTGGCGTAGAAGGCGAGCGGCGGGGCGCTGCCGGTGGAGACGCCGAGGCTGAGCGTCCCGCGCTTGCGGACGGCTTCGGGGAGCTTGGCGGCGATGGCGTCGACCTTGGCGGTGTGGACGCGCTGCTGGTCCGGGCCGAGGTTGATCGTGGTGCCGCCCTTCTGGCCCTTGGGCGCGACCTGGTCGGTGGCGGCGTCGCTCGCGCCGCAGGCGGTGAGCGGGCCGAGGGCGGAGAGCGCGGCGAGGGCGACGACGAGCGGACGGTGGCGGAGGGACATGGGGAACTCCTTCGATGGGGTCGGTGGGAGGACCTCGGAGGTGATCGGAAGACCACGGAGGAGGTGGGAGCGCTGGTCCTGAGGTGGCGGGAGGACTGGTGGTGCCGGGAGGACCTGAGGTGGCGGGAGGGCCGGTGGGGTCAGAGGACCTTGGAGAGGAAGGCGCGGGTGCGTTCGTGGCGGGGGCTGTCCAGGACCTCGGCGGGCGGGCCCTGCTCGACGATCCGGCCCTCGTCCATGAAGACGACCGTGTCGGCGACCTCTCGCGCGAAGCCGATCTCGTGGGTGACCACGATCATGGTGGTGCCGCCGGCCGCCAGGTCCTTGATGACGTCGAGCACCTCGCCGACCAGCTCCGGGTCGAGTGCGGAGGTCGGCTCGTCGAAGAGCAGCAGCGCCGGTTCGAGGGCGAGCGCGCGGGCGATGGCGACCCGCTGCTGCTGCCCGCCGGACAGCTGCCGGGGGTAGTCACCGGCCTTGTCGGCGAGGCCGACCCGGTCGAGCAGTTTCAGGGCGGCGGCCTCGGCGGCCTTGCGGGGGCGCTTCAGGGCGGAGACCGGGGCCTCGACGATGTTCTCCAGGACCGTGAGGTGCGGGAAGAGGTGGAAGTTCTGGAAGACGAAGCCGATCCGGGTGCGCTGCTTGAGGACCTCGCGCTCGGGCAGCTCGTACAGCTTGTCGCCGGAGCGGCGGTAGCCGACGAGGGTGCCGTCGACGCTGACGGTGCCGCTGTCGACCTTCTCCAGGTGGTTGATGGTGCGCAGCAGGGTGGACTTGCCGGAGCCGGACGGGCCGAGGACGACGGTGACCTCGCCGGGCCGGACGTCGAGGTCGATGCCGCGCAGCACCCGGAGGTCCCCGAAGCTCTTGTGGACGGACCGGACTTCGACCATGGAGCTCATCGGGTGCTCCCCTTCGCGTAGTGACGTTCGACGTAGTGCTGGACGACGGAGAGCACCGTGGTGAGCAGGACGTACCAGACGGTGGCGACCATCAGGAGCGGGACGACCCGCCCGTTGCGGCCGTAGACGACCTGGACCTGGTAGAAGAGCTCGCCGATCGCCATGACGGAGACGATCGAGGTGCCCTTGAAGAGCGAGATGATCTCGTTGGCGGCGTTGGGCAGGATCGCGCGCATGGCCTGCGGCAGCACGATCCGCCGCAGCCGGCGCAGTCGCGGGATGCCGAGGGAGGCCGCCGCCTCCAGCTGACCGGTGTCCACGGCCAGGACGCCGCCGCGGACGATCTCCGCCGCGTAGGCGGCCTGGTGGAGGGCGAGGCCGAGGACGGCCGCGCTCATCGCGCCGACCAGGCCCATGGTGTCGAAGGCCCAGAAGCTCGGCCCGAAGGGGATGCCGAGGCTCAGCTCCTCGTACAGGTAGGCCAGGTTGAACCAGAACAGCAGCTGGACGATGAGCGGGATCGAGCGGAAGGCCCAGATGTAGCCGAAGGCGACCGCCTTCAGGAAGGGGCTCGCGGACAGGCGCATGAAGGCGAGCACGATCCCCAGGGCGAAGCCGAGGACGGTGCCGTAGAAGGTCAGCTGGAGGGTGACCCAGACCGCCTGGAGGACCGCGTCGGTGGCGAAGAAGCGGGCGAAGACGTCCCACTCCCAGCCGGGGTTGGTGACGAGACCGTGCAGGAACTGGGCGAGCACGACGGCGGTGGCGGCGACGGCGACCCAGCGCCAGGGACGGCGTACGGGCACGATCCTCAGGGCCGGCGGGTCGGTGACGGGGGTCTTCGCCCGCGCGAGGTCGACGGGCGGATCACTGGTCAGGGACATGGGGTACCTCGGAGACGGGAGTTCGGCACGGGGACGGGCGGTCGGGCGGGACAGGCGGACGGGCGGCCGGGCGACAGGCGGACGGGCGGCCGGGCAACGAACCGACGGACCGACGGACCGACGGACCGACAGGCTCAGGCGATCGCCGGCACGGACGCGGGGGCGGCCTCCGCCGGACAGGACAGGTCGCGCAGCAGCGCGAGCGCGGTGCGCGCGGTCCGGTCGTTCTGGCGGAAGGCGAAGCCGCCGGTACGGGGCCGGGTGAAGGCCGCGCCCGCCCGGGAGGTGGTGTGCGGGCCGAGCGCGAAGCGCCGCGGGTGCGGGCGTCCGTCGCGCCCGAGGACCCGGCCGTCGCCGGGGTCGACGGCGAGCAGCCCGGCGTCGGTGGCACGGGCGCCGTCCGCGTGCAGGGCGCGGAGCAGCGGGTCCGCGGTGTCCGCCACGGTGGGGTCGGGGAGCCGGGCCTCGACGAGGGCGCGGGCTTCGGTCCACTCCCCCGGCAGGCTCGACGAGGAGGCCCGGAAGACGCCGCGTTCCTCGTCGGTCTCGATCGTGACGTCGGCGCCGAGGAAGCGGACGATCCCGGCGTCGGAGAGGGCGAGCAGCTGCCGCAGCCGGGGGCCGGGCGGGCCGGAGGCGAGGTAGCTGAAGAAGCCGTGCCACCAGTTGCCGGGGTCGCCGATGTCGCCGAACCGCGCCAGCTGTCCGTAGACGGAGAGCAGGGCCTCGAAGACGGCCAGGTCGGTGCTGTACGCGGGGTCGTGACGGCGGGCCAGGTCATCGGCGATGTACCGGCGCAGGCCGTCCTGGAGAGCGTCGGAGGAGGCGTAGCGGAGCCCGGCGAGCGGGTGGTCGAGGGCGTCCGGGTCGAAGCGGTCGGCCGGGTCCGGTACGGCTCGGGCGACCAGGGCGTCCAGTTCCGGGCCGAGGGGGGCGGCGGCCGCGTAACGCTCCTCGAAGGCCTGCCGGGCGACGGCGGTGCGCTCCGGGTGGGCGGCGAAGAGCCGGTGGTAGTGGGCCCAGCCGAGCTCCTTGGCGACGAGCGGCCACAGGTCGCGCCGGAAGTCGACCGGCCGACCGGCGGCGAGCAGCGCGTCGACCTCGGCGGGTCCGAAGAAGCGCGGCAGCGGCGGGCGTTCGCCGGCGGTCTCGTAGCCGATCTTGGAGTGGTACGGGACTCCGCGCCGTGATCCGACGTGCAGCACGGGCTCCCGGCCGGACGGCACGTACACCAGCCGGTCGGCGTCCTCGGGGTGCTCCTCGTACCGACCGCCCCGCCCCTCGGTGAGCAGGACCGTCAGGTCGACGAAGGCGAGGCCGAAGCCGCGCACCAGGACGGGCTCGCCGGCCGGCAGGACCGACAGGTCGGAGTCGGCGGTGAACTCGGGCGGCAGGTGCACCAGGCCGTGCCGGGCGGCGAACTCGGCCGTCCCGCGCAGCCGGGCGTCGGGCCGGGCGTCGAGGTGGCCGAGGGCGAGGACCACGAGGTCGGCGGCGAGCGGTACGGCGTGCCCGTCGAGCCAGACCCGCTGCCGCCCGTCGCGCGGGCCGGTGACGCGCAGCGCGGTGGTGGGGTGCTCGTGCACGGTGACGGCGGCCGGCAGGTCGGCCCTGGCCCGCGCGTGCACCCAGCGCAGATAGGCGCCCTGCTGGGGGCGGCTGGGGAAGGCGCGGCCGTCGATGCCGGCCCACTCGGCGAGGCTGGGCCCGGGGCGTACGGGCCCGTCGATCCGGACGGTCTCGTCGGTGAACATGGTGACGTCCTCCGCCCGGGAGTTCATCCAGAGCAGCGGGGACTGGGCGGTGCGCCAGATGCGCCCGGGGCCGGCCGGGTGCGGGTCAACGAGGTGCACGTCGAGGGGCCGGTCGCCGTACAGCTCGGGCAGGTTGGCGGCGAGGCGTTCGAGGAAGCCGGTGCCTCGGGGCCCGGCGCCGACGACGACGATCGAGGGGCGTCCGGCGCTCATCGCGTGCCGCCCGTGCCGCGCGCGTAGTGCCGCTCGACGTAGTGCTGTCCGACGCTGAGGACGGAGGTGACCAGGACGTACCAGACGGTCGCGACCAGGAGCAGCGGGATGACCTGGTAGGTGCGGTGGTAGACGAGCTGCACGGAGTAGAGCAGGTCCTGGACGGCGATGACGGAGACGATCGAGGTGCCCTTGAGCGTGCCGATGAGCATGTTGCCGGCGGGCGGCACGATCGAGCGCATCGCCTGGGGCAGCACGATCCTGGTGAGCCGGCGCCGGCGGCCGAGTCCGAGGGACTGCGCGGCCTCGATCTGACCGCGGTCGACGGAGAGGACGCCGCCGCGGACGACCTCGGCGGCGTAGGCGCCCTCGTGGAGGGTGAGGCCGATGACGGCGACGGAGACGGGGCCGAGCAGGTCGACGGTGTGGATGCCGAGGACGGTCGGGTACAGGGCGCCGATGTTGAACCAGAACAGCAGCTGGACCAGGATCGGCGTGGACCGGAAGAACCACACGTAACCCCAGCTGACCGCGCGCAGCACGGGGTTGGCGGAGAGCCGGAGCACGGCCAGCGGGGTGCCGATGACGAAGCCGAGCACCATCACGACGGCGGTCAGCCACAGCGTGAGCCCGAGGCCGCGCAGGACGGCGGTGGACGTGAAGTAGGCGCCGACCACGTCCCATTGGAAGGCCTGGTTGGTGACGACGGAGTACAGCCCGAGGGCGACCAGGACGAGGACGGCGCCGGCGGCGGCCCACTGGCCGGTGCGACGGGCCGGGACGATCGGGAGCGCCGGTTCGGACGGGGTCGGGGCGGGCGCGGGGGCGGAGGCTTTGGCGAGGATCGCGGACATGGCGAAGGCTCCGTGGATTCCAGGGACGGATCGAACACGGGATGCGCCTTCAGCGCGCGGTGAGCCGCGGACCTCAGCCCCTCAGCTCGGTCCGCGCCTTCACGCTACGCGGAGCGCACGGCGGCCTGTCAAGTGCGTCCGGATGATGAGCCGTACGTCTCATCGTGGTTGACGCGGAAACGGATGCCTGTTCCACTTGGGCCATGCATCCGCAGCAGTGGCTGGTCACGCGCTCCCACATCGACTTCGGTCGTGTGTGGTCCTCTTCCTGTTGAGCCGACCCCCTGCTCCTCCCTGCCCGCGTGCTGTTCTCCGCGGCGCCTTCACCTGCGTACACCGGTCGAGTACCCGAGCCTGACGCCCCTCGCTCAGCGTTCCCTGCTCCCCTCCCCGCCCTTCTCCCTCCTTTGCTCTCCCCCTTCTTCGCCTTCTTCGCCTTCCTCTCCCGTTCCTCTCCTTCGTCCTGAAGGACCGTCATGACCTTCGCGTTGTCCGTGCACCGGACCACGACCACCGACCCCCTGGCACGCCCGCTCCTCGACGAGCTGGCGCACGAGTACACGACCCGCTACGGCTCGTCGGAGGACCTGAGCCGCTATCCGGCGGAGGAGTTCGCCCCTCCGCGCGGGGCGTTCCTGCTGCTCCTGGAGCAGGGGAGGCCCGTCGCGGGCGGCGCCTACCGCCGCTATGACGAGCACACCGCCGAACTGAAGAGGATCTGGACCCACTCCGGGCACCGCAGGCGCGGGCTCGCGCGCAGGGTCCTGACCGAACTGGAACGTGAGGCCGCCGAACGCGGCTACACCCGCGTCTACCTGACCACCGGTCCGCGCCAGCCCGAGGCCAAGGGCCTCTATCTGGCGACCGGATACCGCCCCCTCTTCGACGTCGCCGCGGACCCCGAGTCGATCGGACCGCTGCCGTTCGAGAAGCACCTGGAGACCCCGAGCCCATGAGCACCCCCCGTACGACGCCCCGCGCGACCACGCGCACGAAACGCCACACCGCCGCCTTCGGGCTGATCACGGCCGCGGCGCTGCTGCTCACCGCCTGCGGCTCGGGCGAGCCGGTGACGGCACCCGCCGGCGCGGCCGGGAAGGGGGGCGCGCAGGGCGCGCTCCCGACCGAGGACGTGGTCTCGGGCGTGCGGAAGAACGAGGCCGCGGCGAAGCTGTTGCCCGCCGACGTGCGGCAGCGCGGCACCCTGACCCTCGCCTCCTCCGTCGGCAGTCCGCCGAGCTCGGCCTATCTGCCCGACGGCCGGACCGTGGTCGGCCTGGACGCCGACTTCGCGCAGGCGGCGGCGAAGGCGCTCGGCCTGGACGTGAAGCGTGAGGTGGCCGGCTTCGAGGCGATCCTGCCGGCGCTCGGCAGCGGCAAGTACGACGTCGGTACGGGGAACTTCGGTGTGACCGAGGAGCGCCGCAGGACGATCGACTTCGTCACCTACGTCAACGACGGCCAGGGCTTCGCGGCCCGCTCGGACAGCACGCTCGCAGCGGTCACCGACCTCACCCAGCTGTGCGGCCTCAAGGTGGCCACCGGGGCGGGCACCACGTTCGAGCGCACCCTGGAGAAGAACAGGGACCGGTGCGCGGCGTCGGGCAGGAAGCCGTACGAGGTGAACGTCTTCAACGAGCCGGCGGCGGTCTGGATGTCGCTCCAGCAGGGCCGCAGCGACGTGGTGATGAGCACGATCAACGGCATCCGCTACGCGGTGACCCAGCAGCCGGGCACCAAGTTCCTCAACGAGTACCGCCGCCTCGACGTCGGCTTCGCCTTCAAGAAGGGCACGGCCCTGGCCCCCGCCTTCCAGGCCGCCGTGAACGGCCTGAAGGCGGACGGGACCTACGACCGCATCCTCAAGAAGTGGGGCGTGACGGCCTCGGGCATCGCCGAGTCCCGGATCTCACCGCCGGAGATCCCGGCACCCGTGAAGTGAAGCGGGGTCAGCACCCGTCGCAGGGGCAGCAGCAGTCGCAGCCCGAGCAGTCCGGACCGTCGCAGTTGTAGCAGCAGCCCTCGCGCTTCTTGCGGGACCAGGGGCCCTCGTACTCCTTGGCGCAGCAGATCTGGCAGGTGCAGCAGAGCCAGGTGAACATGGCGCAGCCGGCGAGGAAGCCACGGGGCTTCCTGGGCTGCTGCGGCCCGCCGGAGCCGAACTGCGGCGGCAGCCCGCCGGGCCCGCCCGGGCCGGCGGGGCCCGCGGGCCCGCCGCCGTAGGGGTTGCCGCCGCCGTGCGGGTTGTACGAGCCGTACGGACCGGGGGCACCGCCGCCGTACGGATTGCCCTGAGCGGGTCCCGGCGCCCCGTGCGCGCAGGTCGTCGTGCCGAAGGCGCGGTCGACGGAGGCGCGCAGTTCGTGGGCGAGGAGCACATGGGCGAGTCGGCGGTCGGCGAACTCGGCGTCCTTCAGCGCGAGGCGGATGCCGTGCAGCGCGTCGTCGGCGAGCCGGCGGGCCTCCTCGCGGGAGGTGCCGGTCGCGGTGAGCGGGTTCCAGGCGCCGACGGCGTCGTCGGCGGCCTGGTCCTCGACGGCGTCCAGGAGGTGGGCGAGGCGTCCGAAGAGGCGGCCGGCCTCGGCCAGGGGTTCGGCGTTGCCGGGGCGCCCGGCCAGGACCGCGGTGTGCGCGAAGGCCGCCGCGGTCGCCGTCTCGGTCGGTTCGGTGACGGCGAGCAGCGGGGTGCCGGGGCCCGCGAGGGCCTCGATGCCGGTCTGCCGGTCGACCGCGTCGACCAGGACGGCGGTGTCGAAGCCGAGCGCTCGGCCGGTGCGTGCGCCGGCCCGGTCCCAGGAGCGGGCGACCCGGCGGGCCGCGGCGGCGACCGGGCGCCGGGCCAACAGGCCGTCCCGGTCGGCGACGTGGTCGCGTATCTTCGCCGAGGCGAGCACCAGCGACACGGCGGCGGCGAGCCGCGCGCCTTCGCCGCGCGCGACCGGCGCGGTCCGCATGGCGCGGAGCGGGCAGGGTCCCGCGGTGCGGCGCCCGGCCTCGGTGGCGCCGGTCTGAGCCTCCGTCAGGACGGAGACGATCAGGCCGTCGTAGTTGGTGACGACCCGGGCGAGCTGCCCGTGGTCGGCGCGAAGTGCCAGGCAGAGGCCGCAGAGATGGGCCATCCACTCGGTCTTGAGCCCCTCGCTGAGGCGGTGCGTGCAGGGCCTGACGATTCCGAACACTGTGACTCCCCCGTACTTCGCGCCCTCGCCGCACGAGGTTCCGCGCGGCCGCGTCGGGCATCGTACCGAGGAGGCGCCGTGGGCATCAGTTCACCCGTACGCCGCCATCGTCACCCTTCCGGACCGACTTGCATATTTTATGTTCCACCTGTCGAGCCGACCCCCCGTCAGCCCCGGCATACCGCAGGATTCCTGACGAATCGCCAGATTTCGAGCCTCACGTTCTGCACCAGTACCGTCACGAATCCCCTGCGCGCCGACTATCCACTTGGCGCGCGATCCGCATCATGGACGACGATAGGGATTGCGGAACCACGAGTGACCGCGCTGAAAGGAGGCGTCCATGGGATCGGTGCGCAAGGCCAGTGCCTGGCTGGGACTCGTCGAGGACAACGACGAGCGTTACTACGACGACGAGTACGCCGACGGTGCCGAGAGCGGCGGCGGCGACGCCTGGGTGACGGACCCGCGGGTGCGGGTGGCGTCCGACACGGCGCACGAGCAGGGCCGTCGGATCGCGACCGTCTCCCCCGACGGGTTCCGGGACGCCCGGGGCATCGGCGAGCTGTTCCGGGACGGGGTCCCGGTGATCGTGAACCTGACCGCGATGGAGCCGAACGACGCCAAGCGCGTGGTCGACTTCGCCGCCGGCCTCGCCTTCGGTCTGCGCGGCTCGATCGAGCGGGTGGCGACCCGGGTCTTCCTGCTGACCCCGGCCGACACGCAGATCGTCAGCGGCGAGTCCGCGGGCCGCTCGCAGGACGGTTTCTTCAACCAGAGCTGAGGGCGGCGGGCCCCCGGCGCGGCCGGTGGTCCCGTCAGTGGCCGGGTCTGCCAGAGCCGGCCGTCTCGGCACGGCCCCGCGAGGCGGGGACCCGTACGGCATCCGCGGTCCCGCCCCCCGTCCGCGGCTTCCGGTCCTCGCCCGCCGTGCGCCACGACCGCCCCTCGTCGGCCGGCCCCGCGGCCTGCCCCGCACCCGCGAGCTCCGCGCGCGCGGGCGCCGCGTCCGCGAGCTGCCGGCCCTTCGGGACCGCGCCCCCGGTGGGCGCGTGCGCCTGTGCCGGCACGGCGGCCTCGACGTCCTCCCGGTCCTGTATCGCCGCGCAGTCCATGACGCGCGGCAGACGCAGGGCCATCAGCGCGCCGACCAGCAGCAGGCCCGCGCTCACGAACAGCGTCACGTGCAGACCGTTCACGAAGGCGTGCCGGGCGGCCGCGTGCAGGGCCGCGCCGGCGGTGCCGCCGAGCTGGTCGGCGACCTGGTAGGCCTCGCCGAGCGAGTTGGTGGCGGCCTTGGCGGCGCTCTCCGGCACCCCGGGCACCCCGCTCAGGCCGGGCGCGTACGCCGCGTTCATCACGCTGCCGAGCAGCGCGGTGCCCATGCCCGCGCCGAGCTGGTACGAGGTCTCGCCGATGGCCGCCGCCCCGCCCGCGCTCTCCGGCGGGGCCTCGCTCAGCATCGACTCGTACGCCGAGAAGAGTGTGGTCTGCAGCCCGAAGCCGAGCAGCACGAAGCCGACGGTGAGCAGCAGCGGCCGGTCGTGGTGCCCCATGAGGACGAGCAGCAGCACCGCCGCGGCGGTCAGCACGAAGCCCCAGCCGACCATCCGGCGCGGGCCGAGCCGGCGCAGGGTGTACGAGCCGGTGCCACCGGCGGCCATGGCCGCGAAGGTCAGCGGGAGCAGTCGGAGTCCGGTCTCCAGGGGGCTGAGGCCGAGCACCAGCTGGAGGTACTGGACGGCGATCAGCTGCAGGCCGACCAGGGCCAGCATGGCGAGCACGACGCAGCCGACCGAGGTGGTGAAGGCGGCCCGGGCGAAGAGCCTCATGTCGATCAGCGGGTGCGCCCGCCGCCTCTGACGCCGCACGAAGACGATCAGCAGCGCGGCGCCGAGCAGCAGCGGAGCGGCCGTGGCCGGGTCGAGCGGCGGATCGCCGGCGCCGAGCCGCTTGACGCCGAGGACGAGGCCGAGCACTCCGGCCGCGGCCATCAGCGCGCCGAGCACGTCCCAGGGGCCGTCGGAGCCGCCCCGCGACTCGGGCAGCAGCAGGCGGCCGAGGGGCAGGATCAGCGCCATCAGCGGGATGTTGATCAGGAAGACCGAGCCCCACCAGTAGTGCTCGACCAGGAATCCGCCGAGCACCGGTCCGGTCGCGGCACCGATGGCGGCGGTCGCGGTCCAGATGCCGATCGCGGTGGCCCGCTCGCGCCGGTCGGGGAAGACCGCGCGGAGGATGGAGAGCGTCGCCGGCATGATCATCGCGCCGCCGACGCCGAGCAGCGCGCGGGCGCCGATCAGGACCTCGGGGGCGGTGGCGAGCGCGGCGACCGCCGAGGCGACGCCGAACAGGGCGTAGCCGATCAGCAGCACCCGTCTGCGGCCGACGCGGTCACCGAGGGTGCCGAAGAGGATCAGGAGCGAGGCGCAGATCAGTGGGTAGGCGTCGACGATCCACAGCAGCGCGGTCGCGCTCGGGCGCAGGTCCTCGGTGAGGGAGGGGACGGCGACGTGCAGCACGGTCGCGTCGAGGGCGACGAGCAGCAGGCTGACGCAGAGGACGACGAGGACGACCCAGCGGTTGGCACCGCCGTCGGTTCCGCGGCCTTGGGGACGCGGCCGCGTTCCGGCCGTGATCGTCCGCGCCATGTACGTACCTCCCAGTGAAGCCCTCGCGCTCGGCGGGCACCGGCCGGGGAGCGGCCCCGGGGCGGCCCGGCATCGACGGGCGAGTGAGCCGTCAGCGTACGCGAGTTCAAGGCCCGAGCGCGTGGTGCAGCTCTCACCCCGGCGGGCCGCGGAGTGTGGCGTACGCCACTCGGGGCGGGCCGCGCGCCGGCCGCAATTCCCCTCGTGCGGCCGTTTGCGGAATTCTCCGGACGCTCAAACACCCTTCCGGAAACACCCCTCCGACAATAGGGCGGAAGGTCATCGGATTTTCCGACGGACGACGGGAACAAACGCGCGGCTGAGAGCAACTCCACATCACATCGTCATCACGAAGGCACCGGAACGACCGAGGTCGCTACTCACTCCCTGTAACGTCGATTGGGTGCGTACCGACATCTTTGCCCGGCTGGACCGGGAGCCGGAACCGCCGAAGATAGAGGTCCCGCGGATGACCCGCACGCGTCTCGCCCTCTTCGGCGGGACGTCGGCGTTCTACCTGGCCATCGTCGTCGCCGTACTGCTGTCGACCTGGCTGGTGGCCCTCGACTGGAAGATCATGCTCTTCCGGCCCTATCAGCAGTGGCCGGAGCTGCACGCCTTCCTCGACTACTACGTCGTCCTCGGCCAGCGCGGCCCCACGGCCGTGATGGTGGCGGCCTGGCTGGGCTGGCGCTCCTGGCGCCAGCACACCCTGCGCCCGCTGCTCTCCCTCGGCGCCGCACTGCTGTTGCTCAACGCGACGGTCGGCGCGGTGAAACTCGGACTCGGCCGGCTCGGCCCCCACTACGCGACGCAGGTCGGCTCCGCCGAGCTCTTCGCGGGCGGCGATATATTCCCGTCCGGGCACACCGCGAACGCGGTCGTGACCTGGGGAATCCTGGCCTATCTGGCGACCACGCCGAGGGCCCGCCGCTATCTGTCGGCCCTGTCGGCCGTGGTCGCGCTCGGCGTCGGCCTCACCACCGTCTACCTCGGTACGCACTGGCTCAGCGACGTGCTGCTCGGCTGGGCCGCCGGCCTGCTCATCCTGCTCGCGCTGCCCTGGTGCGAGCCGGTGATCGCGGTGGCGGAGGCCTGGATCCTGAGCCTGCGCGACCGGCTGCGCGAGCAGCTGCGGTCCCGCCGCCGGCTGGTGCCCTCGCTGCCCGTGGCGACCGGCGGTCCGCTGCCGGGGCTGTTCCCGCAGCGCCCGGCCGGGGCCGAGGAGTCGGTCCGGGAGGCCGTGGGTGCCGGCTCGGGCCGGTCCGCGGCCGGCCGGAGCGCGGGTCTGCCGACCCCGCCGCTGGCCGCCCCACGAGCCCACGCCGACCGTCACGCGGTGCGCTCGGAGCGCGGTCCGGCCGGTCCGGCCGGCAGCCGCCGCCCGCCGCACTCGCGGCCGGTGACCGGAGGCTGAGCCGCCGCAGGCGCACGGGAGGGCCCCGGCCGTGGGACCGGCCGGGGCCCTCCCGCGTGTCGTGCGGCCCGGTGTTCAGCCGAGCCAGACGCGGGTGACGACGCCTTCGTCGACCTCGAAGTTGATGCGCCCCTCCAGGTACTCCATGGTGATGATCGAGCCCGGCGGCAGGGACCGGACGACGCTCCAGCCCCGGATCCGGGCGAGCCGTTCCGCCTCGTCCTCGGCGAGTCCCACATACGTATCGGGTGCGTGTTCGGGTGTCATACAGCTCACGTTAGTCCCCTGCCGGTCACGCTTGTGTCACAGCTTCTCGACATATGTTTGACGCACCGCCGGCGCCTCGCAGCGAACGTTTCCAGCCGCTTCCCGGGGAATTCCCGGTCATCCGCACGAGGCCTTCGCACACCGCAGCCAAGGACTCGGGGAATTCCGCGGGGCCGTGTTCGGGGCGGAAATTCCCGGCTCCGCACCGCCCGCCCGGCATTCACGTTTTCCCCGCAACTCGCACACGACGTCCGCCGACCGGACGACCTGTCGGGGCGGCCTCCCCGGCCGCCCGTACGGGGAGCGACATCATCCGGGGATGGGTACCGAGACCGAGACCGCGGCCGTCGAATCGCCGCGGCAGCGGCATGGGCGGATCCTGATCGACTGGATCACCACGACCGACCACAAGAAGATCGGTCACCTGTACCTGGTGACCTCGTTCGTCTTCTTCCTGATCGCGGGAACGCTCGCGATGGTGATGCGGGCCGAGCTGGCCAGGCCGGGGCTCCAGCTGGTGTCGAACCAGGAGTTCAACCAGGCCTTCACCATCCACGGCACCATCATGCTGCTGCTCTTCGCCACCCCGACCTTCGCGGGCTTCGCCAACGAACTGGTGCCGCTCCAGATCGGCGCGCCCGACGTCGCGTTCCCGCGGCTCAACATGTTCTCGTACTGGCTGTTCCTCTTCGGCGGCCTGATGGTGGTCGGCTCCTTCCTCACCCCGACCGGCCCGGCCGCCTTCGGCTGGACCGCCTACGCCCCGCTCAACAGCCTGCTGCGGTCGCCCGGCGTCGGCATCGACCTGTGGATCATGGGGCTCGCGTTCTCCGGTTTCGGCACCATCCTCACCTCGGTGAACTTCCTGGCGACGATCATCGGGATGCGGGCGCCGGGCATGACGATGTTCCGGATGCCGATCTTCACCTGGAACGTCCTCTTCACCACCATCCTGGTGTTGATGGCCTTCCCGGTCCTCGCGGCGGCGCTGCTGGTCCTGGAGTCCGACCGGCGGCTCGGCTCGGTGGTCTTCCAGCCGCAGAACGGCGGCGCGCTGCTCTGGCAGCACCTGTTCTGGTTCTTCGGCCATCCCGAGGTCTACATCATCGCGCTGCCGTTCTTCGGCATCATCAGCGAGATCATCCCGGTCTTCTCCCGCAAGCCGATCTTCGGCTACGTGACCCTGATCGCCGCCACCATGACCATCACCGGCCTCTCGGTGGTGGTGTGGGCGCACCACATGTTCGCGACCGGGGCGGTGCTGCTGCCCTTCTTCTCGTTGCTGTCCTTCCTCATCGCGGTGCCGACCGGGGTGAAGTTCTTCAACTGGACCGGGACCATGCTGCGCGGTTCGCTGTCCTTCGAGACCCCGATGCTCTGGGCGGTCGGCTTCCTGGTGTCGTTCCTGTTCGGCGGGCTCACCGGGGTGATCCTGGCCTCGCCGCCGATGGACTTCGCCGTCACCGACTCGTACTTCGTGGTCGCGCACTTCCACTACACGGTCTTCGGCACCGTCGTCTTCGCGACCTTCGCCGGCTTCACCTTCTGGTGGCCGAAGTTCACCGGGCGGATGCTCGACGAGCGCCTCGGGAAGATCCACTTCTGGACCCTGTTCGTCGGCTTCCACACCACCTTCCTGGTGCAGCACTGGCTGGGCGCCGAGGGCATGCCGCGGCGGTACGCCGACTACCTGGAGAGCGACGGCTTCACCGCCCTCAACACGGTCTCGACGATCGGCGCCTTCCTGCTCGGCACGTCCACCCTGCCGTTCCTCTACAACGTGTGGCTGACCTGGCGGTACGGCGAGAAGGTCGAGGTCGACGACCCGTGGGGGTTCGGCCGCTCGCTGGAGTGGGCGACCTCCTGCCCGCCACCGCGGCACAACTTCGCGGTCGTGCCCCGGATCCGCTCCGAGTCCCCCGCCTTCGACCTGCACCACCCCGAGTTCGCCGCGTACGAACGGCTGCGGATCACGAGTCCGCCGCCGGAGCGCCGTCCGACCGGTCGAGGGCCCGGGACAACAGGTCCCTGAGCGCCCGCACCCGCTCGACCAGCTCCGGCGGGTCGAGCACCTCGAACTCGAAGCCGATCATCGACACGTGGATCACCATCAGGTCCAGACCGTGCGCCCCGGTCCGCAGCAGGCAGGAGTGCTCCCCCTCGCCCGTCAGCACCCCGTCGGCGGCGCCCACCGCCGCGGCGGCCTCCGCCAGCGGCACGTGCAGCCGGATCGTCGCCTCGGTGGGGTACGCGCCGGTCGACACGCCCTTCGCCACGTAGGCGGCCAGGTCCTCGGCGGGCGGCTCGCGGGGCGGGAAGCGGGGGCCGTGCGGCGGCGTCGGCACGATCCGGTCGACCCGGAAGGTCCGCCAGTCGGCCCGGTCGAGGTCCCAGGCGACCAGGTACCAGCGCCGCTCGCTGCACACCAGGCGGTGCGGCTCGACGGTCCTGCGGGTGGCGGCGCCGCCGTGGTCGCGGTACTCGAAGCGCAGCCGCTCCGCGTCCCGGCAGGCGTTCGCGAGTTCGGTCAGGACGGCCGGGTCGATCCGGTCGCGCGGGGTGCGCAGCATCGGCACGGTGAAGGCGTTGAGGGCGCTCACCCGGCGCCGCAGCCGCCCGGGCAGCACCTGCTCAAGCTTCGCGAGGGCGCGTACGGAGCTCTCGCCGATGCCCTCGACGCCCTGGCCCGCGGCGGACCGGAGCCCGACGGCGACCGCGACCGCCTCCTCGTCGTCGAGGAGCAGCGGCGGCAGTTCGGCACCGGCCCCGAGCTGGTAGCCGCCGCCGGTGCCGGGCGTGGCGTTGACCGGGTAGCCGAGTTCGCGGAGCCGGTCCACGTCGCGGCGCACGGTCCGCGGGGTCACTCCGAGCCTCTCGGCGAGGTCGGCCCCGGACCACTCGCGGTGGGCCTGGAGCAGCGAGAGCAGACGCAGGAGTCGTGCGGAGGTCTCCACCATGCGCCCGAGTCTGCCAGCCCTCGCGGACAGCTACGGTCCGCGATGCTCCCGGGCCTGCGGACCCGGAGGGCGGTCGGCGGGGGCTCAGCGGAAGCGGCGCACGATCCTGCCCGCCCGGGCCTTCGCGGCGTAGCCGGCGTCGAGGACCGCCCCGACCGCGCGGTGGACGGCGGCGCGGGCCCGGCCGTGGCTGCGCACCCGGGCGGCGCCGACGGCGGCGAGCTCGGTCCAGATGTCCTCGTGGCGGACGGCGATCCGGACGGGGTCGAAGCGCTCGGAGGCGACGAGGGCGGCCTTGGCCGCGCGGGCCCGGGCCTCGTCGTCGTTGATGAGCGCGAGCAGGGCGGCGGAGACCGCTGCCGTGTCGTCGACGGGGACGAGCCGCCCGTCGACGCCGTCCTCGATGATCTCGGCGGGTCCGTGCGGGCAGTCGGTGGCGACCACGGGCAGGCCGCAGCGCATCGCCTCGACGATGGTCATGCCGAAGGACTCGCGCCGGGAGGTGACGGCGGCCAGGGATCCCTTGGCCCACTCCGGCTCCATCGGGTGGGCGGTGCCCATGAGGAAGACGTGCTCTGCGAGCCCGCGCCGCTCGATCTGCCGGGCCAGCGTCTTCTTCAGGTTGTCGGCGGCGTCGCCCGTGCCGTAGATCCGCAGCTTCCAGTCGGGGCGCGCGGCGGCCACGTCCGCGAAGGCGTCGATCAGCAGGTCGTAGCGCTTGACCGGGGTGAGCCGGCCGGCCGCCACGACGACCTTCGCGGCGGGGTCGGCGGGCGGCACGCTCGGCGCGGGCACGCTGTTGGGCACGGCGTCGATCCGCACGCCGGGCAGGGCGAGCGCCCGGTAGGAGCGGGCGTCGGCCTCGGTGACGGTGGTGACGGCGTCCAGGAGGGCGTACTCGTGGGCGATGTCGCGGCGCAGCCGGTAGCTGTGCCCGTCGAGGATCAGGTGTTCCTGGCCGACGAGGACCGGTCCGCGCGGGGCCTGCCGGGCGAGCTGCACGTTCAGCCCGGGGCGGGTGGCGATGACGACGTCGGCCTCGACGGCGGCCAGGTGCGCGCCGATCCTGGCGTCGGTGAGGGCGCTGTACTGCTTCCAGCGCCCGTCGCCGCGCGGGAAGACCCGGGCGGGGCGGTGGAAGTCGGGGTGCTCGCCGTCGTAATCAGGGCTGTTCTTCCGGATGTCGACGAGGTGCCGCAGCGTCACGCCGTCCGGGACGCCGAGGATCGGCTGGTCGCGGTGGCGGAACACCGAGACGATCTCCACCTGGTGACGGGCCGCCAGCTCGGCGGCCAGCGTGAACGTCGTCCGGATGGTCCCGCCGATGTGGTAGCCGTTGTGGAGCAGGAAAGAGATGCGCATCGTGCCGCCGGTTCCCCCCGGTGAGGTGCGTGGTCGGGGCGACTGTACTGCCCCGGGCGGGGAGTTGTTCACGGCCGGTATCCCAGCTGGGGGACGGTGGCACAGTTCTTGTTCATGTCCCCCTGGGCGACCCAGCCCCGGCCGTCCTGCCAACGGGCCACGGACAGACAGGTGTGACGGGCCTTCGGGGGCTCGGCGAGGTGCTCGAAGCGGACGGGCAGGAGCAGCCCGCGGGCGGTGTACGGCTCCGCCCGGTTGACGAACTCCTCGACGCAGGCCCGGGTCGGGCCACCGGGCCGGCCGGCACAGGACTTCGCCGCGTCCGTGAACCACATGGCCGCCGCCCAGCCCTCCAACTGCCACTGGGAGAGCGGCCGGTTCCCCATCGCGGCCCGGAACTCCCGGACCGCCGGGAAGTCCCGGTCGTCGTAGTTGCGGCCGGCCCCGGTCACGTAGAGGGCAGCCCGGCAGCCGGGCGACTTCGCGTAGTCGCGGGGCACGGACGCGGACCAGTTCTGCACGTTGGTCACCTTGGCCGCGACGCGCACGCCCGAGGCCTCCATCGCCTCGCACAGCTGGGCGTTGCCGTGCGTGTCCATCGCGTCGAACACGACGTCGGCGTGTTGCGCGCGCAGATCGGCGGCCACCGCACGGAAGTTGGGCAGCACGAAGTCGACCTGCTCCTCGACGACCCGGTAGCCCTCGGTGCGCAGGCCCTCGGCGACCAGCCGGGCGTAGGCCGCGGAGGCGGCCTGGTTGTACGAGACGACGGCGGCCGTCCGGGCCCCCAGATGGGTCCTGAACCACCGGTACACCTCCGTGCCGCCGTACAGGACCCCGTCCCAGCCGGGCGTGCCGGTGCGCGGGGCGGAGCTGCCGTAGATCCCGTACAGGTGCGGATACGTGTCGTACGCCGGGGTGAGCGGCTGGCCGCCGATGTCGGGGACGCCGGCCTTCGCGACCAGCGGGGCGCCCGCGTAGTCCAGGGCGGTGGTGGCGACCAGTGCGAAGACCTTCCGCTCGTCGACCAGCTTGTGCACGCACGCGTTGTTGCCGATGCCGCTGCCGCCGTCGTCGCAGGTGACGACCTCGATCCGGCGCCCGTCGAGGCCGCCGCGGGCGTTGAGGGCGTCGAAGTAGGCGCGGGCGCCGTCGCGCGGACCGGTGAAGGTGTCCCCGCCGACCGGGCTGGTGGCACTGGTGATGATGCCGACGCGGAGCGGCTCACCGCCGGAGGGGTGGGCGGTGGGCCGCGTCTCGAAGGCGCGCTCCGGAAGCCGGCTGCCACAGCCCGCGACCAGGCCGGCGAGCAGCAGCGCCGCCAGGCACTCAGCAGCCCGGAACCGTCGCACCGCTCAGCTGGACCAGGCCGCAGAGGGTCGTCACGGACACCTTCCACGTGTCGTTCTGGAGCACCGACGTTCCCTTGGCGTCCGGCAGCGCCGGGTTGCCGCCGACCAGCAGGTCGTAGGTGACGTTGGCGTTCGTCGGCGAGGTGAACTCGACGCCCGTCACCTTGGCCGAGGTCATGGCGGCGTTCTTGTCGCCGGAGAAGGCCGCCAGCACGGGCGCCATCTGCTCGCCGTTCTCCAGGAGCTCGACCCGCTCGGCGGCCGGGGTCTTCGGGTCGAAGAAGGCCGTCCAGTTCTTGGTGATCTCCGCCTTGGCGGCGACCGGGTCCGCCGGCCGGTCCGTCGCGGCGGGTGCGGTGGTCTGGGTCCCCTGGTCGGAGGACGTGCCCCCGTCGTCCGAGCAGCTCGCCACGGCCGGAGTCAGCACCAGCACCGCGACGGCCGCGAGCGCGGCGACGCGTCTCTTGAGAACCATCTGGCTCACCACCGGATGTCCGTGCAGGCCGGGCGGCCTGATGATTCCAGGGTGTGCCGCTTCGGGGCATAGTGCAAGGAAGGGGACGAAAGGCGGGTGAGGCCCCCGTGCCGTCGACATCGCGGATTCTCCTGTGGGCCGGTCTCGCGGCGGCCTTCGGGGGCGCGGTGCTGTGCGCGGCGGGCTGGTACGGGATCTCCGGCGAGCGCTTCGCCGAGCGCCAGCTCCCCTATCTGGCGTCGTGCACGGTGCCGGGAGCGGCACTGATCGTGGCGGGAGCGGTGCTCTCCGTGGGCGCGGTGCTGGCCGGGGCGAAGGAGGCCCGCACTGCGGCACCCGCCCCCGAGCCGGCCGGCACCGGCCCGCCGGAAGCCCCGTCCTCGGACGCCCCGCCCCTGCGGGCGCCGGGCGGGACGCTGGCGCACCGCCCGGACTGCCCGCTGATCGTGGGGAAACCGGAGGCGGTCCCGGTCGGGGACGCCGAACTCGCGCCGTGCCCGGTGTGTGAGCCGTGGCCTCGCTGACCTACGACCTCACGCTCGCCGGTCTCGCCGTCGGCAGTGCGGCGGCGCTCACCGGCATCGGACTGATCGTCACCTACCGGGCGACGGGCGTCCTCAACCTGGCGCACGGCGCGATCGCCATGGTCTGCGCGTACGTGCTGCGCCAACTGGTCGTCGAGTGGGGCTGGCCGCTGCCGCTCGGGGCGCTCGTCACGCTGCTCGTGGTCGCGCCGGGCATCGGCCTCGTCCTCGACCGGGCGGTGTTCCGGCCGCTGGCGTTGGCCGGCGCGGGCGCGGCGCAGACCCTGGTCGCCTCGATCGGCGTGTTCGTGCTGCTGGTCGGCGCGGCGGCACTGATCTGGGGCGGCGACGCCCGCGCGGACGCGCCCGTGCTCGTGGGTGACGACCCGTGGGCCCAGCTCGCCGTGGTGGTGGCGCTGGCCTGCCTGGTGGGGGCGGTGACGCGGTGGACGCGGTTCGGCCGGGAGCTGCGGGCGGTGGTGGACAACCGCCCGCTCGCCGTCCTGTCCGGCATCCCGGCGGACCGGGTGTCGGCGGCGGGCTGGGCGTTCGGGTCCTTCACCGCGGGCCTCACGGGCGTCCTCATCGCACCGTACGTACGGCTCGACCCGTACGGGATGCCGCTGCTCGTGGTGGAGGTGATCGCGGTCGCCGTGCTGGCCCGGATGCGGAGCCTGCCGGTGGCGATCGGGGCGGCGCTCGCGATCGGCGTGGCCCAGGCCCAGCTGACCCGGCTCCACCCGGGGGGCTGGGGCGGCGAACTGGTCCAGGCGGCCGCGGCGAACCTGTTCGTGCTCGCGCTGCTCGTGGCCGCGCTGGTCCTGCCGGGCATGGGCTCCGACGACACGCTGCCACCCCCGAGGGCGGCCCCGCGGGTCCCGGCGTCGGTGTGGCTGGTGGCGGGCCTGCTGTTCCTGCTCCCGCTGGGATTCGCGGGTGACGACCTGACGACGGCCGTGCAGATCCCGGCGCTCGCGGTGATCCTCCTCTCGCTGGTGGTGGTCTCGGGCCGCGGCGGCCAGATCACGCTGGGGCAGGCGGCGTACGCGGGCCTGGGCGCCCTGTTCACGGCCCTGCTGGCGGCGGCGGGCCTGCCGGAGCTCCTGGCGCTCGTGCTGGCCGTGGCGTGCGT
This sequence comes from Streptomyces sp. NPDC051921, assembly GCF_040680975.1. Taxonomy (NCBI): domain Bacteria; kingdom Bacillati; phylum Actinomycetota; class Actinomycetes; order Kitasatosporales; family Streptomycetaceae; genus Streptomyces; species Streptomyces sp. NPDC051921. Next base: position 136,185 of record NZ_JBFAXU010000020.1, read on the forward strand.
GGCGCCGCTGGGCCTGCTGACCGGCTGGCCGGCGATCCGCCGGCACGGGCTGGCGCTGGCGCTGGCGACGCTCGCGGTGGGCGTGGCGGTGAGCCGCTTCGTCTTCGCGCAGCCGTACGCGACGGCGGGCGTGACCCTGGACCGCCCGAGCGGCCTGGAGCAGGACCGCCCCTACTACGTCCTGGAACTGGTGGTCCTGACGTGCTGTCTGCTCCTGGTCGCCACCCTGCGCCGGGGCCGTACGGGCCGGGCGCTGGCCGCCCTGCGCGACCACGAACGGGGCGCGGAGGCGGCGGGCGTCCGCGTGGCAGGCCTGAAGCTCCTGGTCTTCGTCCTGGGCGCGGCCCTGGCGGCCCTGGGCGGCGGCCTGCTGGGCATGGGCGTCCGCGCCTTCGATCCGGACGCCTTCGACCCGGTCCGCGGCCTCCTCTGGTTCGCCGCGGTCCTGACCCTGGGCGCCGACACCCTCCTCACCCCCCTGGCGGCCGCGACCCTCCTGGTCGCCCTGGACGCCGGCACCCACGCGGGCGTGGCGGTGGCCCTGATCGGTGTGCTGGCCGCCCTGACGGGCCGCGTCCCGCCCCTCCTGACGGCCCTCCTCCCGAAGGCCCGCCCACCGTCCGCCCCGGCGACGGACCGCCGCCGGCACCGGGCGAAACCCGCCGCCCCGACGGAACGCCGAGCGCACACCAACACTCACCGGCCCCCGGCCGCCGACGCAGCCACTTCCATGGCCCGCGCGAAACCCGCCGCCCCGACCGAAGGCCAGGGGCACCCCCACCTGCCCGCCGCCACCGACGCGGGCGCCACCCGCCCCCCGACGCTCAGCGCTCACCGCCTCACCCTCACCTACCCCGGCGGCCTCACCGCTCTCGACCGCGTCGACCTGGAGCTCCGGGCGGGTGAGGTGACCGCCGTCGTCGGGCCCAACGGCGCGGGGAAGAGCACCCTCTTCGACTGTCTCGCCGGCACCCTGCGGCCCACCTCCGGCCGCGTCGCCCTCCACGGCGTCGACATCACGGCGCGCCCCGCGCACACCCGCCACCGGCTCGGGATCGCCCGGACGTTCCAGCAGCTCGCGGTGTTCCCGTCGCTCACCGTCGAGGAGAACGTCCGCGTCGGCGCCAGGAGCGCGGCGGCCGAGCCGGTCGAGCAGGCGCTCCGCCTCTTCGGGCTCGCCGGCGCGGCGCGGCACCGCGCCGCGGCCGGGCTGCCGACGGGGACGCTGCGCCGGGTCGAGCTGGCCCGTGCCCTGGCGGGCGCTCCGCACACGCTGCTGCTCGACGAGCCCGCCGCGGGGCTCGACGCGGACGAGACCGCCGCCCTCGCCCGTGTCCTCGCCGCGCTCGCCGCCGACGGCCTGACCGTGCTCGTCGTCGAGCACGACCCCGACCTCGTCGCGGGCATCGCCCACACCGTGCACACCATGGAGGGCGGCCGCATCGTCTCCCGGGCCTCCCGGACCGGGCCGGGGGCCGCGCCGTGACCGCCGAGATCGCGCTCCGCCGCGCCCGGGTCCGCTACGGCCCCCTGGAGGCCCTGCACGGCCTCGACCTCGTCCTGCCCGCCGGCACCGTCACCGTCCTCCTGGGCCGCAACGGCTCCGGCCGCACCACCGCCCTGCGCGCCCTCGCCGGTACGGTGCCGCTGGCCGCCGGGCGGGTGGTCTGGCGGGGTGCGGACGTCACCCGGCTGCCCGCCCACGAGCGCGCCCGGCGCGGGCTGTGCTTCGTACCGGACCTGCGGGCCGTGTACGCGACCCTCACCGTCGCCGAGAACCTGGACCTGGCCGCGCCCGGCCGCCGGGACGCGGCCCTCGCCGCGTACCCGGAGCTCGCCCGGCTGCTCGCGCGCCCCGCGGGAACGCTGTCCGGCGGGGAGCGCCGGATGCTGGCGCTCACCCGGGCGCTGCTCTCCCCGGCCCGCGTGGTCCTGGTCGACGAGCCGTCCCTCGGCCTGTCGCCGGCGGTGGCCGCCCGCACGTACGGACTGCTCGCCGCCCTCACCCGGCCACCCCGCTCCGCGGCGGTCGTGCTGGCCGAGCAGCGGGTCCCGCACGGGCTGCCGCCGGGCTCGCTGGCGTACCGGCTGAGCCGTGGCTCCCTCGCCGGCGCCGGCGAGATCACGGCCGGCGGCGCACCCTAGAGCGGCGAGATGCGCAGCATCGTGCCGACGACCAGCCGGTTCGGGTCCGGCCCGATCGCCGCCTTGTTGGCCGCGTACAGCGTCCGCCAGCCGCCCCGGACCGCGAAGCGCCGGGCGATCGCGCTGAGCGTGTCGCCGGGCTGCACCACGTGCGCGCGCCCGCTCAGGCCGTACCGCCGTGAGCAGACCGGCCAGGCCCCCCAGCCCTGCACCCGCAGCACGTTCTCGGCGACCGTGATCTGCTGCGCCCGGGTCGCCAGGTCGGCGCGCTTCGCGTACCGGCGGCCGCCGAACTCATCCCAGGTGGGCTGCCAGAACTGCAACCCCCCGTAGAAGCCGTTCCCCGTGTTGGCGCGCCAGTCCCCGCTGCTCTCGCACGCGGCGACGCACCCCCACGGCCACTGGTCCTTCACGCACGCCTCGACGGGCGTGGGGGCCGCGGGCGCCGCGGGGGCCGCCGCGGCGCTCCCGGTCAGGCCCTGCGGGAGCAGCGCCGCGGCCAGCACGACGGCACCGGCCGTCCAAGATCGGATCTTCGACATCGGGGCAGGCTAGGCAGCGTCCCCGGGGCCCGGCCCCGTGCCGCGCGGAAACAGCGTTCACATCCCACCCGTCCGGAGTCATGGACCTGTGACCCAAGTTGTCCGCCCGGACGCGTTACCCGGGCCGATCCTTCCCCGTTGAACTCGGCATGAGACGACCGGGAACCGCCCGGCGTCGCACGCGAAGAGTCCAGGGAGTCCCCCGTGCCGCGCATGCTCGACGTCAGCGAGGACGTACGCGCCGAGATCGGCGACGAAGAAGCCGACCGGCTGCTGGCCGGCGAGAACGCCCCGGGCAGCTACGACTGCACCTCGTGCCGTACGCCGGGCAACTCCGAGCAGGAGCGGACCAGCACGGTGCTGTTCGTCGGCGACGAGACGGCCGTGCTCGCCTTCGCCCACGCCACCTGCATCCCGTCCCAGGTCGTCCGGGTCGCCGAGGAGCAACTGCAGGGCGCCGTCGCCTCGATCACGGCGGCCGACGCCGTCGACTCCCTCTCCGCCGCCCACCCCGAGCAGGCGGTCCTGGGCGTCACGAGCGGTCTGGTCCTGATCGACGGCGAGCTGCACCCGGCGCTCGTGGTGGAGCCGACCGCACCGGTCGCCCGTCCCGGCTCGGACGGTCTGACGGATGAGTTCCTGCCGCTCCTGGTCGAGCAGGGCTTCCAGCCCGTCGCCGACGTCAACGAGAAGCCCGCGCCGCTGCCCGGCTGGTCGGTGCTGGTGGCCATGGGCCAGCTGCACTCGGTGCTCCAGCCCGGTACGGGCGGCACGGGCCAGGCCGCCTGGTGGCAGGCGCACCAGCCGCTGCAGGTCACCGAGGGCTGGCGGGCCGCGGCCAACAAGTCGCACACGGTCCTGGTCTTCGCCGCCCCGGTCGGCTCCATCGGCCAGCAGCCCCGCGAGGACCTGCTGCGCGACGCCCTGGAGAAGGCCGCGGCCAACGGACGGCTGGTGGCCGCGGCGATGCCGCTGGCCGGCACGTGACGGACCACGCGCGTCCCGGCTTAGGGCCGGGACGCGCCCCGGGGGTGCCGACCGTTCCGCGGCCCCGGCGCGCTCCTCTTTCCGAGGGCCGCCCGCATCCCACGGACGGCGGGGTCGTTGGCACATACGTGCACGCATACGACCCTTTCCGCCAGCAGCAACCGAGTCCCGCCCCGATCCCGGCCATGCGCCCGGCGCAGGACGTCTCGGGGGGACTCTCGGCGACGCCGATCTACGACGCCCTGTACTCCGAGTTCCGGCGGTCGTTCCGCACGTTGCCGGGTGATCGCAGCGGCGAGGAGGAGCTGAGCTTCCGGTCCTTCGGCACCGCGGTGACGAGCGGGCACCGTCACGCGGGCAGGGGATGGACATCGGCCTACGCGCTGCCGCCGGGGCCGAGGAGCAGTCTGTAGAACGGCCGAGGGCCGGGGCGACGAAGCCCCGGCCCTCGGCCGTTCGCAGATGCGGGACGGATGCCCGACAGCGGCTGCCCTTCCCGCTACTTCTTCTTGCCGCGCTTCTCGCGCACGCGCACCGAGATGTGGATCGGGGTGCCCTCGAAGCCGAACTCCTCGCGGAGGCGGCGCTCGACGAAGCGACGGTAGCCCGCCTCCAGGAAGCCGGAGGCGAAGAGCACGAAGCGCGGCGGCTTGGTGCCCGCCTGCGTACCGAACAGGATGCGGGGCTGCTTGCCGCCGCGGATCGGGTGCGGGTGGGCGGCGACGAGCTCGCCGAGGAAGGCGTTGAGCCGGCCGGTGGGGACGCGGGTCTCCCAGCCGGCGAGGGCGGTCTCGATCGCCGGGACCAGCTTCTCCATGTGGCGGCCGGTCTTCGCGGAGACGTTGACCCGGGGCGCCCAGGAGACCTGCTGCATCTCGGTCTCGATCTCGCGCTCCAGGTAGTAGCGGCGCTCCTCGTCGAGCTCGTCCCACTTGTTGTAGGCGATGACGATCGCGCGGCCGGACTCGACGGCCATCGTGATGATGCGCTGGTCCTGGACCGAGATCTTGTCGGTGGTGTCGATGAGGATGACGGCCACCTCGGCCTTCTCGACGGCGGCGGCCGTGCGCAGGGAGGCGTAGTAGTCCGCGCCCTCCTGGAGGTGGACCTTCTTGCGGATGCCCGCGGTGTCCACGAACTTCCAGGTCTTGCCGCCGAGCTCGATCAGCTCGTCGACCGGGTCGCGGGTGGTGCCGGCCAGCTCGTTGACGACGACGCGCTCCTCGCCGGCGACCTTGTTGAGCAGGGAGGACTTGCCCACGTTGGGGCGGCCGATCAGGGCGATGCGGCGCGGGCCGCCGACCGCGTTGCCGAAGCGCTGCTCCGGGGCGTCGGGCAGGGCCTTCAGGACCTCGTCGAGCAGGTCGCCGGTACCGCGGCCGTGCAGCGAGGAGACGGGGAACGGCTCGCCGAGGCCCAGGGACCACAGCATGGCGGCGTCGGCCTCGCCGGACTGCCCGTCGACCTTGTTGGCGGCGAGGACGACCGGCTTGCCCGCACGGCGGAGCAGCCGGACGACGGCCTCGTCGGTGTCGGTGGCGCCGACGGTGGCGTCCACGACGAACAGGCAGGCGTCGGCGGCCTCGATGGCGTACTCGGCCTGGGCGGCGACGGAGGCGTCGATGCCGAGGACGTCCTGCTCCCAGCCGCCGGTGTCGACGACCTTGAAGCGGCGGCCGGCCCACTCGGCCTCGTAGGTGACGCGGTCGCGGGTGACGCCCGGGCGGTCCTCGACGACGGCCTCGCGGCGGCCGATGATGCGGTTCACCAGGGTCGACTTGCCGACGTTCGGGCGGCCGACGACGGCGAGGACGGGCAGCGGGCCGTGCCCGGCCTCCTCGATCGCGCCCTCGACGTCCTCGAGGTCGAAGCCCTCTTCCGCGGCGAGCTCCATGAACTCCGCGTACTCGGCGTCGCCAAGTGCCCCGTGGTCGTGCTGGTCGTTCATGAAGTCCGTTCCTCGATCATTCGTGGTCGGTGGGTCCCCGTCGCCGGGGCCCACTACTGAGAGTGTCGCTCAGCGCCCGGTGAGACGCCTGGCGTTTTTCAGGTGGTCGGTGAGCCGCTCCTGGATGCGGACCGTCGCCTCGTCCAGCGCCTTGCGGGTGCGCCGGCCGCTGCCGTCGCCGGCCTCGAAGGCGTCGCCGAAGACGACGTCGACGCTGCTGCGCAACCGGGGCAGCGCCTTGACCAACCGTCCGGGCCGGTCGGTGCTTCCCAGCACCGCCACGGGGACGATCGGGGCGCCGCTGCGGACGGCGAAGTAGGCGAGGCCGGACCGGAGGGAGGCGAAGTCGCCCTCGCCCCGGGTGCCCTCGGGGAAGATCCCGAGGACGCCGCCGTGCTCCAGGACCGCGAGGGCGTTGCCTATCGCGGTGCGGTCGGTGGAGTGCCGGTCCACCTTGAGCTGCCCGATGCCCTCCAGGAAGGCGCCCAGCGGCCCGACGAACGCTTCCTTCTTGATGAGGAAGTGCACGGGTCGCGGGGCGGTGCCCATGAGCATGGGGCCGTCGATGTTGTGCGCGTGGTTGACGGCGAGGATGACGGGGCCGGAGGCCGGCACCCGCCAGGCGCCGAGGACGCGCGGCTTCCAGAGGCCGTACATCAGACCGATGCCGATGCCACGGCCGACGGCGGCGCCCCGCTCGGAGGGCTGGGTCACTTGGCGGCCGTCCGCTTCTCCTCCACCAGGGTGACGACGCACTCGATGACCTGGTCGAGGGTGAGCTCGGTGGTGTCGACCTCGACGGCGTCGTCGGCCTTGGCGAGCGGGGAGGTCTTGCGGCTGGAGTCGGCCGCGTCCCGCTTGATCAGGGCCTGCTGGGTGGCGTGCACGTCCGCGCCCTTGAGCTCGCCGGAGCGGCGGGCGGCGCGGGCCTCCGGCGAGGCGGTCAGGAAGATCTTGAGGTCGGCGTCGGGCAGGACGGTGGTGCCGATGTCCCGGCCCTCGACGACGATGCCCTGCTCGGCGCCCTTGGCGATGGACCGCTGCAGCTCCGTGATCAGGGTGCGCACCTCGGGGACGGCGCTGACGGCGCTGACCTTGGAGGTGACCTCCTCGGTACGGATCGGGCCGGCGGCGTCGACGCCGTCGACGGTGATGGTCGGCCTGAGCGGGTCGGTGCCGGACACGATGACGGGCTTGGCGGCGGCGTTGGCGACCGCGTCGGCGTCCTGGACGTCGACGCCGTTGCTGATCATCCACCACGTGATGGCCCGGTACTGGGCCCCGGTGTCGAGGTAGCTCAGCCCCAGCTTGGCGGCAACCGCCTTCGAGGTGCTCGACTTGCCCGTGCCGGAGGGGCCGTCGATGGCGACGATCACGGTTTCCACGGTGGGGAACGCCTTCCTGGGGGGAGCGGGAGGTCCCGGCGGACGTGCGGGGACCCCCACAAGGTTACCGAGTCCGCCGCACCCGTTCGGCCCAGCGCCCCGCTCCGCCCGCCCGGACGCCCGCCCGCACCTCTCGACCCGTCCGGCAACGGGCCTCCGCCCCGCCCGGCGTCAGCTCGTGCGCAGCGCCCAGCCCCGCTCCCGCAGGGCCTCCGCGAGGACCGGGGCGGCCTTCGGCTCGACCATCAGCTGGACCAGACCCGCCTGCTGCCCGGTCGCGTGCTCGATGCGGACGTCCTCGATGTTGACGCCCGCGCGACCGGCGTCCGCGAAGATGCGGGCGAGCTCGCCGGGCTGGTCGCTGATGAGGACGGCGACGGTCTCGTACGCGGTGGGAGCGGCGCCGTGCTTGCCGGGGACGCGCGCGCGGCCGGCGTTGCCGCGGCGCAGGACGTCCTCGACGCCCGACGCGCCGGCCAGGCGCTCGGCGTCGTCCTCGGACTCCAGCGAGCGCAGCGCCCGTACGGTCTCGTCCAGGTCGGCCGCCACGCCGGCGAGGACGTCGGCGACGGGGCCCGGGTTGGCGGAGAGGATCTCGACCCACATGCGCGGGTCGGAGGCCGCGATCCGGGTGACGTCGCGGATGCCCTGACCGCAGAGCCGTACCGCCGTCTCGTCCGCCGCCTCCAGCCGCGCCGCGACCATCGACGACACGAGCTGCGGGGTGTGGGAGACCAGCGCGACCGCGCGGTCGTGGGCGTCGGCGTCCATGACGACGGGGACGGCCCGGCACAGGGCGACCAGCTCCAGGGCCAGGTTGAGGACCTCGGTGTCGGTGTCCCGGGTGGGGGTGAGGACCCACGGGCGGCCCTCGAAGAGGTCGGCGGTGGCGGCCAGCGGGCCGGAGCGCTCCTTGCCGGACATGGGGTGCGTGCCGATGTACGCGGTGAGGTCGAGGCCCATGTCGAGCAGCTCCCGCTCGGGGCCGCCCTTGACGCTCGCCACGTCCAGGTAGCCGCGGCCGAGTCCGGCCCCGATCGCCTCGGCGAGGGTGCCGGCGACGTGCGCGGGCGGTACGGCGACGATCACGAGGTCCACCGGACCGTCGGGCGTCTCGTCCGTGCCGGCGCCGAGCGCGGCGGCCGTACGGGCCCGGGCGGGGTCGTGGTCGCGCAGGTGGACGGTGACGCCGCGCCCGGCGAGGGCGAGCGCCGCCGAGGTGCCGATCAGGCCGGTGCCGATGACGAGGGCGGTTCTCACTGGGCGATGTCCTTGCGCAGGGCGGCCGCGGCTCCGAGGTAGACGTGCGCGATCCGGGACTTGGGCAGATCCGACTCGACGTGCGCGAGGAGCCGTACGACCCTCGGCATGGCGCCCGCTATGTCGAGCTCCTGCGCGCAGATCAGGGGGACGTCCACGATCCCGATGCGGCGGGCCGCCACGGCGGGGAAGTCGCTGTGCAGGTCCGGCGTGGCCGTGAACCAGATGCTGATGAGGTCGTCCGCACTCAGCCCGTTGCGTTCGAGGACGGCGGTGAGCAGCTCCTCGACCTGCTCGTGCATGTGGCCGGCCTCGTCCCGCTCCAGCTGGACGGCGCCTCGGACCGCTCGTACCGCCACCTCGTCACTCCTTCGTCGCCTGCGTCGTGCTCCGTCGGCCAGCCTAGTCAGCCGTACGGAGTCGTCGTCGCGGCGCCCGCCCTCCGAGACGGGCGGGCGGTCCGGCTCGGCCGGGGGCCGGGCGATCCCGGCGCCGCCCTGTCACCCGGACCGACTCGTTCCGCCATTCGGGGGAGGGCGGGGACGGGGGCGCGGGGTACAACTGTCGGCATGTTGCTGCACGTCGTACCGCTGGCCGAATGGTCCGCCGACCCCGAGCTCCCCTACGCCCCGGCCTCGCTCGCCGCCGAGGGCTTCGTCCACTGCTCGCCCGACGGGCCCGCGGCCCTCGCCATCGCCGACGGGCACTACCGGGACGTGCCGGGGCCGCTCCTGGTCCTGGTGATCGACGAGGCGCGGCTCTCCGGCGAGGTCCGCTGGGAGGGCTCGCAGGACCAGCTGTTCCCGCACGTGTACGGGCCGATCGAGCGGGTGGCGGTCACGGCGGTCCTGGAGGTACGGCGGGACGCGGACGGCCGTGCGAGGGAGCTGGCGCCCTGGGCGTAGGCGTGTTGCGGCGCGTCGGGCGGGGAGCCCGCCCAAGCTGGTCGGCATGACTGCTGACGTCCTGCCCCGCCCGTCCCGCCGAGCGACGCTCATCGCCGGCACGGTCCTCGTCACCGGCTGCGGTTCCGACGGATCGGACACGTCGAAGGAGAGCCCGTCCCCCGCGACACCGACGGCTGCCTCCCCCTCGGCGGCCTCGCAGACGCCGGCGCCCTCGCGGACCCCGTCCTCCCCGGCCGCCTCCTCGGGCCCCCCGGCGCTCGCGAAGACCTCCGACATCCCGGTCGGCGGCGGCACCGTCTTCAAGGACGAGAAGGTCGTGGTCACGCAGCCCGCGCAGGGCGACTTCAAGGCCTTCTCGGCGGTCTGCACCCACCAGGGCTGCCTGGTGAACAAGGTGGCGGACGGCACGATCGACTGCCCCTGTCACGGCTCCAAGTACCGGATCACCGACGGCTCGGTGGTGGCGGGCCCGGCGCCCCGCCCGCTGCCGGCCGAGAAGATCGACGTCACGTCGGGAACGATCACCCTGGCCCAGGTCGCGTCCGGACAGTAGCGCAGTCCGCCCCCAGGGCGGGGCTCGCGGCGAGCGTGCGTGCCGGGGGTCGCGAGCCGGGCGGACTTCACGGACACGGCCTGGGGACGTGCGGAAGTCCCGTGCGGTGCGGGTGCTGCGCGGGACCTTCGCGACACCCCCTAGCCTGTCGCGCATGACTCCTGAGGAACTGGTGCGCGACCACACGATCTACTCCTGTGTCATGGGGTCGCGCGCGTTCGGTCTGGCGACCGAGGGCAGCGACACCGACCGCCGGGGCGTCTACCTCGCCCCCACCCCGCTGTTCTGGCGCTTCGACAAGCCGCCGGCCCATGTGGAGGGCCCGGCCGACGAGCAGTTCAGCTGGGAGCTGGAACGCTTCTGCGAGCTCGCCCTGCGCAACAACCCGAACGTCCTGGAGTGCCTCCACTCCCCCGTGGTCGAGCACGCCGACGCCCTGGGCCGCGAGCTGCTGTCCCTGCGCGGGGCCTTCCTGTCCCGCCAGGCCCACAGCACCTTCGTCCGCTACGCGGGCGGCCAGCGCCGCAAGCTGGACGCGGACGTGCGCCAGTACGGCGCCCCGCGCTGGAAGCACGCGATGCACCTGCTGCGTCTGCTGACCAGCTGCCGCGACCTGCTGCGCAGCGGCGAGCTCCGCATCGACGTCGGCGAGGAGCGCGACCGCCTGCTCGCGGTCAAGCGCGGCGAGGTGTCCTGGCCGGAGGTCGAGTCCTGGATGAACCGCCTCCAGGACGAGGCCGACCTCGCCCACACCACCGCTCCCCTCCCCGAGGCCCCGGACCACGCCCGCGTCGAGGACTTCCTCGTCCGCGCCCGCCGCGCCTCAGTGCTGCGCCTGCTGGAGTCGGACCCGCACGACGAGATCGTGCAGCGCGTGGAGAGCGCCGGGCTCGCCGGCTAGCCGGGAAGCGGCCTGCGCCAGGTCCAGGACCTCGTGCAAGCGCTCCACCTCCTCCCGTACGGCCTCCGGAGCCGCCTCCGCCGCCCCGTGCTCGGCGGCCTCCTTGGCCGCGACGAGTTCGGGCAGCCGGGCCGGCGCCTCGGGCACCTCGGCCGCGAGCGTGGGCAGATGGGCCTGGACCTCGCCGGACCGCATGAGGTGGATGCCGGTCAGCAGCGCCCGGTAGGTGTAGAGCAGCGGCTTGAGCTCGCCGCTGGTCTCGTACAGGCGCCACTGGGTGCCCGCGAAGCCGCGGTAGTGGTGGGCGTGGTGCGAGGTGACCACGCCGGGCACGAGCGCGCGCAGCTCGGCGTGCGCGGCGGTGGTGTGGGCGACCAGCGGCGAGGTCAGCTGTTCGAGGACGTAGCCGTTGCGCCGGAGCATGAGCCGGACGAACTTCCGCAGGTCGTGCGTCACCAGGTCCATCTCGACCCCGTCCCGGTCCCACATCCGGGTTCGGGTCTCCTCGGGGTCACGCAGCCCGACGAGCTCCTCGACGGGCAGCAGGTGAACGCCCCGGAGGTCCACGTCCGAGTCACGGGAGGGGAAGCCGTAGAGGTGGGCGCCGGAGACGGTCGCGAAGAGGAGCGGATCGGGCTCCTCGGCGACGACGGCCGAGAGGTCGAGCCCGGTGAGGCCGGGGAGCCCGGTGAGGCCGGGGAGGCCGGGGAGGCCGGAGGGTTCGGTGCGGTGTGGCATGGTTCACGCGTCCCAGAGCGCGCCGAAGGCGAGCAGTTCGTCGCGGTGCTCGATGCGGTCGGTCCACTCCTTCGGCCAGGCTTCCGCGCCCAGGTGGGCCCCGGCGAAGGCGCCGGCGAGGGCGGCGATGGAGTCGGAGTCGCCGCGCGTGCAGGCGGCCCGGCGGAGGGCCGTCAGGGGCTCGTCGGGGAACAGCAGGAAGCTGAGGAGGGCGGTGGCCAGGGCCTCCTCGGCGATCCAGCCGTCGCCGGTGTACTCGCAGGGGTCGCGCTCCGGGTCGGCGGTGCGCTGGACGGCGTCCAGACGCTCCAGGACCGCCAGGCACTCGTCCCAGCCGCGCCGGATGAAGTGCGCGGCGTCGGGGTCCTGGGAGCGGGTCCACAGGTCGCCGAGCCAGCGCTCGTCGTAGCGGGAGCGGTGGTCCAGGGCGTACGAGCGGAGCCGGCCGACCAGGCCGGTGGGGTCCGCGCCCTGGGCGAGCAGGTGCACGGCGTGTGCCGTCAGGTCGGAGGCCGCGAGGGCGGTGGGGTGGCCATGGGTCAGGGCGGACTGGAGCTGGGCGGCGCCGGACCGCTGCTCGTCCGTGAGGCCGGGTACGAGGCCGATGGGGGCGACACGCATGTTGGCGCCGCAGCCCTTGGAGTGGATCTGGCTGGCGTCCTGCCACAGGCGGTCGCTGTCGAGGAGCCGGCAGGCCACCAAGCAGGTGCGGCCGGGAGCCCGGTTGTTCTCCGGCGAGTGGTACCAGTCGACGTACTCCGACCGTACGGGCCGGGCCAGCCGCAGCGGGGCGAGCACGCCCCGGCCCATGGCGGTGCGGATGCCCCGCGCGAAGGCCAGGGCCATCTGGGTGTCGTCGGTGACGTACGCCGTGCCCCGGCTGGTCGGCAGCTCCATGGCGCGCCACGGCCCGCACTTCGCGAGGATCTGCGGCACGTCGTTGAACTCGGTGGGGAAGCCCAGCGCGTCGCCCAGCGCCAGCCCGAGCAGGGAGCCCGTCGCGGCCGCCTTCTTCGTCCCCCGTGTCGTCATTCCGTCCGTCCTTCCGGTCGCAGCAGCGGCGGGTGCAGGGCGGTCGCCTCGCCCGCCCGGTAGAGAGCGGCCGGTTTCCCGCGGCCGCCGGTGCGGCGCGGCGGTGCCTCGACCGGCCGGACGAAGCCGGGGGTGGCGAGGACCTTGCGCCGGAAGTTGGGGCGGTCGAGCGTGACGCCCCAGACCGTCTCGTAGACCTGCCGCAGCTCGCCGAGGGTGAACTCGGGCGGGCAGAAGGCGGTGGCGAGACAGGTGTACTCGAGCTTGGCGCCGACGCGTTCGCGGGCGTCGGCGAGGATCAGGTCGTGGTCGAAGGCGAGGTCGCGGACGTCCTCGTACGGCAGCCAGCGGGCCTGGGCCGCGTCGCCGCCGCCGCGCGGCTCGGGCAGGTCGGGGACGAGCGCCGTGAAGGCGACGGAGACGACCCGCATCCGGGGGTCGCGGCCCGGGTCGCTGTAGGTGCGCAGCTGTTCCAGGTGGAGCCGGGCGGCGGTGGTGTCCGACAGGCCGGTCTCCTCGGCGAGTTCGCGGCGCGCGGCCTGCTCGGCGGACTCGTCGGGCAGGACGAATCCACCGGGCAGGGCCCAGGCACCCGCGTAGGGCTCCTGCCCGCGCTCCACGAGCAGGACGTGCAGGCTTCCCTCGCGGACGGTGAGGACGGCGAGGTCGGCGGTGAGGGCGAAGGGCTCGAAGGCGTGCTTGTCGTAGCCCGACGGGTCGGGCAGTGCGGTGGTCATCTGCGTTCCGGGAGGGGGTCGGTGAACTGCCAGCCCTCGGCGAGCAGCGCGTCGACGGCGGCGACGGCCGTCGCGAGGCGCTCCTCGTGCGGGCCGGTGAGGACGACGGTCCTGCGGCCGGTGTGGGCGAGCTGGGTGAGGAACCGCGCGGTCATCCAGGGCCGCAGGTGCTCCCCGTCGCGCAGTCCGTCGTCCTCGAAGGGGACGCCCCGGTGGTCGGTGAGCAGCCAGAGGTGCTGTCGGCCGCGCGCGGCGATCTCGCCGGTGCCGGGGCTGGCGGTGCCCATGTAGCGCTCGTGCCAGATGGTGGTGGCGAAGGCGTCCGTGTCGCAGAAGAGGACCGGCGCGCCGTCGCGGGCGGCCTGCTCCTCCAGCTCGGCCTGGCGCAGGGCGATGACGGGGAAGTCGGCGGAGTGGAAGCTCACGTCGGACCAGCCGGCGCCGGGCCGCTCGGCGCGGAGCTCGGCGAGCTTGAGCTCGCTGTACTCGCGCCCGTACTCGGGCACGCAGCGGGTGCGGGCCCAGACGCCGCCGCGCCGCCGGTAGTGGTCGGCGAGTGCGAGCGCCATGGTGGTCGTCCCCGTGGACTCGGCGCCGAGGACGACGACCCGCCGGGTGAGCGCGGCCCGCACAGGCGCCTCCAGGTGCTCCCAGCAGGCGACGGGGTCGGCGCGGACGGCGGTCCCGGAGACGGGGTGGCGCAGCCGGTCGGGGTCGACGCACACGGACGCGGCGCCGAAGCGGCGGCCGAGTTCCTCCCCGTACGGCTCCGACGTGAAGACGGCGTCGACGGGCTCGGGCACGGCGGCCCGGAAGATCTTCATGTGGGCGTCCCAGACATCGGGGTCGTGGAGGTCGACGGGGACGTCGTCGACGGCACCGACGACGAGCGCGTCGGGGTGGATCTCCCGCATCCAGGCGACGCGGTCGGCGAGCGGGACGGACTCCACGGAGGAGGCGCAGACGAGCACGGTCAGGCGTTCGCACCGCTCGCGCGCGGTGCGGACGAGGTGGTGGTGGCCGGCGTGCGGCGGATAGAACTTGCCGAGGACCAGGCCGTGGCCGTAGCGGCTCATGCGCCGGCCTCCCGGAGGCGGAGGGAGCCGGCCAGGTCACGGCGCCAGTCCCGCAGCCCGACCGCGCACAGCGTCATGAAGCCGATGTACAGCAGGGAGGTCAGGTAGAGCTCCTTGTACGCGTACAGGGGCACGTAGACCACGTCGGCGGCGATCCAGAGCCACCAGGACTCCAGGCGCTTGCGGCACTGCCCGTAGGTGGCCATCAGGGAGAGGGCGGTGGTCAGGGCGTCCCAGAAGGGGACGGTCGAGTCCGTGGCACGGTCGAGGAGCAGGGTGAGGGCGAGGGTCCCCACCGCCCCCGCCGCCAGCAGCCAGGTCCACTCGGTGCGGCTGGTGCGCCGCACCGGGAGGGCGTCGGAGCCTGGTCCACCCCCGTGGGTCCAGGTCCACCAGCCGTAGGCGGCGAGGGCGATGAAGACGAACTGGAGGCCGGCGTCGGCGTAGAGCCCGCTCTGGGTGAAGAGCAGGACGAAGAAGAGGTTGTTGGCGATGCCGATGGGCCAGTTCGCGACGTGCTGGCGGGCGACGAGCCAGACGCAGAGCGCCCCGCTGCCGAAGCCCAGCACCTCGGTCCAGCTGACCGGGGTGTCGAGCAGGGTGAAGAGCGGCCGCTGCAGTGGTTCCAGGACGTTCGCGAGACTCATGCCCGCCTCCTTGAATCCTTAAGAGTCATCCTGACTATAAATGGCGGCGCGGGTCGACCACAAGTACGAAAAAGGCCCGTGACCGCCGGGTGTGGCGATCACGGGCCTTCGGGGCCGGAAAGGACTACAGGCCGACTTCCTTCATCAGCATGCCGACCTCGGTGTTGCTCAGGCGGCGCAGCCAGCCCGACTTCTGGTCGCCCAGGGTGATCGGGCCGAAGGCCGTGCGGACCAGCTTCTCCACCGGGAAGCCCGCCTCGGCGAGCATGCGGCGCACGATGTGCTTGCGGCCCTCGTGGAGCACGACCTCGACCAGGTAGTTCTTGCCGGTCTGCTCGACGACCCGGAAGTGGTCGGCGCGCGCGTAGCCGTCCTCCAGCTGGATGCCGTCCTTGAGCCGCTTGCCGACCTCACGGGGCAGCGGGCCGGTGACGGCGGCCAGGTAGGTCTTCTTCACGCCGTACTTCGGGTGGGTGAGACGGTGGGCCAGCTCGCCGTGATTGGTGAGCAGGATGATGCCCTCGGTCTCGGTGTCGAGCCGGCCGACGTGGAAGAGCCGGGTCTCGCGGTTGGTGACGTAGTCGCCGAGGCACTGGCGGCCGTCGGGGTCCTCCATGGTGGAGACGACACCGGCGGGCTTGTTCAGCGCGAAGAACTGGTACGACTGGGTCGCCACGGTCAGGCCGTCGACCTTGATCTCGTCCTTCGCGTCCACGCGGAGGCCCTGCTCGAGGACGATCTCGCCGTTGACCTCCACGCGGGCCTGCTCGATCAGCTCCTCGCAGGCGCGGCGGGAACCGTAGCCTGCGCGCGCCAGCACCTTCTGCAGGCGCTCACCCTCCTGCTCGGCGCCCGGGAAGGTCTTGGGGGTCTTGATCTCCGGCTTGTTCGCGTACCGCTCGCGGTTGCGCTCCTCCGCGCGGGCGTCGTACTCGCGGGAACGCGAGGGAGCGGTGCGGCCGCCGCCGCGCTTCGGGGACTGCTTGGGGCCGCCCTTGGCGCCGCCGCGGGCCGCGTCGCCGCGACCGCGCTTCGGGCCGTCGGACGGACGGCCGGCCATGCCGTCGACGTCGTAGCTGCGGTCCTCCGGGCGGGGGCGGCGCGGACGGCCGGCGCTCTGGCCGCCCTGGCCGCCCCGCTCGTCGCGGTTGTTGCCCGCGCCCCGGTAGTTGCCGCGGCCGCCGCTCTTGGCACCACGGCTCCCGCCGTTGTTTCCGCTGTTCCTGCCGCTGCTGCTTCGCATCAAACTTCCGTCGTCTCGTCTGCGTGATCTTCTGCGTCGGGGTCGAACGACGGAACTCCTTCCAGGCTGTCCGGCTCGACCGCCTCGGCCTCGGGGAGGAAGGGGGCGAGCTCGGGGAGTTCGTCCAGGCCGCGCAGGCCCATCCGCTCCAGGAAGTAGTTCGTCGTCCTGTACAGGATCGCACCTGTTTCGGGTTCCGCGCCCGCCTCCTCCACCAGACCCCGCTGGAGGAGGGTGCGCATGACGCCGTCGCAGTTCACCCCGCGGACGGCGGAGACCCGGGACCGGCTCACCGGCTGGCGGTACGCGACGACCGCGAGCGTCTCCAGGGCCGCCTGGGTGAGCCGGGCCTGCTGGCCGTCCAGGACGAAGGCCTCGACGGCGGAGGCGTACGCGGCGCGGGTGTAGAACCGCCAGCCGCCGGCGACCCGGCGCAGCTCGAAGCCGCGGCCCTGCACGGTGTACTCGTCGGCGAGCTCGCGCAGGGCGTCGCCGACCTCGCGCGGGCTGCTGTCGAGCACCTTGGCCAGGTGGGCCTCGGTGGCGGGCTCGTCGACGACCATGAGGACGGCTTCGAGCGCGGGCTTGAGATCGCTCACGGGGCGGCCTCCTGGTCTTCCGTGGCTTCCGGATCTTCCTGGCCTTCTTGGCCTTCTTGGCCTTCCTGGTCTTCTTGGCCTTCCTGGCCTTCCTGGCCTTCTTGGCCTTCTTGGCCTTCCTGGCCTTCTTGGTCTCCCTGGCCTTCTCGGTCTCCCTGGTCGAATTCGTCGGTCACGGCACCGGAGAGGTCCGCCTCCCCGCCGGTCCAGGACACGGTGAGGTCGCCTAGGGCGGTCTCCTGGTCGAGGGCGACCGCCTTCTCGCGGTAGAGCTCCAGGAGCGCGAGGAAGCGGGCGACGACGGTGAGGGTGTCGTCGGTGCCCTCGACGAGCTCGCGGAAGCTGAGCGTGCCGCGCCGGCGCAGCAGGGCGATCACGATCCCGGCCTGCTCGCGGACGCTCACGAGCGGGGCGTGGATGTGGTCGACGTACACCTGCGGCTCGGCCCTGGGCTGCATGGCCTTGACGGCGAGTCTGGCGAAGCCCTCGGCGCCGATCGAGATGACGACCTCGGGCAGCAGCTCGGCGTGGTGCGGTTCGAGGCCGACGGTGCGCGGGTGGCGCCGCCCCTCGGCCTCCCACCGCTCGGCGAAGATGTCGGCGATCTGCTTGTACGCGCGGTACTGCAGCAGCCGCGCGAACAGCAGGTCCCGCGCCTCCAGGAGCGCCAGGTCCGCCTCGTCCTCCACCTCGGCGGCCGGCAGCAGCCGGGCCGCCTTGAGGTCGAGCAGCGTCGCGGCGACCACCAGGAACTCGGTCGTCTGATCGAGGTCCCAGTCGGGCCCCATGGCGCGGATGTGCGCCATGAACTCGTCGGTGACCTTCGACAGCGCGACCTCGGTGACGTCCAGCCTGTGCTTGGCGATCAACTGCAGCAGGAGGTCGAACGGCCCCTCGAAGTTCGCGAGCCGCACGGTGAACCGCCCGTCGCCCGCCTCGGGCGCGGGCGGCACGGGGTCGTCGACGCCGGGAGCCTGGACCGCGGGAGCCCTGACCACGGCGGGTCCGGCTGAGGCTCGGCGTCCGGCTTCGGCCTCGACTTCCGCTGCGGCCTCGGCATCGGCTCCGGCCTTGTCCTCGGCTTCGGCTCCGGCTTCGGCTCCGGCCTCGGCTTCGGCTTCGGCCTTGTCCTCGGCTTCGGCCTTGTCCTCGGCTTCGGCCTTGTCCTCGGCTTCGGCTGCGGGAGCCGCCTCGGCAGGGGCCCCGGGGGTGGTCTGGGGGAGCAGCTCGGGCTCCGCCTCGGTCCCGGGGACGTCGACCGCCGGGGCTCGCCCCAGGACCTCCGCCGGCTGCTCAGGCGCCTCCGTACGCCGCTCCGGGGAGCTCGCGGCCACTGACGGGCCCGCGTGGCCCGCCGCAGCCGGCTCCGGCTCGGCGGCGGGCGCGGAGGGCGCCGGAGCGGCGGACGGGGACGCCCCCGGGCCGCGGCCCAGGAGGCGGCGGCGTGGGCGGGACGTTTCGTCAGGGGGTGGAGACATCGGGGTCCTGGTGGAGCGGGGGCGCGGCAGAGCCGCAGGCTACCCTCAGCGGCCGCGCAGGCGGCGCACGAGGATGCTCGCGTCGCCGCGGGACTCCAGGTCCGCCAGGACCACCGCGACCGCCTCGCGGACGATCCGGCCGCGGTCGACCGCGAGGCCGTGCTCGCCGCGCAGCACCAGGCGCGCGTGCTCCAGGTCCATCAGCTCCTCGGCGGAGACGTAGACCGTGATCTTCTCGTCGTGCCGCTCGCGCCCGCTCGGGCGCCGGTTGGTGGTGCGGCCGCCCCGCCGCCGCGCCTGGCCGGCGGGCGCGGCGGGAGCGGGGGCCTTCGCGGGAGCCTCCGGCTCGGTCGCGCGGGCCCGGGGCTCCGCCGCCTCCGAGTCCGCCGCGGCGTGCTCCGCGGAGCCCGGGCCTTCGGCCCCCGTCCCCGCCGCTGCCGCGGAGTCGCTCTCGCCCGCCGGCGCCGGCACGGTCCGGCGCGGTGAGGACGCCTGGAGCGCCATCCCCCCGGTCGTACGGAACAGTTCGTCGGCGCCGGGAAGACTCACTCGGCGTGACACCGGGCGAGCACCTCCCTGGCGAGCTGACGGTAGGCGGCGGCGCCCACGGAGTTGGACGCGTAGGTGGTGATGGGCTCGCCGGCGACCGTGGTCTCCGGGAAGCGGACCGTGCGCCCGATGACCGTGTGGTACACGTGGTCGTCGAAGGCCTCGACGACGCGCGCGAGCACCTCGCGCGAGTGCACCGTGCGCGAGTCGTACATCGTGGCGAGGATGCCGTCGAGCTCCAGGTCGGGGTTGAGCCGCTCCTGGACCTTCTCGATCGTCTCGGTGAGCAGCGCGACACCACGGAGCGCGAAGAACTCGCATTCCAGCGGCACGATGACCTTGTGAGCGGCCGTCAGGGCGTTCACGGTCAGCAGGCCCAGCGAGGGCTGACAGTCGATCACGATGTAGTCGTAGTCGTTCATCAGCGGCTTCAGCGCGCGCTGCAGCGTGGACTCGCGCGCGACCTCGGAGACCAGCTGGACCTCGGCCGCCGACAGGTCGATGTTGCTGGGCAGCAGGTCCATGTTGGGGACCGCGGTCTTGAGCAGCACCTCGTCCGCCGACATGCCCCGCTCCATGAGCAGGTTGTAGACGGTGAGGTCGAGCTCCATCGGGTTCACGCCGAGGCCGACCGACAGGGCGCCCTGCGGGTCGAAGTCGACGAGCAGGACCCGTCGTCCGTACTCCGCGAGCGCGGCACCCAGGTTGATGGTCGACGTGGTCTTGCCGACGCCGCCCTTCTGGTTGCACATCGCGATGATCTTCGCGGGGCCGTGGTCGGTCAGCGGGCCCGGGATCGGGAAGTACGGCAGGGGCCGCCCGGTGGGGCCGATCCGCTCGCGGCGCTGGCGGGCAGCGTCGGGTGCGAGGGTGGCCGCGTACTCCGGGTCGGGCTCGTACTCGGCGTCAGGGTCGTAGAAGTGCCCCTCGGGCACCTCGTCATAGGCGGCGAAGTGGGTGGACTCTCGGCCCATCTCGTTGCCGGCCGTGGCGTTCACGTGTAGGCCGTCCGTCATCTTCATCGTATGGGCTGGCGTCATGGGCTGGTGCGTCGCGAAGGTCCGCACCGCGACGGAGCCGATCGGGGCTCCTGGCTCCGCACCCCCGGGAGTAAATGTCGACTCATTCACAAGTCGTCTTACCTCCTTGGATGTGACCAGGAACATTTATCGATAGGTCAGCGTGGCACCATGCCGACGGTTGGCGACTCTATGGCGTGTCACCGCTCCGCAGCAACACAATCCGCCGGACCCGGCCCGATGTGTCGGCAACCGAACACCCCTCTGTCAAGGGTGCGCAGGCAGGGAACCGCACGTTTCAGGGCTGCGCGAAACGGTTAAAGAGTTACGTTCGAGGCGAGTTGACCGGGCGTCGGAACGTGGCCGGACACACATCGGGCCGGACCTTGCTCGACAAGGTCCGGCCCGATGCGTGAGGTTGACGACGGGGGTTGACACCGCCGCCTACGGGGGTCAGCCCAGCAGGGTGCTCAGCTCGAGGTGCTCGTAGCCGTGCGCCTCGGCGACCTCCTTGTAAACCACCTTGCCGTCATGGGTGTTGAGGCCCTTGGCGAGCGCGGCGTCGCGGCGCAGCGCCTCGACCCAGCCGTTGTTCGCCAGCGACACGATGTAGGGCAGCGTGGCGTTGGTGAGGGCGTAGGTGGAGGTGTTCGGGACCGCACCCGGCATGTTGGCGACGCAGTAGAAGACCGAGTTGTGGACCTGGAAGGTCGGCTCGGCGTGGGTGGTCGGGTGGGAGTCCTCGAAGCAGCCGCCCTGGTCGATGGCAATGTCGACAAGGACACTTCCGGGCTTCATCTTGGCGACGAGCTCGTTGGTGACCAGCTTCGGGGCCTTGGCGCCCGGGATGAGGACGGCACCGACGACGAGGTCGGCCTCGATGACGGCCTTCTCCAGCTCGAAGGCGTTGGAGACGATCGTCTTGACCTTCGTGCCGAAGATCTTGTCGGCCTCGCGGAGCTTGTTGATGTCCCGGTCCAGCAGGGTCACGTGGAAGCCCAGGCCGATGGCGATCTGCACGGCGTTCCAGCCGGAGACACCGCCGCCGATGACGACGCACTCGCCGGCGTGGGTGCCGGGGACGCCGCCGGGGAGCACGCCACGGCCGCCGGCCGAGCGCATCAGGTGGTAGGCGCCGACCTGCGGGGCCAGGCGGCCCGCGACCTCGGACATCGGGGCGAGCAGCGGGAGCGCGCGGTTCGCGGTCTCGACCGTCTCGTACGCGATGGCGGTGGTGCCGGACTCCAGGAGGGCGTCCGTGCACTCCTTGGAGGCGGCGAGGTGCAGGTAGGTGAAGAGGGTCTGGTCCTTGCGGAGGCGGTGGTACTCCTCCGCGATGGGCTCCTTGACCTTGAGCAGCAGGTCGGCGGTGGCCCAGACCTCGTCGGCGGTGGCCAGGATCTCGGCACCGGCGGAGACGTACTCCTCGTCCGTGATCGAGGATCCGACACCGGCGTTCTGCTCGATGAAGACCTGGTGGCCGTTGCGGACGAGCTCGTGGACACCGGCGGGGGTGATGGCCACGCGGAACTCGTTGTTCTTGACCTCGCGGGGGATGCCGACCTTCATCGTCGATCACGGTCCTTGAATCAGGGGATAAACGGGGGAGGAACTGCGGGTACTGCGGAGTGCTGCGCGGGCGGCCACGCCGGCGGAGAGGCCGACATAGCCATACATACCAGGATGCGCTGCGGCACACCGGGACAGACCGCGATCGAACGCGGCGCACCCAGTCTAATGAAGGAGTTCCCCCTGTCTAGCCTTTCAAAGTATTAATCTTCAGCAGAAGCACTGCGGATTTCGTAGGCGGAGGCGTCGGTTCCCAGCAGTCTCTCCGCAGCGGACCGGTGCAGCCGGGCAGCCGCCGGGTCGCCGAGCCGGTCGAGGGTGTCGGCCAGCCTGAGCTGCAGCGCCGCCTGGAGTCGTACGTCGCCCGCGCGGCGCGCCCACTCGACCGCCTCCTCGCAGGTCCGGAAGGCCTCGTCGGGGCGGCCCGCGTACTCCTGGACCCGGGCCGCCTCGCTCAACGCCCGTGCGTAGCCCGGGAGATCGGCCAGCCGCCGGTAGCCCGCGGCGGCGGCGCGCCAGTTCCGCAGGGCCTCCCCGTAACGCCCGGCATAGGTGTGCACCGCGCCGAGCCGGCCGTAGAGCCGGGCCTGGTCGGCGCGCTCGTCGCGCGCGAGGCGTTGCGCGAGGGCCCGCCCGTACCAGTCGCCGGCCCGCTGCCAGTCCCCCAGCTCCTGATAGGTCCCACCTACGGATTCCATTGCTCGACCCGTCGCGTACGGGTCATTTGCTGCCCTTCCGGCCTCCAAAGCCGACCGATATCGCAGCAGAGCGTCCTGGGAGCGGCCGGTCCGGGCGTCCAGGTCGGCCAGGTTCAGCAGGGCCGCGGCCCGCTCCCGGTGCAGCCCGCGACGCTCGGCGACGTCCAGGACGAGCTGGTGCAGCCCGTAGAGGTCGGGGGCGGCGGCCTCGGCACCCCGGTGCGCGGCGAGCGCCCGGACCAGGGCCGCGACCAGCCGCCGGGCCAGGGTGTCGAGCTCGCCGTCGGCGACGGCGAGCCGGGCCGCGGCCAGCAGCACGGGCCGCCGGCTCTCCAGCCAGGCGGCTGCGGTGGCCGCGTTCGGGAAGCGCAGGGCGCGCGGCAGCCCGGCGAGCTTGCGGCGGGCCGGGGAGCCCTCGGGTTCGGTGACGGCGCGGCTGGACTGCAGGAGCCGCACCGTCCGCTCCAGCATCCGGGCCCGGGCGAGTTGCACCTCGGCCGTGCGGTCCTGCTCCTCCAGCTCGGCCCGCAGCAGCGGCACGAGGTGTCCGGGCACCTCGTACTGTCCGTCCCCGCCGGGGATCTCCCGGGCGAGGCCGAGCGCGGCGAAGTCGGCGAGGGTGGTCGCGGCCGCGGAGACCGAGCAGCCGGCCAGCGCGGAGGCGGTGTGCGCGTCGGCCCGGCCGAGCGGCGCCAGGCACAGGTGTCGCAGTATCCGGGCGGCCGGCTGCGGCAGGGACGAGTGGACGAGGGTGAAGGCGCGGGTGACCGGGTCGCCGGTGAGGCCGCGCAGCCGCTTGGTGAGGTCGGCGACCGAGGCCTTCGGGCGGGCGGCGAGCCAGCCGCCGGCGAGCACGAGCGCGCCGGGCAGTCCGCCGCACTCCTCGGCCAGGCTCTCGGCGGCCTGCGGGTCGACCGTGACGCGGACGGAGCCGGTGAAGGAGGTGAGCAGTTCGATGGCCGACTTGGGGTCGAGGCCGCCGACGGTGCAGGGCCGGACGTCCGTGATGCCGGTGAGCGGACCGCGGGCCACACCGACGACCAGGGCGTCGGGGTTGTCCGGGAGCAGCGGCTCGACCTGCTCGGCGTCGGCGGCGTCGTCGAGGAGCAGCAGTGCCCTGCGGTCCGCGAAGGCCCCGCGGACCAGGGCGGTGAGCTCGTCCTCGGCGGCCCCGGGCGGCTCGGCGACGCCGAGCGCGGCGAGCAGCTCCTGGGCGGCCCGAGCGGTGGGGACGGGTTCGCCCCCGGGTTCGGCGAGCCGGGCCCGGAACACCCCGCCGGGGTAGCGGTCCGCGAGCGAGGCCACCAGCTCCTCGGCGAGCGCGGTCCGGCCGGAGCCGGGCTTGCCGGCGACGAGCAGGACCCGGGCGCGGGGCGCCTTGCGGCCGGTCAGGGTGTCGAGGCCGGTGCGTTCGATGTCCGCGCGGAGCGCTTTCAGCTCCCGCTGGCGGCCGTAGAACTGCGAGGCGCCGCCCGCTGCCACCGCCTGATCCGTCACGGGCCACGCTCCCGTCCACCTGCGCACGACGATCCCGCGGGGGGCTCCGCGGGGCGATCACGAGCGTAGTTCAGCGGGACCCGCCGACCGGGCGGAGCACGGCGGACAAATCCCCCGATCGGATCACTGGATTGTCTGACCGGCGCACTCCCCCGGCCGATGCGCCCCGCCACCGGCGGGGGCGCCCGCCCCTCCGTCCGGTCCGACAGCACGCGGCCCCCGCCCGCGGGGAGGCTCCCCACGCTTCGCCCGCGCCTCCGGTCCGTGAGCGGCCGGGCTTCGCGCCGGTCACCCGTGCCCCTCCGGCCGCGCGCCTCCGGTCCGTACGACCGCGGGCCCCGCCCCGTACGACCGCGCGCTTCCGGTCCGTACGACCGCGGGTCCAGCCGGTACGGCCATAGGTCCCGCCCCGTACGACCGCGGGCCCCGCCCCGTACGGCCGCATGCGCCGATCAGTACGAGGCGCCTCACCCGTACGGCCGCACGCGCCTCCCCCTCGCCGGGGTGCCTACGCCTGGTAGGGCCGGGCCGGCCACGGCGCGTCCGCCGGGCGCAGCGCGTCCAGGCCGTCGCCCGTCCGGGCGGCCGTCAGCGAGAGCACGCCGGTGACCAGGCAGGTGTTGTGCAGCTCGCCGGCGAGCACGCCCCGGACGAGTTCGGCCAGCGGCACCCGGGCCAGTTCCATGTCGGCCTCCTCGTCGGAGACCTGGTAGCGCTCGCCCTCCGCCTCGGACAGGTCGCGCGCCAGGAAGATCCGTACCGCCTCGTCGCAGCCGCCGGGGGTGGTGTACACGTCGGCGAGCACCCGCCAGTCCTCGGCCTTGACGTGCGCCTCCTCGTACAGCTCGCGCTGGGCGGCGTGCAGCGGGTTCTCGCCGGGTACGTCGAGCAGGCCGGCCGGGATCTCCCACAGCTTGTGCCGCACGGGGTGCCGGTACTGCTTGAGCAGCACGACGCGGTCCTGGTCGTCGAGGGCGACGACCGCGACCGAGCCGGGGTGGACCTGGTAGTCACGGCGGACGACCGAGCCGTCCGGCATCTCCACGTCGTCCGTGCGGACACTCGTCTTGGCGCCCTTGAAGGGGGTGGTGGTGGCGACGACCCGCCACTCCTCCGGGGTGTCCTGCACCTGCATGAGCTGTCCTCCCACGATGACCGCATACGAAAGCCGGGGTACGCGCCCCCGGAAGGGAACCCGTACCCCGGCAACGTTAACGCCAGGCGATCAGTTGGCGGGCTTGCCCGTCTTGCGCTCGACGGCCGCCTTCACCAGGCCCGCGAACAGCGGGTGCGGGCGGGTCGGGCGGGACTTCAGCTCCGGGTGCGCCTGGGTGGCGACCAGGTAGGGGTGGACCTCACGCGGGTACTCGACGAACTCGACGAGCTTGTTGTCCGGGGAGGTGCCGGAGAAGACCAGACCGGCCTTCTTCTCCAGCTCCGCGCGGTACGCGTTGTTCACCTCGTAGCGGTGACGGTGGCGCTCCTCGACGTAGGGCTCGTCGGCGTAGACCTCGCGCACGACCGAGCCCTCGGCGAGCTTCGCCGGGTAGAGGCCGAGGCGCATCGTTCCGCCCAGGTCGCCGGCGCCCTCGACGTAGGCCAGCTGCTCCTCCATCGTCGAGACGACGGGGTGCGCGGTGGCCGGGTCGAACTCGGTGGAGTTGGCCTCGGGGATGTCGGCCAGGTTCCGGGCCGCCTCGATCACGATGCACTGCAGGCCGAGGCAGATGCCGAGCAGCGGCACCTTGTTCTCGCGGGCGTACTGGATCGCGCCGACCTTGCCGGACACGCCGCGGTCGCCGAAGCCGCCGGGGATGAGGATGGCGTCGCAGTCGCCGAGCTGCTTCTCGGCGTCGGCCGGGGTCTTGCAGTCGTCGGAGGTGACCCACTTGACCTTGACCCGGGCGCGGTTGGCGAAGCCGCCGGCCCGCATGGCCTCGGTGACCGAGAGGTAGGCGTCGGGCAGGTCGATGTACTTGCCGACGAGCGCGACGGTGACCTCGTGCTCCGGGTTGTGGACGCGGTCCAGGAGGTCCTCCCAGACGGTCCAGTCCACGTCGCGGAACGGCAGGTCGAGCTTGCGGACGACGTAGGCGTCGAGGCCCTCGGAGTGCAGGACCTTCGGGATGTCGTAGATCGACTTGGCGTCGATGGCGGCGACGACCGCGGCCTCGTCGACGTCGCACATCAGCGAGATCTTGCGCTTGATGGCGGTCGGGACCTCGCGGTCGGCGCGCAGCACGATCGCGTCGGGCTGGATGCCGATGTTGCGCAGGGCGGCGACCGAGTGCTGGGTCGGCTTGGTCTTCAGCTCGCCGGAGGGGCCGATGTAGGGCAGCAGCGAGATGTGCACGACGAAGACGTTGTCGCGGCCGACCTCGTGGCGGACCTGACGCACGGTCTCCAGGAACGGCAGCGACTCGATGTCGCCGACCGTGCCGCCGACCTCGGTGATGACGACGTCGACGTCGTCGGTGGCCATGCGGCGGATGCGGGACTTGATCTCGTTGGTGATGTGCGGGATGACCTGCACGGTGTCACCGAGGTACTCGCCGCGCCGCTCCTTGGCGATGACCTGCGAGTAGACCTGGCCGGTGGTGACGTTGGCCGAGCCGTCGAGGTCGACGTCGAGGAAGCGCTCGTAGTGGCCGATGTCCAGGTCGGTCTCGGCGCCGTCGTTGGTGACGAACACCTCGCCGTGCTGGAACGGGTTCATGGTGCCGGGGTCGACGTTCAGATACGGGTCGAGCTTCTGCATCGTGACCCGCAGGCCCCGGGCCTTGAGGAGCGCACCCAGGCTGGAGGCGGTCAGGCCCTTGCCGAGGGAGGACGCGACACCCCCGGTGACGAAGATGTGCTTGGTCGTCGTGGTGTTGGGCGGCATCGCCAAGAGGGGGCTCCCGTGGTCGCGTTCTGAAGGTGCGTACCGGCGTGCCCTCCGGAAGAATCGGGGGGTGCCGTCGCTGCGGTTTCGGGGTCCTCGGCTGTCGCCGTTTCCCACCGGTCCACGGGGTACCAGGGTATCAGCGACATCGGGAGACCGCTTCCGGCCACACGGGGCAGTCGGGTGCACACGGTGCGCGACACGACGTGACCGGAGCGGGCGCCTCCGGCACCATGGGCGGGGTACGGGAGGGATCGTGGCGGAGGTCAAGACCTGTTCACCCGATCGGACCAGCAGCCTGACAAGATCGGCTCTGCCCGGCCCAGGGCGCGTCGTATCCTGCTCGGACACGCGCTGCCGAGCCGGACCGGCACGGCACCACCCCCGCCCGTCATCCGGTACCAAGAGGCTCGTCAACGATCCCTTGACCGCTGACCAGTAGGAGTCGCCCCGCGGGGCGGACGTGGCCGTTCGATCTGGAGTGAAGCACGTGGCCGGGCGCATCGAGGATTACGCACTCATCGGAGACATGCAGACCGCTGCCCTGGTCTGCCGGGACGGCAGCGTCGACTGGCTCTGCCTGCCCCGCTTCGATTCGCACGCCGTCTTCGCGGGACTGCTCGGCACCGAGGAACACGGCTTCTGGCGGGTCGGTCCCGCCGGGCCCGAGGGCGCGCCCGCGCCCCTGGCCGACCGGCGCCGGTACCGGGGCGACTCGCTGATCCTGGAATCCGAGTGGGACACCCCGCGCGGCACCGTCCGGGTGACCGATTTCATGCCCCCTCGTGACGGCGCCCCGCAGCTGATCCGGGTCGTCGAGGGCGTCAGCGGCCGGGTGCCGATGCGCTCCAGCCTGCGGATGCGGTTCAGCTACGGCCGGGTGGTGCCCTGGGTGCACAAGGTCGGCGATCGCACGGTGGCCGTCGCCGGGCCCGACTCCGTGTGGCTGGACACGGACGCCGAGACCCACGGCAAGGACCTCACCACGTACTCCGAGTTCACCGTCACTCCCGGCGACACGATCACCTTCACGCTCTCCTGGCAGCCCTCCCACAAGGAGCCGCCGCCGCTGCCGGACCCGGCGGGCTCCCTGGAGGCGACCGCGGACTTCTGGCGCGAGTGGGTCGAGCACTGCACGTACCACGGCCCCTACCGGGAGGCCGTGGTCCGCTCCCTGATCACCCTCAAGGCGCTGACCTACGCGCCGACCGGCGGGATCGTGGCCGCGCCGACCACCTCCCTGCCGGAGGAGATCGGCGGCGTGCGGAACTGGGACTACCGCTACACCTGGCTGCGGGACGCGGCGATCACCCTCTCCTCGATGCTGCGCACCGGCTACCGCGAGGAGGCCCGCGCCTGGCGGGACTGGCTGCTGCGCGCGGTCGCCGGCGACCCGGAGAACCTGCAGATCATGTACGGCATCGCCGGCGAGCGGGAGCTCGGCGAGGCGGAGCTTGACTGGCTGCCCGGCTACGAGAACTCCGGGC
The DNA here is from genome assembly GCF_040680975.1 of Streptomyces sp. NPDC051921. Classification (NCBI taxonomy): domain Bacteria; kingdom Bacillati; phylum Actinomycetota; class Actinomycetes; order Kitasatosporales; family Streptomycetaceae; genus Streptomyces; species Streptomyces sp. NPDC051921. The sequence goes on from NZ_JBFAXU010000020.1 coordinate 164,067, forward strand.
CCGTCCGGGTCGGCAACGGCGCCGCCAACCAGCTCCAGCTCGACGTGTACGGCGAGGTCACCGAGGCCCTGCACCTGGCCCACATGACGGGTCTGTCCCGCAACGACTACGCCTCGCTGCTCCAGATCAAGCTGATCAACTACCTGGAGAAGAACTGGGACCAGCCCGACGAGGGCATCTGGGAGGTGCGCGGACCGCGCCGCCACTTCACCCACTCCAAGGTGATGGCCTGGGTGGCGGTGGACCGCACCATCAAGCTGATCGAGTCCGGCGACGCCGACGGCCCCCTGGAGCGCTGGCGCGAGCTGCGCGACGACATCCACCGGGACGTCTGCGAGAAGGGCTACGACAAGGAGCGCAACACCTTCACGCAGTCGTACGGCTCCCAGGAGCTGGACGCCTCGCTGCTGCTGATCCCGCAGATGGGCTTCCTGCCGCCGGACGACAAGCGGGTGATCGGCACGATCGAGGCGATCCAGCGGGAGCTGTCCACGGAGGACGGCTTCGTGCTGCGCTATCCGACCGCCGGCGAGGAGGCGGGCGTGGACGGCCTGGAGGGCGACGAGGGCGCGTTCCTGGCCTGCTCGTTCTGGCTCGCCGACGACCTGGCGATGATCGGCCGGGTCGACGAGGCACGCAAGCTCTTCGAGAAGCTGCTGTCGCTCCGCAACGACCTGGGGCTGCTGGCCGAGGAATGGGACCCGCGGCTGCAACGGCAGGTGGGCAACTTCCCGCAGGCCTTCAGCCACGTTCCGCTGATCGACACGGCACTGCGGCTGACCGCCTCCGGCGCGTACGGGGGCTGACCCGGCCGACACGCGAGGGGCAGGGCCCGGACCTACGATGAAGGTGTCCTGTCCCCCCGCAGGCGAGTGAGCCCGAGGGCGCCACGGGTGCCGAGAGGGAGAGCGCGCGCAGGTCCCGAGGGACGTGGGACCGAGCACGGTCGACCATCGGCGCAGGCACGAGGCGCCCACAGGCGAACCGAGCCGAAAAGAGAAAGGGGGGCGCGCCATGGCTCCCCCGACCACCCTTCCGGACAGAGCACTGGCCGGCCTCCGCGAGGATCTGGCCGGTGAGGTGTACCTGCCCGGTGATCCGGGGTACGACGAGGCCCGGACGATCCACAACGGCATGATCGACCGGCGCCCCGCGGTGATCGCCCAGTGCGCGAGCCAGGCCGACGTCTCCAACGCGATCCTGTTCGGGCGTGAGGCGGGGCTGCCCGTCGCGGTGCGCGGCGGCGGGCACAGCGTCGCCGGGACCTCCGTCGTCGACGGTGGCCTGGTCGTCGACCTGCGCCGGATGCACGCCGTCGTCGTCGACCCGGAGAACATGATCGTACGGGTCGAGGGCGGGGCGACGATGGGGCACCTGGACCACGCCTGCCAGCCGTTCCACGTGGCGACCACGGGCGGACGGGTGTCCACCACCGGCGTCGGCGGCTTCACGCTCGGCGGCGGATCGGGCTGGTTGGAGCGCAAGTTCGGTCTCGCCAGCGACAACCTGCTGGCCGCCGACCTGATCACCGCCGAGGGGAAGCACGTCCACACGGACGCGGAGGAGAACCCGGAGCTCTTCTGGGCGCTGCACGGTGGCGGCGGCAACTTCGGGGTGGCCACCTCGCTGACGCTGCGGCTGCACGAGCTGCCCCGGATGAGCGTCGCGATGCTGTTCTTCCTGCCGGACAACGCCCCGGAGGTCGTGCGCACGTTCCGGGACCTCGCCGCGGTCGCCCCCGACGAGGTGGGCGGCGGCGCGATCTACCTGCCGGCGCCGCCGGAGCCGTTCGTTCCCGAGGACCTGGTCGGCAAGCTGGTCAGCGGGACGCTGTTCACGTACGCCGGACCGGTCGAGGAGCTGCGGGAGATGGCGGCGCCGCTGTTCGCGCTGAAGCCCGTGATCGAGATCGTCACGGACATCCCGTACGTGGACCTGCAGTGCATGCTGGACGACCCGCCGGGGCTGCGGAACTACTGGTCGGCCGAGTACCTGACCGCCTTCCCGGACGAGGCCGTGGACCTCTTCTGCGAGCGGGCCGCGAAGATGCCGATGCCCGCGGCCATCCAGCAGGTCCTGTTCATGATGGGCGGGGCGGTGGCGGCCGGGCCGTCCCAGTACCCGCAGCCGTGGCGGACCGCCCCGTGGGCGGTGCACCCGTTCGCGACCTGGGAGGACCCGGCGCTCGACGACCGGGCGCGGCAGTGGGTCCGGGACGTACGGGCCGATGTGGAGCCGTGGGCGCTCGACGCGACGTACCTGAACTTCGTCGGCGCCGAGGGCGACCAGCGGGTGGTCTCCTCCTTCGGCGAGGAGAACCACCGGCGGCTCGCCGCGGTGAAGGCCGCCTACGACCCCGACAACGTCTTCCGCTTCAACCACAACATCGCCCCGGCCCCCTGAGGGCCCGTCGGCGTCAGCCGAGGGCGGCGACCACCTCCTTCGCGGCCCGCTCGCCCTCGGTGGCGCCGCCCTCCATGAAGCCCTGGAAGTCGTAGGAGCAGTGCTCGCCGCCGATGTGGACGTTGCCCTGGGCGGTGCCCTCGTAGCCGGCGTAGCGGTGCAGGTAGCCGACCGGCCAACAGGAGTACGCGCCGAGGGAGTACGGGTTCCGGTGCCACGCCGAGAGCTGGGCGCGGCCCGTGTACGCCCTGGAGGTACCGGGGAAGAACGCGTCGATGCCCGCGAGGTACCGGGTGACCAGGCCGCGCACGTACGGGTCGGACTCGGTGGAGAACGGCCCCGCCGGGGTGAGGGACTTGGCCAGGGTGCCGCCGCCGTACTGGAGGAGGATGCCGCCCGTGCCGCCCTGGACCTTGGTGGTGTCCCAGGTCTGCTGCACCTCCGAGTCGGTGAAGCAGTCGCCTGCGGAGACCCCGGGCCAGGGCCCGGTGCCGCGCCACGGGCGGGTGGCGAACTGCATGTTGAGCTTGGTGCAGTGGCCCATCCGCGCGTCCCGCAGCAGACCGGTCATCAAGGGGTCGAACCCGGCCCGGGAGAGGTCGAGCCGCTGGAGGATCGGCAGCGGCACGCACAGGATCGTGTGGTCGGCGGTGACGGTGCGGGTGGCGCCGGCCTCGGTGAAGGTGAGCGTCTGGGTGCCGTCGGCGTTGGCCCGTACGGCGTCGAGCGACCAGCCCATGCGCAGGGTGCCGGGCTTGAGGGCGCCGGCGACGGCGTTCGGGAGCAGGTCGTTGCCGCCGACGACGTGGTAGCGCTCGTTGGACAGGCCCCAGACGTTGAAGTTGCCGGGATTCGTCTGGTAGCCCATGAGCAGGACGAGGGCGAGCGAGGACTGTTCGGTGGTGTCGGCGCCGTACTCGACGTTGTAGGCGACGTCGAGGAACTGCCCGAGACGGGAAGCGTGTCCGCCGGGGACCCGGCTCTCGATCCACTCGTACAGCGACATGTCGTCGAGGGCGGTGCCGGTGGGCGTGGTCCTGTTCCACTTCACCTCGCCCGCGTCGAGCAGGTCGCGGTGGAGGGCCTGGTAGACGGCGTTGAAGTCCGCGTCGGCCTGTTCGCGCGGGTAGTAGCCGCCGTCGAACCAGAGGACTTCCTCGGCGCCGTTGGGCCCGCCGCCGAGGAAGTCCTCGGTGGCGAGGCCGAAGCGGCGGCAGAGTTCGAGGATCTTCTTGTGGCTGGTGTCGATGAGCTCGCCGCCGATCTCGGAGGTCTGCCCGTACGCCCAGTGGTCGCGCTGGGTCCACATCCGGCCGCCGACCCGGGTGGGGTTGGCCTCGTAGAGGACGGGGCTGAGACCCGCGTCCTGGAGGGTGAGGGCGGCGGTGAGACCGGAGATGCCGGCGCCGACGACGGCGACCCGGGCGCTGCCCTTGGCCTTCGGGTCGGGGGTGGCGGCGGCCGCCGCCGCCGCGGGCACGGCGGTGCCCGCGCCGACGGCGACGCCGGCCGCGGCGGCGTACTTGAGGAGGGCGCGGCGCCCGAGGGCGTCGCTCCGCATGCCGCGGAGTTCGCCGACGGGGAGGTTCAGCCGGCGGGCGTCGGCGTGCTCGGCGGCCAGTCGCTTCAGGAGGTGCATCGGGTTGGTGCGTGCCATGGGGCGCTCCTGGGATCGTCGGGGAGGGATCAGCTCTGCGGTACCGCGGCGGGGGCGTGCTCCGTGCTCTCGTCGGCGCGCTCGGTGGCGTCCTCCAGGACGATCCGGCCGATGATCTCGTAGCGCTCGGGCCGCCGGGCCTTGAGGTGGAGGCCGAGGCCGAGGCCGCCGAAGAAGACGAGGCCGACGATCCACGGGATGGCCTTGAAGAAGAGGGAGTCGGCGGCGAGTCCGGCCGCGGTCTCCATGTTCATGATCAGCAGCACGACCACGGCGATCATGCCGATGCCGCCGAGCAGCGGGGCGGTCAGCGTCGTGAACCAGTGCCGGTCCTCGGGGTGGTTCTTGCGGAAGTAGCCGATGACGGCGAAGGAGCACAGCGTCTGCACGATGAGGATCGCCATCGTGCCGAGGATCGCGAGCAGCGTGTACAGGTGGATGTACGGGTCCTGGCCGGTGAGCCAGAAGGCGGCGACGAGGCCGACGGCGATGACGCTCTGCACGAAGGAGGCGATGTACGGGGAGCCGTGCCTGGTGTGGGTGCGGCCGAGCGCCGGGTGGAGGAAGCCCTCGCGGCCGATGGCGTACAGATAGCGGGAGGCGCACTGGTGGAAGGCCATGCCGCAGGCGAACGAGCCGGTGAGCAGCAGCCACTGGAAGGCGTCGACGGCCCAGGCGCCGATGAAGGACTCGGTGGGCGCGAAGAACAGGTCGAGCGGGCTGGCGGACGAGGACAGCTTCACCGAGCCGGCGAGCCCGTTGCCGGCGATCGTCATCCAGGACACGTAGATGTAGAAGAGGCCGACGCCGACGACGGAGATCAGGGTGGCGCGCGGGATGACCCGCTTCGGGTCGCGGGACTCCTCCCCGTACATGGCGGTCGACTCGAAGCCGACCCACGACCAGAAGGCGAAGAAGAGGCCGAGTCCGGCGGAGGCGCCGGTGAAGGCGTTCTTCGGGTTGACCGGCTCGACGGGGATGCCGTCGGGGCCGCCGCCGGAGATCAGGACGGCGGTGGCGACGGCGAAGAGCACCGCGATCTCGGCCACCAGCATCACGCCGAGCGCCTTCGCGGTGAGATTGATGTCGAAGTACGACAGGACGGCGGTGACCGCGAGCATCACCGCCGCGTACCCGATCCACGGCAGGTCCACGCCGAGCTGGTCGGCCACGGTGGTCTTGGCGAAGTAGGCGAAGACGCCGACGATCGAGGCCTCGAAGACGATGTACGCGAGGACGGCGAGCATGCCGGAGGCCATGCCGGCGATCCGGCCGAGGCCGTGCGAGATGTAGCCGTAGAAGGCGCCGGCGGCGGTGATCCGCTTCGCCATGGCGACGTAGCCGACCGAGAACACGGTCAGCACGACGGTCGCGAAGAGATAGCCGGCGGGCGCCCCGGTGCCGTTGCCGAAGCCTACGGCGATGGGGAGGTTGCCGGTCATCGCGGTGATGGGGGCGGCGGTGGCGACCGCCATGAAGACGACGCCGACGAGGCCGACGGAGTTCGCCTTGAGCCGGTGGACCTGGGGGGCCTGCCGGCCCGACGGGATGGGGTTCTCTGCCATGGCGCGAGAGCATCCTCGCGCGTGACGTAGGCCACAACCGACATGCGGTCGCACAATTCCCGCCACGGGGCGACGAGTTGTCGCCCCGATGTACGAACTGTCGGATCCGGTGACGCCCGGGTGATGTCGCGGAAACAGCGACACGGGTAACTTCCGTTCATGTCCATGGAACGTCAGGGCGGGATCACCGTGCAGCGGGCACTGGAACTTCCAGGTCTGCGCAGCGGGCTCCCGGAGGTCGTCGCGGGCGCCGACCGGCTGCACCGCACCGTGCGCTGGGTGCACGCGGGCGAGGTCCCGAACATCGCCTCACTGCTCAAGGGCGGCGAACTGCTGCTCACCACCGGTCTCGGGCTCGGCACCCGGCCCGCCGAGCAGCGGGCGTTCGTCCGGCAGCTCGCGGAGCGGGGCATCGCGGCGCTCGTGGTGGAGCTCGGGCCGCGGTTCGCGCGCCTGCCCGCGACGATCGTGGAGACGGCCAGGGCTGCGGGACTGCCGCTGGTCCAGCTGCACCGCGAGGTCCCGTTCGTCGCCGTGACGGAGGAGATCCACACCGAGATCGTCAACGGGCACTACGCGCTCCTCCGGCAGGCCGAGGAGGTCCACAAGCAGTGCACCGAGGCCCTGCTGGGCGGCGGAGGGGTGCCGCAGGTGCTGCGGATCCTCGCCGACTTCGCCCTGAACCCGGTGTTCCTGGAGACCGCCGACGGGCAGCTCCTCTACGCGGCGGGCACCGAGTCCGAGCCCGCCGACCCGCTCCAGGTGTGGGACGGGCTGCGCGGCCAGCGGGCGGCCCGCGAGTCGGGGCCGCCGACCGGGGCGGTGCTGGTGGACGTGCCCGGCGGAGGCCCGGGCACGTCCTCCGTACGGGCCCGTCTGGTCCTCCTCGCCGTCTCCTCCCCCTTGTCCCCGGTGCACCGGATGGCTGCCGAGCGGGCCGCCGGGCTGCTCGCGGTCGTCCTCATGCAGGCCCGGCAGGAGGAGGAGCTCGCCGCACGGGGCCGGGGCGACTTCCTGACCGACCTCGCCGAGGGCCGGATCACGGCCGAGGACGCCCCGGCCCAGGCCCGGGTCCTCGGCTTCCGTCCGGGGGACGGCCCGCTGCTGCCGGTCGTGATGCGGATGGCCTCCGAACTGGCCCCCTCGGGCAACTGGGCGCTGCTCGCCCGGGCGGTCCTGGAGGAGCTCTCCTCGGTCGGCGTCCCGGTGCTGCTCGGCGTGCGCCCGGTGGAAGGCCGCGTCCCGCTGCTCCTCGGGCTGCGCTCGGAGTCGGAGCGCACGGCGGTCGCGGACCGGGTCGCGGCGGCGCTGCGGGCCGGAGTCGAGCGGGCCGGCCTGGAACGCGCGGGCGCCCACCCGCCGGTGGTCGTGGTCGGCGTCGCGGGCGGCTGGGCGGCCGCCTCGGCGGGCCTGCGGCACGCGGCGGAGACGGCGACGGCGGCGCAGGGCCTGTCGGACCGGCCCTGGTACGACGCCCGGCGGCTCGACACCGACCTGCTGCTGTGGCGGCTGCGGGACCATCCGGACCTGGCGGCCTTCGTCGACCGGGCGATCGGCCCGCTCCGCGACCACGACCGCACCTCGCGCCCGCCGCTGCTGCCGACCCTGGAGACGTACCTGGCGCACGCGGGCCGCAAGGCGGAGACCGCCCGCGAACTCCACCTCAACCGCCAGACCCTCTACAACCGCCTGGCCCGCATCTCCGAGCTCCTCGGCACCGACCTGGACGACCCCCAGACGGTCCTGGCCCTGAGCCTGGCCCTCCGGGCCCGTCGGCACACGCAGTAAGGGCTTCGCGGGCGGGATCCGGAAGCAGGGCGCGGCGCGCCGCGCGCCGCGCCCGTCAGCGCCCCGTCAACTCGTCGTAGACGCTCAGCACGTGCGCGATCGTCTCGTCCTCCGTCGGCCAGGTCCCCGCCTGCACCCGCCCGGCCGCCGCCAGGTCGAGCCGCCGGTCCACGTCGTCGAGCAGCGCGCGCACGGTGCTCGCGAGGGCGTCCGCGTCACCGTACGGGACGAGTTCGGCCGCGTCGCCCACCAGTTCGGGCACCCCGCCCACCGCCGTGGCGACCAGCGGCACGCCGAGCCGCAGCGCCTCCTGCGCGAGCAGCGAGCGCGCCTCCCAGCGCGCCGGCAGGACGGCGACGTCCGCCGCGGCGAGCAGCTCCGCCACGTCGTCGCGGCGTCCGATGAGCCTCACCGCGAGCCCCTCCGCCTCGATCCGCCGCTGCAGGGCCGGCCGTTCGGGCCCTTCCCCCGCGATGACGAGCAACGGCTGCGGGTCGAGGTCGCGCCACGCCCGCGCCGCCTCGAGCAGCATCCCGTACCCGCGCCCCGGCTCCAGGGCGCCGACGGCCATCAGCAACGGGCGGTCCACGGCTCCCAGTTCGGCCCGGGCCTTGCCGTCGTGCAGACAGACCGGCGCCCGGGAGGCCGGCACGGTCACGGGGCCGAGCCGCGCGTCGCGGGCGCCGCGCCGCCGGGCCCGGTCGACGAGCTCCGAGGAGGTGCCGAGGACGACGGCCGCCGCCCGCACCGTCCTGCGCTCCAGGAGGCGTACGAGTCCGGCGCGCGCCCCGGCCACGTGGCTGCGGGTGTGCCAGGTGGTGACGAGCGGGGTGCGCGGCCCGGCGCCGCCGGACAGCGCGAGCGAGGCCCGCACCGAGGCGTCGAGGCCGTGCGCATGCACGACGTCCGCGCCGATGCAGGCGTTGCGGAGCACGGCGACGCTCGCGGGCCCGCCGGACCGCTGCACCGGGACGAGGTGCGCGCCGGCGCCGGTGAAGTCGTAGACCTCTTCGAGTTCGGGCGGGGCGCACACGGTCACCCGCACGCCCCTTGCCACCAGCCCCGAGGCGAGCGACCTGACGTGCGCGCTGCTGCCCGCGCTGCCGCCGCCCAGTACTTGGACCGTACGGAGCTGTGTCACGCGCCAAGGATGCCAGTCCGTACGCACGTTCCGGCACCGAAGTGGCGTCGTTGCCGTGTCGGCCGCCTCAACTCAGCGGCCGGGTTCACCCACATGGGTGAGCCCGCGCGCGTTCGCTGACGTCTCCGCGTACACCGCGGCCGTGACGAGCCCCGCCGCGTGGGCGGCCAGGCCGAGGCGCCCGTTGCCGGCGGCGATCGCGGTGCCGACGGCCGCGCCGAGGGCGTGCGCGCCGGTGTCGCCGAGCATGGTGCGCTCCGCCAGGTCGTCGGCGAGGAGGGCCGCCGCGGCGCCCATCGGCGCTGCGGCCTGCGGCCCGCGCAGCAGCCCGGGCGCCGCGAGCCCGAGCACGACGAGGCCGGCCCGGCCCGGCCTCACGTCGACCAGGTTGACGAGATGGGCGGTGCCGGCGATGACGACGCCGGCGAGGAGCTTGTCGACGGGCCGCTCCTTCAGCAGCGCGCCGGCGACGAGCCCTGCGGCCCCGATACCGAACAGCTTGACGGCCCCGCTGGTGACCTCGCCCTCCCGCAGCGCCGTCAGATGCGCCCGGAAGCCGCGCCGCCCGTCGCCCCGGACGTCGTCGTAGGCGCCGCAGACCCCGGCCGCGAGCACCGCCAGGGCGCCCGCCCCGGATCCCGCGCCGACCGCCGCCCCGACCGCGGCCGCGGGCCCGGCGTACAGGTGGACCGGCCGCCCGGCATGGTTGGTCCGCTCCCAGCGGGGATCGGCCCCGCGACACCGCCGCAGCCCTTCGTACACCGCCCGGCCCAGCCCTGCGGCCACGGCGAACGAAGCGGCCCTGCTGCGTGTCCTGATCATGCGGGCCAGCCTAATGACCTGTCAGCGGCGCCCGCCAGGCTGCCGGCTGCGTGGGCGGAGGCGGGGCAGGCAGGGGACGGGGCGAACAGGACACGGCAGCACCGCCGCGAGGGCCGGACGGGACGGGCCCGGCCGGGGGGGCGCGGCGCCCCTGCCGGCCCCCGGCCCGGTCGACGCCGGGCCCCGGTCGGCCCCCGGCCGGGTCGGCACCGGGCCCGGTCGGCACCGGGCCCCCGGTCGGCCCCCGGCCGGCCGGTACCGGGCCCGGTCGGCGCCTGGCCCGGTACCGGCGCCGGGCCCCGGGCGTCAGGCGTCGGCCCGCGCGGTCGCGAGCAGTTCCTCGGCGTGCGCCCGGGCGGTCTCGGAGTCCTCCTGGCCGGCGAGCATCCGGGACAGCTCGCGGACCCGGTCCTCGCCCTCCAGGACGGTGACGCCGGACCGGGTGACCGAGCCGTCGTTGGTCTTCTCGACGAGCAGCTGGCGGTCGGCGAAGGCCGCCACCTGCGGCAGGTGGGTGACCACGACGACCTGCGCGGACCTGGCGAGCTTGGCGAGCCGACGGCCGATCTCGACCGCCGCCTTGCCGCCGACGCCCGCGTCGACCTCGTCGAAGAGGTACGTCGGCACCGGGTCCGTGCCGGCGAAGACCACCTCGACGGCCAGCATCACGCGGGACAGCTCACCACCGGACGCGCCCTTGGCGATCGGGCGCGGCGGGGCACCCGGGTGCGGGGCGAGGAGCAGTTCGACCTCGTCGGCACCGGCCGGGGTGTACGCGACCCGGCGGCCGCCCACCTCGACGCCGTCGGGGTCCTCGGTCTGCCGGATGGCGAAGGACACCCGCGCGTGCGGCATGGCCAGCGAGGCGAGCTCGGCGGTGACGGCCTCGGCGAACCGGTCCGCCGCCTCCGTCCGGGCGTCGGTGAGCCGCTGGGCCAGGGCCGACAGCTCGTCGCGCAGCCGGTCCCGCTCGGCGGTCAGCTCGTCGATGCGTTCGTCGTCACCGTCGAGCTCGGTGAGCCGGGTCGCGCTCTGCTCGGCCCAGGCGAGCACCGCCGCGATGTCCTCGCCGTACTTCCGCGTCAGCTGGGTGAGCGCGGCGCGGCGCTCCTCGACGGCGGCGAGCCGCAGCGGGTCGGCGTCCAGGTCGTCGGCGTACCCGGCGAGCTCCCCGGCCACGTCCGAGAGCAGGATGGAGATCTCGCCCATCCGGTCGGCGAGCGCCGCGAGCGCCGGGTCGTGCGCCCGTACGGCCTCCAGGGCCCGGCCCGCACCCGCGACGAGCGTCGTCGCGTCCACGGCCTCCGGATCCTCCGGCTGGCCCGCCAGCGCCGCGTGCGCGAGCGCGGCGGCGGAGGCCAGGGACTCGGCGTGCCCGAGCCGCTCCGCCTCGGCGGCCAGCTCGACGTCCTCGCCCGGCCGCGGCTCGACGGCCTCGATCTCGCCCAGCCCGAAGCGCAGCAGATCGGCCTCCTGGGCCCGCTCACGGGCCCGGGTGGTGATCTCCTCCAGCTCGGCGGTGACGGCCCTCAGCCGCTTGTACGCCTCGCCGTAGGCGGCGAGCGGCACGGCGACGGCCTCCCCCGCGTACCGGTCGAGGGCGCCGCGCTGCCGGGCCGGCTTGAGCAGGCCCTGCTGGTCGGTCTGGCCGTGCACGGCGACGAGCTCGTCGGCGAGCTCGGCGAGCAGCCCGACGGGCACGGAGCGCCCGCCCAGGTGCGCGCGGGACCGGCCTTCGGCCGAGACGGTACGGCTGACGAGCAGCGCGCCCTCGTCGAGCTCCGCGCCCGCCTCTGCGGCACGCGCGGCGACGGCCGCGCCCGGGGGCAGCGCGATGCGGCCCTCGACGACGGCGGACCCCGCCCCGATCCGTACCAGGGCCGGGTCGGCGCGCCCGCCGAGCAGCAGCCCGAGGCTGGTCACGACCATGGTCTTGCCCGCACCGGTCTCACCCGTCACCGCGGTGAAACCGGGCGACAACTCGACGACAGCGTCGTCGATGACTCCGAGCGACCGTATCCGCATCTCCTCCAACACGGAGAAGACCTTACGAGGTCGGGGCGCCCCTGTGCGACGGCCCCTGCCGACCGGCGGCGAACCCGCAGGTCAGCACGGGCCCGCCCGACCCCTGTTCACCCGCTAGTGCGGCGCCCCGCGCCACCCCGACACCGGCAGGGCGAACTTCGCGACCAGGCGGTCGGTGAACGACGCGTGGTGCAGCCGGGCGAGCCGGACCGGGACGGCGCCGCGGCGGACCTCGACCCGGGCGCCCGCCGGGAGCTCGACCGTACGACGCCCGTCGCACCACAGCACGCCGTGCGGGGTGTGCGGTTCGACCTCGACGGCGAGCACCGAGTCGGGGGTGGTGACGAGCGGCTTGGCGAACAGCGCGTGCGCCCCGATCGGCACCATGAGCAGCGCCTCCACCTCGGGCCAGATCACCGGTCCGCCGGCGGAGAAGGCGTACGCCGTCGAGCCGGTCGGGGTCGCGCAGATCACCCCGTCGCAGCCGAAGCCGGTCACCGGGCGCCCGTCGATGGCGAGGACGACCTCCAGCATCCGCTCCGGGGACACCTTCTGCACGGCCGCCTCGTTGAGCGCCCAGTCCTGGTGCAGGACGTCGCCGTTCTGGTAGACGGTGACGTCGAGGGTCATCCGCTCCTCGACCTCGTAGGCGCGGGTGACGACCCGGTCGACGACCTTGTCGAGGTCGTCGCGCTCGGCCTCGGCGAGGAAGCCGACCCGCCCCAGGTTGACGCCGAGCATCGGCACCCCGGAGGCCCGGGCGAACTCGGAGCCGCGCAGCAGGGTCCCGTCGCCGCCGAGGACGACGAGCAGTTCACAGCCGTCGAGCGCGTCGGAGCAGGCCTCCGGCACCTTCTGGACGGCGGGCGGCAGCGGCAGGTCGGCCGCCTCCGCCTCCAGGACGCGCACCCCGATGCCGCTGCGCAGCAGCCCGAGGACGACGAGTTCGGCGCTGCGCACGGCGGCCGGCCGGCCGGTGTGCGCGAGCAGGAAGACAGTGCGGCTGTTCTCGGTAGACGTGCTCGAACCAGTGCTCAACGAGGTCCTTCCGCCACGGCGCGGTCGACTTCCGCAGGATCAAGGGCGGGCGCCCCGGCCCGCAGCCACAGAAAGTACTCGACGTTGCCGGAGGGTCCGGGCAGCGGGCTGGCGGTGACGCCGAGGACCCCGAGCCCGAGCTCGCCCGCGCGCCGGGCCACGTTCTTCACGGCGTCGGCGCGGAGTTCGGCGCTCCGCACCACTCCGCCGGTCCCGAGCCGCTCCTTGCCGACCTCGAACTGCGGCTTGACCATCAGCACCAGGTCGGCGTCGGGCGCGGTGCAGGCCACCAGGGCGGGCAGCACGAGCCCGAGCGGGATGAAGGACAGGTCTCCGACGACGAGGTCGACGGGGATGCCGTCGATGGCGTCGAGGGTCATCTCGCGCACGTTCGTACGGTCCTTGACGGTGACCCGCTCGTCGCTCTGCAGCGACCAGGCGAGCTGCCCGTAGCCGACGTCGACGGCGACCACGTGGGCGGCGCCGGCGCGCAGCAGGACGTCGGTGAAGCCGCCGGTGGACGCGCCCGCGTCGAGCGCGCGCCGGCCTTCGACCCGCAGGCCCTGCGGCACGAAGGCGGCGAAGGCGCCGGCCAGCTTGTGGCCGCCGCGCGACACGTAGTCGGGGTCGCTGTCGTCCTGGGCCACGACGATGGCCGCGGCGGTCTCGACCTGGGTGGCGGGCTTGGTCGCGACGGTCTTGCCGACCGTCACCCGGCCCGCGGCGATCAGCTGGCTGGCGTGCTCGCGCGAGCGCGCCAGCTTGCGCCGTACCAGCTCGGCGTCGAGACGGCGGCGTGCCGGTCCTGCCACGTTCGGTTCAGCTCCTGTTGTCGTACGGACGGGGTCCGGGCGGGGCGTCGAGCGCGGTCAGCTCGGCGCGCAGCCCACGGTGTACATCCTCGTACACGTCGAGGTGTCCGTCGGCCGTGAGGTGGTCGGCGTCGCCGAGCCGGTCCAGGAGCGCGTCGACGGCGGGCCGGCCGGTGGGTGTGCGGACGACGCCCAGCGGGGCGGGCACGGCGGCCTCGTACGGGTCTGCCGGGGCCGGGCGCACGGCGCCCGCGTCCGCGGTGCCGGCCTCCGCGGGACCGTCGGCCGTGGCGCCCGCGCCCGCCAGCGGGCCGGGGCCCGGCGGGTGGTACGCGACGTCCCCGTGGGGGTCCGCCGGGGCACCGTCCGCCCGGCGGACGTCGTGGACGTTCGGGTACGCGTCGCTCATGGCCCCGACGCTACCGTGAAGCCCTGAGGTACGGTCGACGGCGATGGCGACGATCACGGAGTGCCGCGAGGCACTGAAGAGGCTCTCGGACAACCTGGCGGCGGCGGACGGCGAGGTGCGCGGCGCGGCCGCGCTCGACCGCACCCTCAGCTGCCACCTGACCGACCTGGACACGACCTTCACCGGCCGACTGGCCGACGGGCGGATCGAGGTCGAGGACACGGTGGCCGGTCCGCCGCCCGAGAAGGCGCAGATCCGGCTGCGGATGACCGGCGACGACCTGGTCGCGATGGTCGACGGGCGGCTGAACTTCGCCAAGGCCTGGGCCTCCGGCCGGGTCGGCCTGGAGGCGGGCTTCCGCGATCTGCTGAAGCTGCGGTCACTGCTCTAGGGCGGGCTCCAGCGGCTGCGGCCTGCGTGCCTTGCGGCCGGCCGGGACGACGAGCGGGGTGCCCGTCTCCGGGTCCTCGATGACCTGGCAGCGCAGTCCGAAGACGCGCTCGACGAGCTCGGCGGTCACGACCTCGTCCGGCGGGCCCTCGGCGACGACCTCGCCGTCGCGGCAGGCGATGAGGTGGGTGGCGTAGCGGGCCGCGTGGTTGAGGTCGTGCAGCACCGCGACGAGCGTCCGGCCCTGCGTCTCGTGCAGCTCGGCGCACAGGTCGAGGACGTCGATCTGGTGCTGGATGTCCAGGAAGGTGGTCGGCTCGTCGAGCAGCAGCAGCGGGGTCTGCTGGGCGAGGGCCATCGCGATCCAGACCCGCTGGCGCTGGCCGCCGGACAGCTCGTCCACGTACCGCTCGGCGAGCTCGGCCACGCCGGTCGCGGCCATCGACTCCTGCGTGATCCGCTCGTCCTCCGGCGACCACTGCCGCAGCAGCCCCTGGTGCGGGTAGCGGCCGCGGGCGACCAGGTCGGCGACCGTGATGCCGTCGGGCGCCACGGAGGACTGCGGGAGCAGCCCGAGCGTCCGCGCGACCTTCTTCGCGGGCATCGAGTGGATGGCCTGCCCGTCGAGCAGCACCCGGCCCTCGGTCGGCTTCAGCATCCGGGACAGCGCGCGCAGCAGCGTGGACTTGCCGCAGGCGTTGGGGCCGACGATGACCGTGAAGGAGTGGTCGGGGATCGCGACGCTCAGGTCGCGGGCGATGACCCGCTGGTCGTAGGCGAGCGTGACCGACTCGGCACTGAGCCGCTGCTGCGTCTGCTGCTGCCCGTTCATTCCCTTGCTCCTGATGGTGTTCTCGATGGTCATATCCGGCCGGCCTTCCGCTCGCTGACGAGCAGCCACAGCAGGTAGCAGCCGCCGAGGACGCCGGTGACGATGCCCACCGGCAGCTGGCGCTCACCGAAGGCGTTGGTGGCCGTCCAGTCGGCGACGAGCAGCAGGGCGGTGCCCATGAGCGCGGAGGCGCCGAGGTTCGGGCCGGGCGAGCGGGTGAGCCGGCGGGCCAGCTGCGGCGCGCTCAGCGAGACGAAGACGATGGGGCCCGCGGCGGCGGTGGCGACGGCCACGAGCAGCACGGCGGCGGCCATGAGGACGATCCGGGTCCGCTCGACCCTGACGCCGAGCGCGTACGCGGCGTCGTCGCCCATCTCCAGCATCCGCAGGGCCCGCCCGTGCCCGAGGACCAGCGGCAGCAGCACGCAGCTGACGGCGAACAGCGGCCAGAACTGCTCCATGTCGCGGCCCTCGAGCGAGCCGGTCATCCACACCGTCGCGCGGGCCGCGTCGACGAGCTGCGCCTTGGTGATGAGGTAGTGGATGACGGCGGTCAGCATGGCGGCGACGCCGATGCCGATGAGGACGAGGCGGTAGCCGTGGACGCCGCGCTTCCAGGCGAGCAGGTAGATCACCAGGCCGGTGACGAGACCGCCGACGACGGCGCCGCCTGCCGCGGCCGCCGCGCTGCCCTGGAAGAGGACGATGACGGTGAGCGCGCCGACGGTGGAACCCTGGCCGAATCCGATCACGTCCGGGCTGCCCAGTGGGTTGCGGGAGATCGCCTGGAAGACGGCGCCGCCGATGCCGAGGGCCGCGCCGACGAGGAGGGCGACGAGGACGCGGGGCAGCCGCAGGTCCATGACGGCGATCTTCTGCACCTCGGTGCCGCCGCCGAGGAGGGTGGCGACGACGTCGCCGGGGGCGACGGGGAAGTCGCCGCTGCCGATGAGGACGACCGCCGCGGTCAGCGCGACCACGAGCAGGCCGAGGACGGAGAGGAGGGCGCGCGGCTCGTAGCGCACCGAGAGTCCGCCGGTCCGCAGGGTCTTGGTGCTCACAGCTGGGCCATCCTCTTGCGGCGGACGAGGTGGATGAAGACGGGCCCGCCGACGAGCGAGGTGACGATGCCGACCTGCAGTTCGGCGGGGCGGGTGACGACCCGGCCGATGACGTCTGAGCCGAGGAGCAGGACGGGCGAGAGGACCGCCGCGTAGGGCAGGATCCACCGCATGTCGGGTCCGGTGAAGGACCGCGCGATGTACGGGACCATCAGGCCGACGAACACGATCGGCCCGCAGGCGGCGGTCGCCGCGCCGCACATCAGCGTCACGGACACCATCGCGAGGACCCGGGTCCGGGTGAGGTCGGCGCCGAGCGCCCGCGCGGTGTCGTCGCCCATCTCCATGGCGTTCAGCGGCCGGGCGATCAACAGGGCGAGCACGGCACCCACGAGGACGAAGGGGGCGACGCGTCCGACGGTGTCCATGTTGGCGTCGGCCAGGGAGCCGACCGTCCAGAAGCGCAGCCGGTCCAGCGCCGCCGAGTCGAGCAGCTGTACGGCGTTGACGTACCCGTACAGGGCGACGGTGGCCGCGGTGCCCGCGAGCGCGAGCCGGACGGGGGTGGCGCCCCGGCTGCCGCCGAGGACGTACACGAGGACCGAGACGACGGCCGCGCCGACGAACGCGAACCACACGTACGCGGAGGTGTCCGTGACGCCGAGGAAGGCGATCGCGGACACCACGGCCGCGGCGGCGCCGGCGTTGACGCCGAGGAGTCCGGGCTCGGCGAGCGGATTGCGGGTGAGGCCCTGCATGACGGCCCCGGCGAGGCCGAGGGCCAGACCGACGAGCAGCCCGAGGAGCGTGCGGGGGACGCGCACGTCGTGGATGACGACGTCGTTGCGGATGCCGCTGTTGTGGAACAGTCCGTGCCACACGTCGCCGAGCGGCACCGGCTTGGCACCGATCATGATGCTCAGGACACAGACCAGCAGCAGGACCCCGACGGCCACGACCAGTCCGACGGCGCGCACGGCGTTCCGGCGCGTCGGCTTCTGGGCAGGGCCGGTCGGCTCCGCGCTCGCACGGGAGGGACTCTCGACCAACACGAGGTTAGGTTAGCCTACCCTCCGATCGTTGATCGATCCCCTGTGCCGGCCCACTGGCGTACGCGGTCGCCGCACCCGGCGCACCGGCGCACGAGGTCAGCGCACCGGCCCCAGCCGCTCCAGCGCCTTCCGCACGTCCAGACCCGACGCCCCGGCCCCCGCCTCGGTCCAGGCCGCCGCGCACAGCGCCCGCACACCGTCCAGCGGATCGAGCCCCTCGCCCGCACCCTCCAGGACCAGCTCTCCCCCGCTCACCGAGGCCGACCAGCCCCCGCACCCGAAGGCCCCGTCCGCACCGCCGACGACCTCCGGCTGGGCCGTGAGCAGCCCCCGCAGATCCGCAGCCACGAAGGCGGGCCGGTGCTCGGGCACCGCCGCGAGCAGCCGTGGCACGTCCGTGACGCCGGTCAGGACGAGCAGCGAGTCCACACCCCCGTTGAACGCCCCCTCGATGTCCGTGTCCAGCCGGTCCCCGACCACCAGCGGCCGCTCGGCCCCCGTGCGCAGCACGGTCTCGCGGTGCATCGGCGGCAGCGGCTTGCCCGCGACCTTCGGCTCCCGGCCCGTCGCGATCCGTACGACCTCCACGGCCGCACCGTTGCCCGGCCCGATCCCGCGAAGGCCCGGAATCGTCAGGTCGGTGTTCGAGGCGTACCACGGCACGCCCCGCCCGACCGCGTAACTCGCCTCCGCGAACCGCCCCCACGGCAGGTCCGGGCCGCCGTACCCCTGCACCACCGCCACCGGGTCGTCGTCCGCCGACTCCACCGGCACCAGACCCCGCTCGCGCAGCGCCACGCGCAGCCCCTCGCCGCCGATCAGCAGCACCCGGGAACCGGGCGGCACCTCCTCGGCGATGAGCCGGGCCACGGCCTGCGCCGAGGTGATCACGTCCCCGGGCTCCGCCGGCACCCCGATCCCGGTGAGGTGCTCGGCCACCGCGTCCGGGGTCCGCAGCGCGTTGTTGGTGACGTACGCCAGGTGCATCCCGCCGGCCCGGGCCGCCCCCAGCGCCGAGACGGCATGGGGGATCGCGTCCCCACCGGCGTAGTACACGACACCGTCCAGGTCGAGCAGCGCCGTGTCGTACGCCTCGCTCAACGCGCGCGCACTGCCACTCGGCCGGTTCCCGTCCCGCCGCTGACCGATTCCCGTCATGCCATGTACTCCTCACGTTGCCGGGCCGACATTCTCCCGTTGCCCAGATCATCGCGCATGGCCACCGGCCACATAGGATGACGAGATGCATACCTCAGGTCACGCGGCCGATGACGTCCGCGCTCCCGGTCTTCGACTGAGCCCCTTCCGGGGTGTCCGGTACGTTCCCGAACGGGTCGGCAGCCTGGCCGCCGTGACCTCCCCGCCGTACGACGTCGTCGTCCGGCCCGACGGACTCCACCACCTGGAGTCCGCGGACCCCCACAACATCGTCCGGCTCATCCTCCCCCAGGCCATGACCGCCGGCACCCGTCACCGCAAGGCCGCCGTCACCCTCGACCGCTGGCTCGCCGACGGCATCCTCGCCCCCGACCCCGAACCCGCGCTCTACGTGTACGAGCAGCGCGGCGACGGCATCCTCCAGCGCGGCATCATCGGCGCCCTCGAACTCTCCACCCCCGCCGAGGGCATCGTCCTCCCCCACGAGGACGTCATGCCGCACGTCGTCGAGGACCGGGCCGCCCTCATGCGCACCACCGCCGCCAACCTGGAGCCGCTGCTCCTCACCTACCGCGGCGACGGCGACGGAGCGGGTGCAGTCATCGACCGCACCGTCGAGCGCGAGCCACTGCTCTCCACCACCACCGAGGACGGCTTCCACCACCGCCTCTGGGCCGTCACCAACCCGGCCGACCTCGCCGCCGTCGCCGCCGAACTCGGCCGCCACCAGGCCCTGATCGCCGACGGCCACCACCGCTGGGCCACCTACCTGCGGCTCCGCGAGGAGCACACCGCGCCCGGCCCCTGGAACCACGGCCTGGTCCTGCTCATCGACACGGCCCGCTACCCGCTCCGCGTCCGCGCCATCCACCGGCTGCTCAACCGCCTCCCCGTCGCCGACGCGCTCGCCGCCCTCGGCGACGCCTTCCGCGTGACGCGCGTCGACGGCCCCCTCCCGGCCGCCCAGGAGGCCCTGGCCGCGGCCACCGCCGAAGGCAACGCCTTCCTCCTCGCCGGCGACGGCTCCTTCCACCTCCTGGACCGCCCCGACCCGGCGCTCCTGGCCCGCACGGTCCGCACGGACCGCCCCGAGGCCTGGCGCACCCTCGACGCCACGGTCCTGCACTCCACCCTCCTCGACCACGTCTGGCACATCGCGGAGGACTCCCCCGAGGACATCAGCTACATCCACGACACCCAGGCCGCCGTCGAGCAGGCCGAGCGCCGCGGCGGTACGGCGGTCCTCATGCACCCCGTCAGGGAGGAGGTCGTACGGGACCTGGCCCGGCAGGGCGTCACGATGCCCCGCAAGTCGACCTCCTTCGGTCCGAAGCCGGCGACGGGTCTGGTGCTGCGCAGCCTGGCGCTCGACTGACCGAACGGCCGGGCATCCTCGCCGAGAACGCCGAAGGGCGGCACCCCCCGCGGGGTGCCGCCCTTCGTGTGTGTACGTCGTACGGGGACGTCAGCTCTTGTCGTCCTCGCGCGGCTCGTCGGAGTCCCGCTCGTCGGAGTCCTGCTCGTCGTCCTGGTCGTCCTGGTCGTCGCGCTCGGCGTCGTCGATCGCCTCGTCGACGTCCTCGACGTCCTCGACGTCCTCGGAGTCGTCGAACGCGTCGACGAACTCGACACCGTCCAGCTCGGCGAGCCGGTCGGAGGCGTCCGTGGAGCCGTCCTTGTCGGACTCAAGGGCCTTCGCGAACCACTCACGCGCCTCGCGCTCACGCCCGGCGGCGAGCAGCGCGTCGGCGTACGCGTACCGCAGGCGCGCGGTCCACGGGTGGGTGGCGCTGGACGCCAGCTCGGGGCTCTGCAGGGTCACGATGGCCGCGTCGAGCTGCCCCATGTCCCGGCGGGCGCCGGCGGCCACGAGCCGCATCTCGACCTGCCCGGCCTTGTCCAGCTTCTGCACCTCGGGCTCGCCGGCCATGGCCAGCGCCCGCTCGGGGCGACCGAGACCACGCTCGCAGTCGGCCATGACGGGCCACAGCTCGACGCTGCCGGTCATCCGGCGCGCCGCCCGGAACTCGGCCAGCGCCTCGGAGTACTTCTGCGTCGCGTACGCCGCGAAGCCGGCGGCCTCACGCACGGCGGCGACACGGGAAGCGAGCCGCAGCGCGATGCGGGAGTACTCGTAGGCCTTCTCCGGCTCCTCGTCGATCAGCTGCGCGACCATGACGAGGTTGCGGGCGACGTCCTCGGCGAGACCCTTGGGCAGGCTCAGGAGCTCCTGCCGCACGTCCGCGTCGATCTCCTCACCGGTGACCTCCGGCGGGATCGGCAGACGCTTGATCGGCGCGCGGTCGCCACCGCGACGCTCGCCGCGGTCACCGCGGTCGTCACGGCGCCCGTAGCCGCCCCGGTCGTCGCGGCGCGGGCCACGCCCACGGTCGTCGCGCCGGTCGTCACGGCCGCGGAAGCCGCCGCCACCGCGCCGGTCGTCCTCGCGGCGCGGCCCGCGGGGCCGGTCGTCACGACGGTCGTCGCGGCGGAAGCCGGAGCGGTCGTCCTGACGCTCGTCGCGACGGAAGCCACCGGGACGCTCGTCCTGGCGCTCGTCACGGCGGAACGCGGGCCGGCTGTCGTCGCGGTCGTCACGGCGGTAGGAGGGACGGTTGTCGTCACGGCGGAAGCCACCGGGACGCTCGTCCCGCCGGTCGTCGCGGCGGAAGCCGCCGGAGCGGTCGTCACGGCCGCCGCGGTAACCACCACCGCGGTTGTCGTCACGACGGTCGCCACCACGGCTGTCGTCGCGACGGAAGCCACCGGGACGCTCGTCACGCCGGTCGTCGCGGCGGAAGCCGCCGGAGCGGTCGTCACGGCCGCCGCGGTAACCACCACCGCGGTTGTCGTCACGACGGTCGCCACCACGGCTGTCGTCGCGACGGAAGCCACCGGGACGCTCGTCCTGGCGCTCGTCACGGCGGAACGCGGGACGGCTGTCGTCGCGGTCGTCACGGCGGTAGGAGGGACGGTTGTCGTCACGGCGGAAACCACCGGGACGCTCATCACGCCGGTCGTCGCGACGGAAGCCGCCGGAGCGGTCGTCACGGCCGCCGCGGTAACCACCACCGCGGTTGTCGTCACGACGGTCGCCACCACGGCTGTCGTCGCGACGGAAGCCACCGGGACGCTCGTCCTGGCGCTCGTCACGGCGGAACGCGGGACGGCTGTCGTCGCGGTCGTCACGGCGGTAGGAGGGACGGTTGTCGTCACGGCGGAAACCACCGGGACGCTCATCACGCCGGTCGTCGCGACGGTAGGAGGGGCGGTTGTCGTCGCGACGGAAACCACCCGGACGCTCGTCACGCCGGCTGTCGTCACGGCGGAAACCACCGGAGCGATCGTCGCGACGGTCGTCACGGCGGTCATCACGGCGGTCGTCGCGGCGGTCGTCACGGCCGCCGCGGTAGCCACCACCACGGTTGTCGTCACGACGCGGCCCACGGAAGCCGCCCCGCTCGCCACCGTCCCGGCGTCGCGGCTCGCGCTCCGGGCGGTCGTCGGGAGAGTTGGTGGACATCGACGTGACTCCTGTCTTCGGGTACTGCAGTCATTCTCGCGCAGCCGGCACCGCACCGCGCTTTCAAGAAATACAAGGAAAAAACAAAAGGACCCCTGGTCCCAGCATGAACGCTGGGACCAGGGGTCCTGAAAGATTGTTCGGCGGCGTCCTACTCTCCCACAGGGTCCCCCCTGCAGTACCATCGGCGCTGAAAGGCTTAGCTTCCGGGTTCGGAATGTAACCGGGC